>JAZOUF010000064.1:0-5141 GCA_045657985.1 Candidatus Nanosyncoccus sp. | reverse complement strand
TTGTCGCCGATTTCGTTCATGACGGCTTGGACGCGGATGCCACGACCGCCAACAAAAGTGCCAACTGGGTCAATGCCTGGGGTGGTGGCAGTAACGGCAATCTTGGTACGACGGCCGGCTTCGCGGGCGATGCCTTTGATTTCGACGGTGTGATTGTCGAGTTCTGGGACTTCTTGGCGGAAGAGGTATTCAACAAATTCTGGGCAACCACGGGAGAGAATGAGTTGGGCACCACGATCGCCGCGTTCAATTTTCTTAATGTAAACTTTAGTACGACCGCCTACAGTGTAGTATTCGCCGTCGATTTGTTCGCTTTTTGGCATGATACCAGTAGCGCGACCGAGGTCAATGCGAACAAGCTTTGGCTCGACGCGGGCAATGGTACCGGTGACGATGGTGCCGATTTTGTCTTCAAAAGCGGTAAGAACGGCATCGTTTTCAGCTTCGCGGAGACGTTGGATGACGACTTGCTTGGCGGTTTGAGCGGCAACCCGACCGAAATCTTTGACGACGTGCTTTTCCTCAACGATGTCGCCGAGTTTAGCGTCTTTGCCGGCTTGGTCTAGAGGGATTTCGGTGGCGGGATTGTAGCCTACACCTTCCTCGATGACTTCCCGGGCGACAAATACGTCGGCTTCGCCGGTCTGGGTGTTTAATACGGCGCGGACGTTCATTTCGCGATCACCGTTATCTTTGCGCCAAGCGGCAGCGATGGCCTGTTCAATGACGCCGATGACGGTTTCTTTTGGTAAACCTTTTTCTTCGGCAATGATATCAACCATTGCGGTCATTTGTTTTAAGTCTAAACCTTCCATATTTCCTTTCTAATAAAACGGCCGGCCCTGGTGGGTCGGTCAAATTAAGTATGTTTTAATTATAGCAAATGGGTTGCGAAAATGCAAGGGATTTGCTATAATAGAGGTAACGAATTTACTTGTAATAAAAAAGGAACTTATGAATATAAACGAGGAAGAGCGTCGTGCCCGGCTCTTAAAATCTAGGGCAGAAAGATTACCAGATATAAAAAAACAGTTTGAAGAAGCGCAAAAGCGAAATTTTAATACGAATTTTGCTCCCGGAGGTAAGGATGCGGGGCTAGTGGGTAATAAGCCCACTTCGCATAAAAACGCCTCTAAGGGTGCAAAAGTAGCGCCACAGGCGAAGAATGTCGGTAAAAATGGCGGAAGTAAATCCAAGAACAATTCTAAAGCTAATGCAAAGGCTGAAGCAGAGAAGCGGAAAGTGAATTTGTCGGTTTCTACGAAAAAAGGTGATATGGTGCACCATCAGCGAATGCTTTCGCAGGATGTGAATGCGCAGGCTACTCAGCATATTATTGGGGTACCGGTGAATAAGTCACGCTATAACGGCTATAATGGTGAGCAGATTACGAATGCGAAACTGAAGCAGATGCGACCAGATCCAGAGGCGGTGCGAGTGATTCCGATTGGTGGTGTGGGGGAATTTGGTATCGGTAAAAATATGACCATCATCGAGTATAAGGGCGAGATGATAGTGGTAGATATGGGTGTGCTTTTTGCAGGAGAAGATTATCCTGGGGTGAACTATTTAATTCCAGATATTAAGTATCTAGAGGATAATATCTCGAAGGTGAAAGCCATTTGCTTTACGCATGCGCACCTTGATCATATCGGAGCGTGCCGGCATTTGTTGCCGAAGTTCTCGCATCTGACGCCGATTTATGCGACGGATTTTACGATTGGGATGATTCAGCGGCAGATGAGCGAGCTTGAAGATGTGCCGGAAATGAATTACGTGAAGGTGGACCCATTCAAGCACGAGCAGATTAAAGTGGGACAATACTTCACGGTGGAATTTGTGCATACTCTGCACTCAATTCCGGGGAATGCGGCGATTGTAGTCAGGACGCCGAATGGTTTGATTTACCTGTCTGGTGACTGGCGACATGAGGAGCGGCCGATGGGGATTCAGACGGATTATGAACGGCTAGACGAGATTGCGAAGAATGAAGGGGTGGATTTGATGTTGAATGAATCGACGAATATTGATTCGCCAGGACACCATCCACATTCGGAGTATGACGTGGGGGAAAATTTGGGGCGCGTGATGGATCATTATGCGAATGGGCGGGTAATCATCTCGTGTTTCTCGTCACAGATTTCGCGTATTGAACTAGTGCTCAAAGAGGCGGCGGCGCGTGGGCGAAAGGTGGCGTTTTCGGGCTTTTCGATGATTAATAACGTGGAGGTGGCGCTTAGAGCGAAAGCTATCAAGGTACCGAAAGACACGATTGTGAAAATGGAAGATATTATTAAACTTCCAGATGAGAGGGTTTGTATCGTGTGTACTGGGTCGCAGGGCGAGTTGAATGCGGTGCTTAATCGTATGGTGACGGGTGCGCACAAATACATCAAGATTAAATCTACCGATACGATAGTTTTCAGCTCCAACCCAATTCCTGGGAATGAGCCACATGTAGTGAATACGGTGGATGGGTTGCTTCGTGAGGGTGCACAAGTAATTCAGAATGGTAAGACGCATTTAACCAATATTGGGCCTTTGCACCTGTCTGGTCATGCGTACTATGAGGACCATGTGGATTTTGTAACGAGAATGCACCCGACAAACTATATGCCGTATCATGGTGAGTTTTATATGCTGGAGCATAATGCGGAGATGGCGGAAAATGTGATTGGTCTCAAGCGTGAGAGAATTATGCTGGCAGATGATGGCGATATCGTAGAGCTGATGCCGGATAAGACGATTCGCAAATGTGGACGGATTCATGTAGGGAATAAATTGTATGACGATGCGGATCAGCCGGTACATGAGGCGGTAGTGAAAGATCGGATTCATATTTCGCGCGAGGGGATTTTTGTGATTGTCTTGACGCTAAACAAGAAAACCGGACATCTAATGAAAACGCCTGATATTGTGTCGCGTGCGTTTATTTATCTTGATAATTCGGAGGAATTGATTGGAAAGATTCGGCATTATTTGCGTCAAAAGACAGACAAGTCAATCGCGACGGATCCGGAAATGAAAGTATTGAAAGAGGAAATTAAGGAAGACATTACGCATATTCTCTTTGATGCGACTGGACATACGCCGATTGTGATTCCGGTGATAAATAAAGTATAGCTTTGCGGTTTAAGCCCAGCCGTAATACTAATTTTGCTTGGGGTGGTAAAGGTTATGGTTTGAATTGTATGGGTGGGAGGTTGTAATTTTGAAGTCGTTGTGATAGGGTGCATAAAACTGAGAGGAGTTTTATGCGAAATAATCGGAAAGATTTTAAAAGATGGATTGTAATTAAGGAAAAGTTAGACTATGTTGGAGAATTACGTACGATAAATGATGGCGAAGTGTGGTGGTGTGCTGTTGGTGAGAATGTTGGTTCGGAGATATGTGGTAAGGGAGAAACTTTTGCTAGGCCAGTGTTAGTGTTGAGAAAATTGAGTAAGTATAATTTTGTGGGCATTCCGCTGACGTCCAAGAAGCACGAAGGTTCTTGGTATGTATGTTTTAAATTCAAGAAAAGGCTACAGACAGCAGTTGTATCGCAGGTAGAAAATATAAGTGTTTATCGTTTATATAGTAAAATTGGCAGAGTGCCTAATTCTGATTTAGAGTTGGTAAAAGAGGGGCTGATGAGATTAATTGCAAAAAATATTCCCTAGCGTAATGGCTAGGGCGGGCGAGTATTCTCGAAAATACCTTACGGTATAGTATTATCTTAGCAAGATAAGAGGGTAAAGTCAAGTAGAAAGTCTAGTTCTCGTGTTATAATTATGTTGATAATAGGAGTTACTATGAGCATATATGATTACAAAGTGAAAAAACGGGATGGGGGTGAACTGGATTTGGCGGAACTAAAAGGTAAGGTTCTTTTAATTGTGAATACGGCGACGGGATGTGGGTTTACGCCACAGTATGAAGGGCTAGAAAATCTTTATAAAGATTATCATGACAAGGGGCTGGAGATTTTGGATTTTCCGTGTAATCAGTTTGGGCATCAGGCGCCTGGAACAGATGCGGAGATTCATGAATTCTGCACTGCGAAATACAAGACGACTTTTGATCAGTTAGCCAAGGTAGAAGTGAATGGCGACGAGGCAGAGCCAGTCTGGAAGTATCTGAAAGAACAAATTGCTGACGATCCTGAGCCTAAGGGAATGAAGAATAAACTGGCGATGAAAGCAATTGCAGCGATGCCTGGCGTGAAGAAAGAAGCGGGATTTATTAAATGGAACTTTACGAAGTTCTTGGTGAATCGTGATGGAAAAGTGGTACGACGATTTGGTCCAACCGATACGCCGGCAGAAATGGAAGAAGCAATAAAGGAGGTATTATAATGGAGCTAATTGATTTTTATGCGGACTGGTGTGGACCTTGTCAAATGATGAAACCAGTGGTGGCGGAGTTTGAGGAAAAGCATCCAGAGCTGAAGGTGCGTAAAGTGAATATTGACGAGGAAGAAGAATTTGCTGATTCGTATGAAGTATCGACGATTCCATGCTTCGTGCTACTGCGCGATGGCAAAGAAGTGGCGCGCGAGGTGGGTGTGATTTCGCCGAAAAAGTTGGAAAAATTGTTGGAGAAGTAGTAGATGAGTGAGGATGCGGTGACTCAAAAAGCGGTAGATGTAATAATCATAGGTGCAGGTATTGCAGGGATGACGGCGGCGATTTATCTAAGTCGGGCGAATAAGTCGGTTCTGGTGATTGAAGAGAAAATCTATGGTGGGCAAATCATCAATACCGTCAACATTGAGAACTGGCCAGGCGATATGGGCGTGAGTGGGGCAGATTTGTCACAGAAAATATATCATCAGATGGATAATTTAGGGGCGGGGATTGAATATGCTGAGGTACTGGGCATAGAGCGCGCGATGGATGCTGCTTGCTTTGTAGTAAAAACTGATGATGGAGATTATTCGTGTAAAGCAGTAATTATCGCGACGGGGACGGAACCGAGGAAACTTTCTGAGAAGCAAATGAAAGGTGCTGGGAAACGTCCGATTTCTTATTGTGCGACTTGTGACGGTGCGCTTTATAAAGGTAAGAAGGTAGTTGTGGTGGGAAGTGGTAATACAGCGAAGCACGAAATGGCATACCTTAGTAATATTGCGTCAAAAGTTTATCACATTCATCACGATG
>JAZOUF010000063.1:0-8200 GCA_045657985.1 Candidatus Nanosyncoccus sp. | reverse complement strand
CTCCTCCTGCTGAAGAAAGCACATTGAATGTTCTGATGAGGCAGACTGGAGTCGGTGAGATGAACGATGAGATGAGATTTGCCGAACGAGAAATCCGAAAATTATGAGGCTATTTCGCAAAGAAATAGCCTCTAATTTTCGGTGGGGGATTTAGGTTATGGGCGCTATGGCTTCAAGCAGCCGATGGGGATGATGTAAATCCCGTCTTCTGGTCGTCGATAGGCATAAGTTCCGGTGCCGGTAATGATGGCCATGAATGATGGCGCGCCCATTTTGTCTGTGTCAATGTTTTTATGGAGTGAAGCTAGCTTTTCCACCCCCTCTTCTATCAGCTTGTCGCCGCCAAGTTTAATTTCTATAAGTCCGTAGCGACCATTTTGCAGGTGTACTACTGCGTCGCATTCGTTTCCAGATTTGTCGCGGTAATGATATATCGTGCCGTCTATTGTTTCTGCGTAGATTCTAAGATCGCGGATACAGAGTGTCTCAAACATGAATCCGAATGTATTGATGTCTTTGATTAAATCGCCAGGCCCTAGACCGAGTGCCGCCGTGCCGATTGACGGGTCTATGAAATAGCGCGTGTCCGAGGTGCGGATTGCTGTTTGTGACCTGAGATTTGGGTTCCACGCTAGTGAATCTTCTGTTACATAAAGTTTGGCTAACTCGTCGAGGTCGGATTTTAAGGTCTTGGGGCTGGAAAAGGCTTCTCCTACGTCTGCTAAGATGGTTTCTTTGGATGCTTGTGTGCCTTGATTCCTGGCTAGCGACCTTAGGACGCGTCTCATTCGTTCTATTTTGCGTGGGGTATTTTCTTCGTTGCTATCCTTTGAATCGGAACGTACAACGCCATTTATATATTCAAAGGCTATTCTTAGTGCGTCGGGTTTATTGTCGATGTCCTTCATTCTTGGCCAGCCGCCTCTGCAGGTTAAGAATGCCAGCTCGTCAAATGATTTTATTGCGTTTATTCCAGTTAGGTTTTTTGGTGCTTCGAATAATTGAGAAAATGATATTTCTCCGCTGGAGTCTCCAGATTCGTAGAGTGACATCGGGCGCATTTTGATCCATGCGAACCGTCCTGTTCCTGTATGGAAGACGTCTTTCTTGCCGTGTGGTGATGATGAACCTGTTAATAAATATTGTCCGAATTTTTGTGAACGATCTACGTCATAGCGAATGGCATCCCATAATTTTGGGGCTACTTGCCATTCATCGATGAGCCTCGGCTTATCTCCCTTAAGTAATGATTTTGGGCTGATGTCGCTAACTATCTTGTATTCGTTCATCTTGTCTGGATCGGCAAGATAAAGCTCGGATTTGGCAAATTGTTTTGCTGTGGTAGTCTTGCCACACCATTTAGGTCCCTCAATTACGACGGCGCCTATGATAGCTAAATCCCTCTGGATTTGCTGATCTGCGATTCTATCATAATACTTTTTCATATCTTTTCCTGTTTATGCTATTATTGTAACACATTTCAGGGGAAATTGCCGAGTTTGGCTAAGATTTTTTGCCGAGTTTGGCTAAAATGCAAAAATTTTAGAATCGTTTGGGGGATTTAGGTTATGGTATAATGTTGGTATGGGGGTCACCAGGAAGAATCAAGACGTCCCGAGCATCGTGAAGACTAGACTTCGCGTAGAATTTCCTTAAGGATTACTTCGGCTGGTGAAAAGCAGGGGAGTTGGATGGATCCACTTCGCAAAAACGGAGTTCAAGACAACCCGTGTACCCAAGGGTACCGGTCAAATATGAGAGATCCACAAAAACCGCTTGCGCGTGTTTGTTCGCTCGGGCAACCTCAATGGTTCTACGCTTTACAATTTTACCAACAACGGGAACTACTGGTCTAGTACAGTACGTAATGGCTCCAATGCCTACAACCTGAACTTCAATTCCGGCAATCTGAACCCGGCGAACAACAACAATCGCAGCAACGGAAGGTCTGTGCGCTGTGTAGCCCGTTAGGGCTCCGCGGCTGGTCTGCCGGGTTGTCGCCGCGCCGCTGTCGCGTCGCGGGGCTGTTCTCGCAACTCCCCACTGCCCTTTGGCCTATGTGAACTTTTAAGGTTAGACATGATGTCTTTCATGTTACGACGTTTGTTCTTGTCTTTGAACTCTTGGTAGAGCGAGAAATCGTAGCCATATTTGTCGAATTTATGTTTGACGTATTTATCGGCATCAAGATGCTCTAGAAAACCTAGATATGAGGTGAAACTTTCGTCTTTGATCTGACCTTCGGCTAGCTTATTTAGGGAACGTTTGAATTTGATTTGAATGCGGTTGGATGGATAGAGGCATTTGGGATAGATGCGAGCGCCAAGGAAAGAGATACCTTTATAAACGGATTGATAAACGCGTTTTCTAGGATGAAGAGTGAGACCAAGTTCGTTTCTTAAGTATTCCTCAATGAGTTTGACGTCTTTTTTGGCTTTGGCGTATTCGGTATCTTTAACAATGATGATAAAATCATCCACGTAGCGTCCGGAATACTTATAGCCTAGAGTGAACTTAATAAAACGATCTAGCTGGTCTAGGTAGATGTTAGAAACGAGTTGCGAGGTGAGATTACCGATGACGATGCCTTGTCCCGGGACTTGGGTGTAGAGGCTTTTCTCTCGGGGAAGATTTTGCCAATCATAAATGCTGCCGCGGCGGCGAGACTTCTTGACTGGATCATCAAGAAGAATTTGCCGCCATAGGAAGTAGCAAAGTTTATAAAGTTCGTGAGCGGCAGGAACTTCGCGGTAGGGGGCGAATTGACGATCTAATCCCCACTTGATGCGGTCTAGCAATTTTTGGCGTGGAAGCGACATGAAATAGCCACGGATGTCTAATTTGATGACATAGGCTTCCTTGGTGTAATTACTGGTGGCTCGTTGCATCATTTTCTGAACGCGCTCGACGGCATAGAGGGTGCCTTTACCCACTCGGCAGCTGTAGGAGTCGGGTAGGAAACGACGATCCCACCAGCCAGCTTGCATGCGGTAAAGAAAGTGATGGATTACGCGGTCGATGAAAGGTGCTGCGAAAATCTCGCGAATCATCGGTTCATAGATAACGAAAGAAATGGAGCTGCTTGGAGCATAATAGCGTTCCAAAGCGGCGTCCGCGAGATGGATGATATTTTCTGGCCAGTTGACGTCGTATTTGTGTTCGTTGAAGGTAGCGAGTTTGTTTTTGCGGGCGTCGCGAAAAGAGTCGGTGAGTGTGTCAATAAACCACGAGCGCATGCCGTGTAATTCTATTTGCCGAATTGCTTCTGAGAGGTTAATTGGTTCCATTTTGTTGTCCTTTTTGTGGCTGTTTTTGTGGTTTTTGTGTCGTTGCTGGTTTTGCTTGTGTTTCGCGACTATTTTTAAGAATACGTTTGATTTGTGATTCTATTTTGTCGCGGATTGTGTAAAGTGATTCGCTGATGGAGGTGACCGTTCTAAGATCCCAGAGTTTAGTATCGCCAAGAACGCGAACATTAAAGATAAGGCTGTAGACATTGGAACGCATTTTGCCGAGCACCTGAATGGCATACGGGCTAGTTGTTGTTTTGATGGCTGTGAGGCGATAATAGTAAGTGAGCAGACCATCTGAAAGGCAGACGATATCATGACCGATGGTCTGGCTGCTGAGCTTGTCTAGGTGGTTGTTGCAAAGACGGTGCATACGAGTGGCATTGGCAACGATGAGTTGGTGGAGCTCGGGGTTGAGATTGTTAGTGCCGATGACAGTGAGATTTTTGGCGCGACGTTCTTCTTCGCGCTTTTTCAACATGGCGAGATGGTTTGGCGTGAAAGTCTTATTAAGTGTAAAGATGTAAAATTTATCGTTGACGGCTTCAGATTTATAAAGACCGACTCTTTTAAGGTTACGACGGATGTTGTCAATTTTTAGTGTGCGCATATAACCGATATTATATTCATCATATAGACTTAGCGTGTCAGCATAGAAATGCGCTTTAGAATTTAGTTTTTCGCAGACTTCGTAATAATATATTAAGGCGGAATGTTCGGCGAGTTCTCGCCAATTTTCACTACCATTGCACGGGATGAGATAGATTTTGTCATAATTGTCCGCTTCGTAGCGTTGAAGCTTGCGCTTGAGGCTACGATAAAGTTTAATACTGATGTCTTGTGGTGCTGTATTTTCCATATTTCTCCGTTACGATTATGTATTTACATATAAATTGTATTATGAGGACGAAAATAATGGTGTGGTATAATGTTGGCATGGTATATTTAGATTATGCAGCGACGACGCCGCTACTTCCCTGCGTGAGAAAGGCGATGCGGAAGGCAGACGAGAAGTTTTTTGCTAACGCTTCGGCGCTTCATACTCCTGGGCACTTGGCGATGAACGAAATAGAGGAATGTCGCGAACTTCTAGCTAAGATAATTGGTGCTGAGCCAGGGGAGATTATTTTCACGTCGGGCGCTTCGGAGTCTAATAATACGGTCATTCATACTTTTGAGGGGTACGAGATTGGTACTTCTCCCTATGAGCATCATTCCATTATTGAGGCTGCGAAGGTTTATCGTGGCGATAAGACTCCTGGACTTTTTTCTTGTATGCTGGCAAATAACGAACTTGGCGATTATATTCTACCGAATATAACCAGACCTAGAAAGAAGCATTATCTCCATTCCGATCTCACTCAGGTACTTGGCAAAATCCCTATTGATGTTAAGAAACTCGGCCTAGATTATGCAACGTTTTCGGCACATAAAATAGGCGGTCCTGTAGGAGTGGGCGCACTATATGTGCGTGATGGTGCACCTTTTCGGCCACTTATCATTGGTGGTAATCAGGAGAAGAAGCGTCGTGGTGGCACTTATAATACGGTCGGTATCATTGGATTCAAAACCGCACTCCTTGAAATGCAGAAAATCAATTCAACTGCCAGTTTTGCGACATATGTCGCAAAACTAAGAAATTCGCTTGCTGACCGTATCCTCGACGAAATCCCTGGGAGTTCGTTAAATACTGATATGCGTGAGGGTAAATCTTTGCCGAATATCTTGAATGCTTCCTTTGCTGCCGCCGAGGGGGAGTCTATCCAGCTCTATCTTGATGCCGAAGGAATAATCGTTTCTACTGGTTCGGCCTGTGCTGCTGGCGACATTAAGCCATCACACGTATTGATGGCCAAGACTGGCGATGCGGAAGTTGCGCATTCTTCTATCCGGTTTTCATTTGGCTTAGAAAATACTATGGCGGATGTGGAACGCGTGATGGAAGTATTGCCCGGAGTTGTCAAACGCTTGCAGGGCATTAGCACGATTAAGATGTAGTAGATTTGCTTTTACGGTATTTTGAAATGGCGTCTTTTAAGGCTTCGTGACCAAGTACTGAGCAGTGGAACTTGTGCTTCGGTAGATTGCCGAGATAGTCGTCGATGTCCTTTGCGGAAATCTCGAGCGCTTCATCTAGGGTCTTGCCTTTTGCGAGTTCCGATAGTGCCGATGTGGAAGCGATAGCGGAAGCGCAACCGTAAGTCTTCCAGCGGATGTCGGTAATTTTGTCATTTTTGATTTGGAGGAACATTTTCATCTGGTCACCACAAATCGGATTTCCCACTATTCCTACCGCGTCGTAATTGAATTGCGCTTCGTCCCCCATTAAAAAATTCCGCGGATTTAAAAAATGGTCCTTTACGATGTCTGTGTAGATCCAATCTTGACCTTCTTTATGCATGGTTATATTATACCACAGCTTGCAGCAGCGGTAGTGGATGTGGACTAATTGAGCAAACGGTGGCAGTTTTTGTGATATGATGGATATATGAAAATAGCGATTATTGGTGCGGGGGCTTACGGGACGGCGCTTGGAGAGATACTGAGTGCGAATAAATACGAGGTGGCTTATTATGATCCGTTTCTGCTACCGGATGTATCAATAGAGAATGTGCTGGACGAGGCATCTGAAGTGCTACTGGTGGCGCCGTCAGCGGCTTTGCCGGAGTTATTGCCAGCCTTGCCCAAGAATAGACCGCTCATAGTAGCGACAAAGGGAATTCTTGACGATAAGGTGTTTGCGGATTTTCAGGATGTGGCAGTGATATCGGGGCCTGGATTTGCGGATGATATTAAAGCGGGAAAAGAAACATTCCTTACGGTGACGGACGAACGACTTATGCGAATGTTTGGTGCTAACTTTATAAAGTTTGATTATACGACTGATATGCGAGGAGTGCTAATGTGCGGAGCATTGAAGAATGTCTATGCTGTGCTTGCGGGGTATTTGGGGCTTTTGCCTGGTGGTGAAGAGTACGAGGAGTTTATCACGGAGGTTGCCCATGAGATGGAGGAGATATTAGTGGCCAATGGCGCTAAGGCTGAGACAGTGGACTTATATTGCGGGGTGGGGGATTTGCGGCTAACATGTGACACGCCATCTCGAAATTATCAGTATGGGGTGAAGTTAAGTGAAGATGTTTTGTATCAACCAGAAGTAACAGTGGAGGGCGTTTCGGCGCTCAAGGCAATTCGAAGTGGTGCGATTGATGTGCCGGATGGATTAGCGAGGCTAAAACAAATCATGGATATAGTGAAATAAAAGGTGCACTAAAAGGAGGTAAGATGGGCTTAAATGCAAATCAGAAGCGAGCGGTGGAGTATTTGGACGGGCCACTTTTGGTGCTCGCGGGGCCTGGAACGGGTAAAACACAGCTACTATCAGAGAAAGTGGCTTATATTTTGAAAAATACCGATACGAATGCGGAAAATATTTTGTGTCTTACTTTTACGGATACTGGTGCGAAGAATATGCGTGAGCGACTAAAAACGATTATTGGAAAAGACGCTCTGAAAGTAAACATTGGGACTTATCATGCGTTTGGGCAAGAGATACTGGCGCAGTATAAAGATTATTCGGATAGCTATGACCGGCGGCTAGATGTGGCAATAGATGAAGTGACGCAGTATAAAATTGTGAAAGAATTGCAGGATAAGTTACCAGGGGATGACATACTACGGGGCGATGCGGTGAAAAATATCATCGAAGTGATAAGTTCGGCGAAGTCGGCGAGGCTTTCAGCGGATGATTTATTGACGATTGCTGAGCAAAATATAGAGGATTCGCGGGTGCTGTCGGAAACAATTTCGCCGTATCTTTTAAAGGTCGTGCCGAGAAAAATCCAGGAATCATTAGACAGCGCGTATTTACCGATTTTTGAATTAATAAAAAATTATGATAATGAAATTATTATTAACAATATAGAAAGAACGATTGCGCAACTAGCACGTAGTCTGAAAGAGGCCATAATGGTGGCGGAGAGTGCGGGTAGTATTGCGGCTTTAACGAAATGGCGAAATGATAATTTTGAGAAGGACGCTAAGGGTGAGTACCGCTTGAAAGATACGGTGGCGAATAAGAAATTGCTATCGGTAGCAAAGGTGATGAAGCAATACGATGCGTATTTGCGTGAGAATGGGCTGTTTGATTTTGACGATATGATTGAGGAAGCGGTGAAAGCACTGACGATAGATGCTGGGTTTAAGATGACTTTGCAGGAAAAGTATCAGTATATTATGTTAGATGAATTTCAGGATACGAACCCGTCGCAATTTGCAATTGTGAAGGAGTTGACCGACTACGAACAGCCGATGATTATGGCGGTGGGGGATGACGACCAGGCGATTTATGAGTTCCAGGGGGCTTTGGCTTCTAATTTGACGGATTTTCAAAATTATTATGCTGCGGAAGTGATACCGCTAGTAGAGAATTATCGTAGTACGCAGGAGATTTTGGATTTTTCACGCGAGATTATAAATCAAGCGACGGACAGATTTGCGGATAAAGAATTACTGGCTCATAAGCCGGCACCGAAAGAGTCGCAACTTTATAGGATAGAGTTCAACTCGTCGGATGCGGAATTTGGTTGGGTGGCGAATGAAATTGCAAGGCTAGTGCGTCAAGGTGTCAGGCAGAGTGATATTGCAGTGATTTCTTATAAATCGAAGTATTTTGAGCCACTTTTGCCATATCTCAAATCGCACAAAGAAATCAAGATTGCTTATGAGAAGCGTGATAATTTATTTAACGATGAAAAGATGCACGCGCTGATGACGATTTGTCGGTATGCGCAGGAAAGGGCGTCTGGCAAGAAGCCGACAGTGCAGATTATGGAAATACTGGCGTACGATTTTTTTGGATTGTCGGTGTTAGAAATTGTGAAGTTGGTGGAGGGGGCGCGGCGGGCACA
>JAZOUF010000062.1:0-5215 GCA_045657985.1 Candidatus Nanosyncoccus sp. | reverse complement strand
TTTTTATTATACCCCTCATTATAATACGACGCTAGTAAAAACCTCTCGTCACGTTGATTAATATATTTCGTATCCCCACCAGCCAGTCTCGTAATCGTATTAGTCGTGATATTAAGCATCATGGTACGTAATTCCTTTGCTTTCGGACTATCATTCAATAGCATAGCAATATTCAAAAACGATTTCATGTTAAAAATACCTTGGCGTGTCGTCTTATCCACTTTGGTCAGGACATCGATGTCCTGACCAGAATAGAAGCTCTTCAATCTCTCTCCGGAAATAAGTTCGTACCCATTCTCAATCAATTCGTCACTATACTTTTTTACATATCTACGTATTGTTCGCTCATCCACACCAAAAAACGATGCAACCTGCCGCGTCGTTAGCCTATATTCACCTTCAAAAAATACGCCCTTGATATCTATCTCATTTTCAATCTCTTTTACGGCATACGAATTATTTAATACATTTCGCCTAGCCACGATAGACTTCTCAAATCCATTTTCCATACATCCACTATTATAATCTAAAATCAATAAAAACAACATAATAAATTTGACATTTCTCAAAAAACATAAACATCTTACGCTCCACACTATTGACGAAATTAGCAAAGTATGATACAATAAAGACAATAGGTGTTCTACTGGATCAAATCCCAACAAACTCCTATAATTACTGGCGAGTTTACGCAAGGAGGTATCCACTATGTGGTATACTGAGTACCTTACAGTTAAAGAACTCTACGCGACTATCGCTGATACCCAGTTCATCGCTAGCCTTTTCAAAAAAGGCTTAAAGAGAAACAACGACCGTCTGGCCGTTTCCGCCATGGAAGAACTGTTACGTCGCGGCGACTCCGACATGATTGTCTACGCGTTAAACGACGCTTTCGCCTCTAAACTCATGGTCAAAGGCAGTCCGCTCGTCACTCTCATCAGCAACTCCCTGCTCGAAAACGCCCACGAAATCAACACCATCCTTTACCACTACGGCAAAGGACTCCGGCGCGGTGATTTTATGGGTCCAAGCGACTGGATCCGCACTCACGCCGACTGGTTCAAGAGAGTACACTGCAGTGGCGACGTCAGGCGCGCACGTCCGTGGGCCACCCAATACATCTGGACCCATGAGGAAATAGCGCGAGAAATGAATCGCCAAGACGCCGAACTAGCCTACATGGTAAAGCACCCTCTCGAACACACGGCCGAAGAGGATGTCAGACTCGCTTGCGCCGAAGCAAACCTTGCCAAAAAAGCCAAAGCCAAACGCAAAAAACTCAGCATCGAGTCCTTCAAAGAGTTTGTCCAGAATCTCTGATCTCAAATCCCCCACCCACGTGGGGGATTTTTATCTCAATTTAAGGCATTCCAAGAATAGTTTTAACATCAGCATCGGTCCTATTACTAATACGGCTGTCTGCACTTGCCGCAGCAATTTGCGGCGCCAAATCAGCCTGTAAATTAGCTCGCGTCTTACCGGCATTAACATAACCAGCTTCCAACGCTCTTGCGAAATCACCACGCATTCTGCCAATCGATTCCGCAGTCAAGCCCAAATCAGACACACTGAGTGTTCCCCCGCCAATTTCTCTAGCAATAACTTTCTCCATCTCAGTCTGCGCCTTAGCATCCTTTGAATTCATCGCCATACTGCTAAGCGTTCGACCAAATTGCTGCTGCCCCATAAGGCCAATGAGATCAGACGATCTTCTATTAATAAACTGCATCTCGTCTTTAGAATAAGAATCGGTAGCATGTTCGCCATTCTCCAAAAGGTGCGCCGCAAAAGTCTTATCTTTTATCGCTGCATTTGAAGCCTCACTAGCAATCACCGCGCCAGTTCCTCTAGACCAATCCTTAAACTCAGCCTGACCGCCAGTCTGTCTATATTTCGCAAAAGATTTCATCGCATCAATATTTGTCCCACCCATAGTCTGGAGCAAACGATCTCTCACATTTTGGCTCATATTGTTCCAATTATTACCATCCATAATCGTCAAAGCCTCATCAATCCCACCCTTCTGTAACAAGCTCGTCAACGCCGCCGAAGCTCGCTCGGCATCATTACCACCAATCGCACTTGCAAACTCCGCTTGCACTTGCGGTCTCTCATATCGTTCAAAAATCTCACCGTATTCCCTCTCCTTCTGATTCTCAGCAGCCGCAACTTGGTGCGAAGCAGTCGCCCACTGACTTCGCTCACGTGCACTCAAGTTAGCACCGCTATTCAATCGGTTTCCTAGCCTATCTCGTATCCTCTCAGCTCTCGCCAATGAACGTCTATCTTGATTATATCTTGAATAATCCTGCACAGCCCTCGTTCCCCTAATCGCACCTTGCGCAGCATTCGATCCTCTCCGTCCCAAGCTTCTTCCCCAGCCAGACAGCTTTCCGCCAATGTTCCCCATAAGCGACAACGAATTCTTTAACATCGTTGGTATCAGGAAGAACGGCACTACTTGCACTAACATCGCCGCCACTTTCATGCTTGGCGTATCTATCGAAGCCAACACCGCACCTGCAAGTTTCCCCGCACCAATCAACGCTCCACATATCGGATAGACAATCAGGAGAGCTTTAAATATGTCAAACCACTTCTTATAATACCTCTCGGTATTTGGCAATAGATAACAAACAAACGCAACCGGCGCAATCACTACAGCCAATATTACCCCCGCTTCACGCACAATCAAGGTTAGATACAAGAAGAACATCGATACCACAATAGTAATCACAAGTCCAAGCACAGCCAAGCCAAGTGCCACTACGCCCAACGGGTTCAATAAAGTATAAAGCCATGCGCCACCGCCCACAAGCCCCAACACTGCAATACCACCGGTCGCTTGAGAAGCTATATTAGCCGGTGCACCTATGTCAACATTCCCTGCCGCATCGCTTAATAAATCATTAATCCCCACTCCCAAAATATTGCTAAGATCAATCGCAAGTTCACAAATAATATAACTTAAGTTTACCAAAATCGCCACCACGATTAGTTTTGGTAAAATCCTTTTAATTCCAT
This sequence comes from Candidatus Nanosyncoccus sp., assembly GCA_045657985.1. Classification (GTDB taxonomy): domain Bacteria; phylum Patescibacteriota; class Saccharimonadia; order Saccharimonadales; family Saccharimonadaceae; genus Nanosyncoccus. Next base: position 2,191 of record JAZOUF010000062.1, on the reverse strand, counting down.
AATTATCTATTCCAATACCAGTCAATTGTGAAAAAATCACCATCAAGAACAATATAATAAATAGTATGTTCGCAATGTTGCGCACTACACCCCAAGCCGTAGCTACATCACTACCGCTTCCAAACAGCTCACTGGCCTGAATTTTCAAATGATGAGTTTCAATTTGCTCCCACATATGTTCACCCACACCAGAAATACCTTTCACTACCGGACAAATAATCCATCCAAGCGCCCCCGACCCTGCATAGCACGGATCATTTTCTTTGTTCTGATTCATCTGGTCTTCCGGTATAAACGTCTCATAATCATCAACCGCAATGTCAAGCCCATCAATATCTAGACACTGATATATCTTACCGCCATCATCATCTTCATTGCCAGACGACTCTATATAATTGCCACTATTTATAGCATTATTAACTTTCTGAAGATTCGCCTGTGCTTTCTGCACCTCATCCGCCGAAGAATTCGGATTGTTAATAATACTTTGCAACTTAGCACTAAGTTCCGACCACCCATTATTTCCATTCTTGGTCGTAATCCCAGCACAAGCGTCATTCAACTCCGCAAGTATAATATTTTCATACCCACCCGCACGACCATTCATAGGTACCCCATTCCCCTTTGTTTGCAACGCCGAAATCCTACCCAGAAGTCCAGTACAACTAGTCACCGGATTATCTGTCGAAAGCGGATACTTCCAAGTGACATTATTGTTAACATGATAATATAGATTCTGGGCAACTACAGTCCTTGCGTCTTTTTTAAACTTTGTTATCTTATAGTAATCGGTTCCCGCAATTTTACCCGCACTATTTACTACATCCGCTTTACAAACCTGATTAAAATCAGCAATATAATTAAAATACCCATCAACATTATTAAACTTACCAAGCTCATCATAACTAGGCACATACCTATTCACGGTTTTCCTCTGATTATACCAATTCGTATATATTTCCTTAAACTGTGCCGCCGCATCTGGCGCTCTTAAATAAGCTGCTCCAGTATCATTAAAACTACTACAATTAGTATCGCTACCAAGTGAATAGCTAACCGTCCCAGAGAACCCATCCGCACCAGACACGGTTGCCCTTTGCAACAGACGGTGATTGCCACCATTACAAATAATATCATTTTGCAAGTTCAGCCCAGCTTTATTGGCAAATATCTGCAAAATGTTTCCTTTACCACCAGCCTGTTTACACCAAATTGCGCCATCATCACCGCCATTACCCTGCACCCAACTTTCAACCCACAATGCCGTACTTATATCAGTATTCGTAAGTCCAGTTAGCCCGCCACTGAAAACGTTGCCTTTCGCCGCATCCGTTCCAGAAATGGCAGCGCTACTTCCACTCGCAGGAATACTACCAATACACTTCATCAAAGTATTCGCCACCACGTTGATCTGCGCTGCGTCCAGTAACAAATTATACGTATCTTCGCGACTAGCCGACACATCCACCTCGGCCGCCATCGCATCAAGTGGCAACAAAGTCAACACAGACACAAACACAACAAACAGTGAAAATATAAGTCTCTTCATTTTAGACATTACCGCCCTCCGTCGCTACATATAAATTTGCCATATAGAACATCATTGATGATTCATTCTCAAAATTAAGTTGACCAACATTCTCTAGATAAATCTGCGCGACATTTTCACCATCATCCATATTTTGCGACTGCAAATCCACTATTTCGCCTTGTATAACATCACATATTTCCGATTCATCATTAGGGCATCCATTGCTACTATAGTCACTTGCTAAACTTTTCATTGCGGAATAGTAACTCATGGCCTGACCGGCAAAAGCCTGAAACGCTCCACCATAAGCATTGTCAATTACAGCATTATCATTTTTCACAACTTGCATAATCACTTCTGTAATATCTACAAATTTTGCGTATTTTTCATACTCATCATCCAACGCCTTTCTCAAATTAGTATAATTGAGCCCCAAATCAATTCCCGATATCAGTCCAGACACTACCGGTCCATCGTCTAATCTCTTTTTTATTTTTTGCATCCCCCCCAACCCATTCTTCAGCGAAACAATCAAATCGTTATTGTCGTCAACAACAAAATCCATCAATGAAACATTTCCACTATACGCATATTCCGCAAAAGAAGTCAGCCTTAAAATATTCTGCCATTCACTATCAATTACCTTATGCAGATCAATTG
>JAZOUF010000061.1:0-26334 GCA_045657985.1 Candidatus Nanosyncoccus sp. | reverse complement strand
TGGCAGGTTTTGAGCTGAATCTTGATATGACATTGGTGCTTAGGAAAAAGAAGACGGCGAGTGAAAACTTTGAGATAAAAGATAAACAAGATTTGACGATTACTACGACTGGGACTTATGCGGAAGTATTTAAAGATGCTTGTGCTAAATATCCGGATGCAATTATTACGCCAGTTTCAATTTATCAGCCAGATAATTCGGACGAAAAGAACATCACGTTACATTTAGAGTTTCACTAGTAAAAATAAAAAGTTTGTGCTAAACTAGGATTATGATACTGCTTGACTCAGTAACAAAGACATATCCTGGTGATAATGAACCGGCTTTGGATGAAGTATCTCTTCATATTGAGCCGAATGAGTTTGTGTTTTTGGTGGGTAAGTCTGGTGCTGGTAAGTCAACTTTGATGAAAATGATTACTAAGGAGGAAATTCCAGATTCCGGCAAGATTATTGTTGGTGGGATTGATCTTGATTATGTAAAGAAACGACATATCCCTGGGTACCGTCGGAGGCTTGGCGTGGTATTTCAGGATTTTAAGTTATTGCCACGAAGAACTGTATATGAAAATGTAGCATTTGCACTGGAAATTGCTGGAATGAGTGGGAAAGATATTCGGAAGACGGTGCCGAAAGTGTTAGACTTGGTGGATTTGTTGGATCAAGCAAAAAAGTTTCCGGATCAATTATCTGGTGGTCAGCAACAGCGCGTGTCTATCGCACGTAGCGTGGCAAGACAACCGAAGATTCTGATTGCGGATGAGCCGACGGCGAATTTGGATAAGTTGACGACGGAAGAAATTATGGGCTTGCTTAAAAAGATTAATGATTTCGGGACGACAATTTTAGTTACGACACATAATGAGAACATTGTGAATACTTTACAAAAACGTGTAGTGACGATGAAGGGTGGAAAGATTATTGATGATCAGAAAAACGGTGGTATTTATAAGTTAGATGAAACGCCGAGTTTGAAAATGAGGGATGGCAGGGCGATACAGACGCCTGGTCATGCAATGAAGCCTAGAAGAAGGGTGGTGTAATGAAAGAAGAAAAGAAACAAGACGAGCGTAAATTGCTTAAAAAGGCGGCAAAAAAAGGTCTTAAAACGATGCGGCGTACGAAAGCGGTGCATCCGATTCGTGAGCAAGGCCGGATTATAAAATACGGAACAAAAGGTTTCGCGAGAAATATTTGGCTTTCTAGTGCGGCGACCGTAGTAATGGCGATTACGCTGGTGATTTTGTTTGTGACGGTGGTGGCAAGCGTGGTGCTTACGAACACCGCGCAAATGATGCGAGATAAAATTGATATTACGATTTATTTTCAGCCAAATACGCCAGAAAAAACTTTGCAAGAAATGTCAGAAATTATTTCTAAGGATAAGAACATTAAAAGTGTGGTGATTTCGACGTCAGAGCAAGAATACGATAAGTTTATTGAGGAAAACGCTGGAAGTGAAGAAATCATTAACGTACTTGATGATGACATGAAAGCATTGATGATCTCGAAAATGCAGGCAACTATGCGAATTAAAGTTTACGACGTGGAGAATTTGGATAGTATTAAGGAACTTGTAGAAAAGAACGAGGTGTTTGCAAAGAATATCGATGAAGAGATGGCGCCGACTTATGATGTTAATCAGGCAGAGATTGCAACGATTAATTCATGGGCGAGGATTGCGCGGACGGGCGGTATGATATTGGCGATTGTGTTTTTAGTTATTTCTGTGCTAATTATATTCTCAACAATTAGGATGGCGATTTTCTCACGACGTGAGGAAATATATATGATGAAATTAGTTGGAGCCGATAAACGATTCATTCGTGGTCCATTTCTGGTGGAAGCAGAAATTTGTGGGCTGATTGCGGGGATTATTGCGGCAACGGCGAGCTATTTCGGATTTATGTTTTTGGCACCACGTCTTAGTAATTATGGGATTAACGTGGAGACGATTATGGATATTCTGGAATCTAATAAGCTGATATTAGTATATGTAGTGTTCATTGCAATTGGTGTGGTGATTGGCCGAGTATCTGCTAGGTTGGCGGTGTCCAAGTATTTGCATAAATCATAAGATTGGAATTGACTTTATAAAGTGATTGTGCCATAATGAGATTATGGTAATGCTTATGAGTAAGAAGATATTGCTAAAAGTGGCGGTGCTTGTGCTTTTTGCGATTCCGGTATTGGTTGACGGGTTAATGATTTCTAGTGCGCAAGGATTATCAAAAGCTTGCCAAAATAGTGCGGTTTGTATGGAGGCGGTGGCGGCGGAGCAGGAAGCTAATAAGAATGCAGCAGCAGCGACGAATTCAGCGAACTTATTTCAAGCAAAAGTTAATGAGTTGACGGCAGACATTGCAAGGAAACAATTAGAAATTGCCGAGACGAAAGCGCAAGTGGAAGCACTGAACAAAGAGATTGCACTAACGGAAGCAAAGTTGGAAGCAGAGCAGGAAGCGTTAGCTGAACTACTGGTGAATATGCATTTTGAAGGCGATGCGGAACCGATTGCGATTTTGGCGGGTTCTAGTTCGATTTCGGATTTGGCGGAAAAACAAGCGAGAGCGGAAGTAGTAAAGCAACAAATTACTGCAACTGCGGAGAAAATTAAACAAGCTAAGGTTAAACTCGAAGACGACAAAGCTCAGGTAGAATCTTTGTTGGCGCAGCAAGAGGCGGCGAAAGCTGAACTTGAGGCGACAAGAGTGGAACAAAGAGACTTAGTGCAGAAGTATCAGAATGATGCTGAGGCCTATGCGGTGGCGGCGGAAGCGGCGAAAAACGCACAACGTGAAGCTGAACGGGCGGAGCAAGAAGCGCATCCAGAGTTATACCGTGGTAGTTCATACACTGGTGCGAATACTTATCCGTGGCAAGAGGATTGCCCAGCAAGACAGGATGATTATACAACATACTGGGAAGACGCTTGGGGAACACATAAGATTGGTGGGTATGTGTGCGAATGTGTGAGCTATGCTGGATGGAAGGCTTATGAAGCGTTTGGCATTGCGCCGGCTTGGGGAAATGCTTATAGCTGGGATGATCGTGCTCGTGATTTGGGATATGTGGTTGATCGGACGCCGGCGGCGAACACGATTGGTCAGGTAGATGGTTATCCATATGGACATGTATTCTGGGTGGAAGACGTAAATGCGGACGGTTCAATTAATGTGACTGAGTACAATAATGCGTATGCGACATATCTTTATTCTGGTGATTCGCATTATGGTGATTTTGGATCACGACGGATTTCGGCAAATGAAGTTTGGCAATATAATTTTATTCATTTTGAATAATAATTGTGCTAAAATTGAGTAATGAGTAAGAAAAAGTGGGAACCGAAAAAAGTTAGTTTGGGCTCAGCTATTATAGTAGGGGGGCTTGTAGCATTGCTCGGATTAGTGATTGGGCTAAATTGGCAACACTTGTTTGGCGGTAGTTTATTTAGTGGAACGAGCTATAAAGTCGATTGGTCTTCGCTTGACACGGTTTATGATAGATTGATGACAAGTTATAATGGTGAGATTGATACGGCGGCAATAATTGAGGGCGCTAAGCAAGGGATGGTGGAAGCGCTTGGCGATGTATACACGGTTTATATGGGCCCTGAAGAAGGAGCTGATTTTTATGACGATTTGCATGGAAATGTGGGTTCGGGCATCGGTGTGGAAATGGGCAAACGCGATGGCTATGTGAGAGTGCTTAGAACTTTGCCGGATAATCCAGCACGAAAGGCTGGAATCCTCGCGGGTGATATTATTTATAAAGTGGATGGCGAGGAAGTTTGGGATAAAAGTACCGATGAGATTACTAAGCGCGTGCGTGGTGAAACTGGTAGCGAGGTGGCGGTGACGGTGGTGCGTGATGGGAAAGAATTGGATTTTAAAATGAAGCGTGAAGTAATTAATAATGTTTCGGCATACGTGGATTATAGCGGCAAGACGGCTATCATTACTGTAACGCGTTTTGACAATAATACCGGAACCGAAGTGCAAAAAATGGCGCAGGAGTTCGCTAGCAAGGGTGTAAATAAGGTGATTTTGGATTTACGTGGTAATGGTGGGGGATATGTATCGGCAGCGAAAGATTTGCTGAGTTTATGGATAGATGGCGAGAAAGTCTATGAACAAAAATCTAAGCATTATGGTGACACTACAATAAATTCCGATAAGGGTAAAGCGATACTTAAAGATATAGAGACGGTTGTGCTTGTGAATGGTTCTACGGCTTCAGCGTCGGAAATCGTGGCGGGAGCTTTGAAAGATTACGGTAAGGCGACAATAGTTGGCGAAAAAACTTATGGAAAGGGCGTGGTGCAGAACTTGTTTAATTTAAATGGTGGTGCGTTACTCAAAGTGACAACTGCTGAGTGGTTTACGCCGAAGGGAATTTCAATCAATAAAATGGGAATTACGCCTGATATTGAAGTGGAACGTAGCTACGAAGATATCAATTCGATGCGTGATCCGCAGATGGATAAAGCGAAAGGATTATGAGAATTGCAATAGCCACCGCCGTGTATTATCCACAAATTAATGGGGTGGCGGTGTTTGCGCATAATTTGGCGGCGGGGTTGGCTCGGCGTGGCAATGAAGTGCTCGTGATTTGTCCTTCTCAAACTGGGCGTAGTCATTCTGTAATGCAAGATGGTGTGAAGGTATGTTATCTTAAATCGTTGGATGCGAAGATATATCCAGATCAGATTCATCCTGTACCGGAAAAGAAAAAGCTATTTTACAAGAATGGCTTTAGAGTTTCGATATTTCCAAAGCAAGAGGTGAAGAGAATTTTGGATGATTTTCAACCTGACGTAGTGCACGTGCAAGTGGCGGATCCGGTGGGATTATCGGTGGTGGGTTGGGCAAGAAATTCTGGTGTACCGGTAGTGACTACTGAGCATAACCAGCCGGATGTAATTACAAATCAACTTAAACTTGGTATTTTTAAGAAACCTGCCAATGCTTTGATGCGAGCATATTTAATCAAACGACATGGAAAAAGTGATTTTGTAACGATGCCGACGGAAAAAGCGATTGATGATTTGATTTGGTCACGCGGAAAAGAGTTTAAGGTGCCTTTGGCGGCGGTGAGTAATGGAGTGGATCTTAGTCATTTTGGACCCGGTAAGGCAGATGATGAAGTGTATAAGAAATACGGCTTGAATAGTAAGGCCTTGACGGTGCTTTATGTGGGGCGAGTGGATCCTGAAAAAACAGTTGGGTTGGTGGTGGAAGCGTTTGTGGAAATGGCAAAAGAAGTAAAAAACGTGCAGCTTGTGGTGGTGGGGGATGGTACCGATAAAGCTAGATTGCAGAAAAAATATGCTAGTGACGCGAGGATTCATTTTCTTGGTAAAATTACTCCGCCGGAATTATATGATATTTATAAACTGGGCGATGTATTTGCGACGGCAAGTAAAATAGAAACGCAGGGGATTGTACTGATTGAGGCAGCAGCTTCAGGATTACCGTTGGTGGCGGTGAATGCTGGGGCAGTGAGTGAAGTGTGCGTGGATGGCGAGAATGGTTTATTGTGCGAACCCGGGAATAAGGCGGAGTTGAGCCAGGCGCTACGAACAATCCTTACGGATGATAATTTGAGAGAGAGATTTGCCAAAAAATCCGTTCAAATTGTGAAAGAACATGATTTTGAACGGACTTTGGATAAGTTTATGAATATTTATACTAAACTACTAAGTTAAGTATCTTGGCCTTTGGCACGAAGATGGATTTTTTGATGCCATTCGCGGTGTATTTTTGCACGCGTTCGTCGGCAAGGGCGAGGGATTTGATTTTATCTTCGTCTTCTAAGTCGTCGGCGTCTACGGTGATTTTGGCACGAAGTTTGCCGTTAATTTGAACGATGAGCTCCACGGTGTCACTTACGAGATATTTTTCATCCCAAGTTGGCCATTCGTCGTCGGAACCTAGCTTTTCGAGCATTTCGGAAGCAAGATGGGGCGCGAAAGATTTGAGTAACTTGGCAAGAGTCACGAGGTCATCGTGGCCGGCGCCATGTTTATAAAGTTCGTTGACGTATTCCATTAGAGCGGCGACGGCGGTGTTAAAGTTGTAGCGATGGATGTCCTCCGTGACTTTCTTAACAGTTTTATTTCTAATTATTATATTATTTACGTTAGAAATATTATCAAGTAAGTTATAACAACGGTTCAGGAAGCGGTAGACGCCACCGACTGAGCGAGGATCCCATGCGGCATCTTGATCGTATGGGCCGATAAACATTTCGTAAGTACGGAGAGTGTCAGCGCCGTAGCCGTCATTGATGACATCTAGTGGGTCGATGACGTTGCCTTTGCTTTTGCTCATTTTTTTGCCGTCGGGAGCATTGATGTAGCCATTATATAATAGGCGTTTGACTGGTTCGCGGAATGGTAAATAGCCTTGGTCGGCGAAAAATTTACACCAGAAGCGAATGTACAATAAGTGAGCTACGGCGTGATCGCCGCCACAATAATAATCTAGCGGTTCCCAATATTTGATGGCTTTTTGATCCCAAGCGGCTTCTTGGTCACGTGGGGAGGCATAACGCCAAAGATACCACGAGGAACAGGCATAGCCGTCTAGGGTGTCGGTTTCACGGGTCATGACTTCCATTTTGCCAGTGTCTTCGTTGTACAGTTCGACCTTTAGCCAGTCTTTGGCTTTAGCAAGAGCGGAGCGACCAGTGTGGTCGGGTTTGTAATCTTTGACTTCGGGGATAAGAACAGGAAGTTGGTCTTCTGGAATAGGATGAGGGCGACCTTCGCTGTCGTAGGCGATAGGAATTGGGCAACCCCAATAACGCTGACGGGAAATCAGCCAGTCGCGCATTTTATACATGACTTTCGGGGTGCCGTAAAGGTCGCGGTCGATGAGTTCGGATTCAATGACTGGGAGGTCAAATTTCTCGGCAAATTCTTTATCGCGCTCGTCGTAAGCGGGGACAGCCATGATGGCGCCGGTACCGTAACCAGCCAATACATAATCGGCGACGTAGATAGGGATTTTTTCTTTGGTGGCGGGATTGATAGCGAAAGAACCAGTAAAGACACCAGTTTTCTCTTTGTTTTCTTGACGTTCGATTTCGGATTTTTTAAGAGAATCGGCTTTATATTTAAGGACGGCTTCACGAGTATCGTTGGTCAATAAATAGCTTAGTCCAGAATATTCGGGAGCGACGACGAGGAAAGTGGCGCCTAGAATAGTGTCGGGACGAGTAGTAAAAACTTTAATTTTGAGAGAAGACGGCAAAGCGTCCTCCTCGGACGCGCTCAAGGGCGCTCGCCCAAGCTTACGGTCCTCGGAGGAGCTTTGGTCGTCTTCTCTTGCGAGTGGAAAGTCTATCTCTGCGCCGACGGAGCGACCAATCCAGTTTCTTTGCATGGTTTTGATTTTCTCTGGCCACTCGAGAGAGTCAATGTCGCTTAAAAGCTCGTCGGCGTATTCGGTGATTTTGAAGAACCATTGTTTCATTTTTTTCTTTTCTACTTCGTGACCACAGCGCCAACATTTGCCATTCTCAACTTGTTCGTTGGCTAAAACTGTCTGATCTTCGGGGCACCACCACTGATACGATTCTTTCTGGTAGGCGAGGCCTTTTTTGTAGAGCTGGAGGAAACACCACTGTGTCCATTTATAATATTCCGGGTCGGAGGTGTTGATCTCGCGGGACCAATCAATAGCGTAGCCGAGGCGCTTGGCTTGTTTGCGGAAATTTGCAATGTTGACTTTGGTGACTTCTTGAGGGGCTGTGCCAGTTTTGATGGCGTAGTTTTCAGCTGGAAGACCGAAAGTGTCATAACCAAAAGGACGGAGAACATTTAAACCTTGTTGACGAAAGAACCGCGTAAGTACGTCAACAATAGTGAAATTACGAACGTGGCCGACATGAAGGCCGGCGCCAGAGGGGTAAGGAAACATTTCGGCGAGGAATATTTTAGGAGTGCCATCTTTTTCGGTGGCTTTGAAAGCCTCGGTGTCTTCCCAGATTTTTTGCCATTTTTGTTCGATTTTGAGCGGTTCGTATCTATCCATTGCTATATTATACCATATTTTGATATAATATGAGGTATGTCGAGAGACCATACTTTGTCACAACATTTCTTGCGGAATCCGAGATTGGCGCTGATTTTGATTGGACATTCAAATTTGAAAAAACGAGACTTGGTGGTGGAGATTGGCGCGGGATCTGGAGTGATTACTTATGCTCTGTCTAAGCGCGTGCGACGAGTGATTGCGATTGAGCCTGATGCTGTGACGGCGGCGAAACTGCGTAGTAATTTGGCGAAGCGGGGGTGTGAGAATGTGGAAGTGGTGGAGATTGATTTTATGGAGTATGAGTTACCGCGGGAGCCGTATAAAGTTTTTGCGAATCCGCCGTTTCACATTAGTTCGGCGATTGTGCATAAATTGATTGAAGATGCGAATCCGCCAGAGGCGTTTTATTTGATTTTGCAAAAACAATTTGCATTGAAACTTTTGAATACAGATAGACATTATACTTCGCAGCTCGGATTAAAATTGATTCGGGATTATCAGACAAAGATACGGCTTCCTTTGAAGCCTACTGATTTTACGCCGCCACCAGCGGTGCCAACGGTGCTATTTGAGGCGAAAAGAATTGCTGGTGACGAGAGCGTGGTTAAAGGTTAATGACTAAATTGCCCTGACGGATGATTTGCGGATTCTCAGGGTTGGTGAAATCTAAAATAGTGGATGGAAGATGCCCAGTGAGAGATTTTGGGGTGCCGCCACGAGGATTGGCGGAAGTGAGAATGAGGGCGCCGTTTTCTTGTAGTAATTTTGGAAAGAGAGGGTGATTCGGGATGCGAATGCCGATGGTGTCGTAGTGGTCGTAGTAGAAGTGATGAAAGGCTGGATTTTTGGGCAGGATGATGGTGAGTTCGCCGGGGAGATATTGGTCGATGAAAGGTTTGGCACGGTCTGGGATGAGAACGTATTTCTCGATGGCTTCTTTGGATTCTGGAACGAGAGTGAATACTTTGCCAGAATTAAACCCACGATCTTTTAGTTTCATGAGATCTTTAATGCCTTGCTCGGAGCTTAGAGCAACGGCGTAGCCTTCGACGGTTTCAGTGGGAATGGTAACAACTTGTCCAGTTAGTAGAACATCAATAAGCTCATTCTCGGACACGCTCGAGGCCGCTTGGCCGAGCCCATGGTCCTCAAATGACTTATCGATGTTCTTTTGACTTTTCATGTGATTTATTATACCATAATACCATGGAAATGATAGTGGTGTTGCATAATATACGGTCGTGTTATAACGTGGGGGCAATTCTCAGAACCTGCGAGGGGTTTGGGGTTTCGAAGGTGATTTTGAGCGGGTATACGCCGAGAGCACATGATGCTGGACTATTACCACATTTACGAGAAAAATTAGACCGAGAGATACATAAGACAGCGCTTGGCGCGGAAGATATGCTAGATATTTATGCGTGTGGTGATATAATTACAGAGGTGAGTAAATTGCGAGAACAGGGATGGCAAATAGTGGGACTAGAGAATAATATTTCTGATGTACCTCTGTATAAGTTGGGTTCGTCGGAGCTAAGCCAGGCGCTGTCATCTAAAGTAGTATTGATATTAGGGGAGGAAGTTAATGGGATTGATTATTTGTTGTATGATATAATTGACCTGTTCGTGGAAATACCAATGAGAGGCCGAAAAGAGTCTTTTAACGTATCGGTGGCGGCGGGAATTGCGATATATGGTATAATGAATTCATGAGAAAAAGCGCTTCTTTAGTGAAGCGCTTTTGAATTATGGAGTGATAGGTGATTCCTTGATCTCGCCGCCATCGTAGTACCACCAAAGGTTTGACTGACCATCCTTACGATACATGTGCTTGACCACTTCGATATCGGTGGAAATGGTTCTGTAGTAGCATTCTTCGTTTCGATAGTATCCTGAAGGGGAAGCCGCTGACAATTTGGTGCCATCTTCTGATATTGTAATGTTGCCGAGAAGATAGTTGGCAGAACCATGCGTAGGTTCTTCGGTAGCGTGCATGATGGCGTTGCGATTTTCGGCGAAACAGTTGAACATCCAATTGAAAGATGAACTGACGTTTTCTCTGATGATAGTGTAGGCATATCTTTTGTTGAGCGTGCCTCCCGTAAGACCAGTAAAGAGGTCGATTTTAGCTTTGTGGTAGTAGGCAGGAAGACCGAGGATGAATGCTTGTATAACTGGGGTTTCAAGAATTGAATTGTCGATTTGGTCAAATTCGTATTCTCCTGAGACGATGGTGGGGCGGCGGTTTATATGACAACCGGTGCGGACTTGTTTGGACCAAGGTATCTCAATGGGTTCGAGAAAATCTCTATTTTTATCGTAGATGCGGTCCATCATGAGTGGAGCAAGCGTTAGTTTGCCATTTGTCTTCTCGGCGAGAAAAAGCTCTTTGGCTGAGTCTACAAGAGAGCCGTTTGTTTCTGAGCCGTAAAAACGAAGAATACGGTGAATCTTGGGAGACAATTTAACCTTGCGACCATACCAATCGTAGAGTTCGGTGGGGGTGCGGATGATAACCATGCTGTCAGTGGGGAAGGGGACGATTTCGGTTTTGCCTTTGGGACTTTCAAACACTAATGAGCGAGTAAAACTGCCGTCCGGCATGAATTCGTCGATAGCGCGGACTGGTTTTTTCTTGGACATTTTTTCACACTCCTTTTAAAGTACTTGCTAATAATTAGCAGATTAGAATAATTGTAATATATTTTGAGGATATTGTCAATTAGTGGGAGGGCGCGACGGTGCTGTTGGGGAGTTTTGAGAGATTAAGGTTTTGTGTTACAATATAGTTTATGATTAAGATTTATACAACACCGACTTGTGCTTATTGTCACGCTTTGATGGACTGGTTGGATGAAATGGGGGTGGAATATGGGGAGGTGGACGCAAGGGGAAATGCAGAGATCGAAACTGTGCCAGTAACGGAGATAGGTGAGAAGCGAATTGTGGGGTTTGATCGACCAGCCATCAAGAAAGCCTTGAAAAATCTGAAATAAGGTGATAAAATAAGAAAAATTATCTATTAAATTTAAGGAGCAAAATGCCTGAACCTAAAAAACAGAGTAGCCCACGGAAGACTGGTCTTCGTCGAAGTCATCTTCGCTTGGAGCTTGCTCGTAGAGTGAACAAGACTTCCCCAGTGAAAGCCTTTGAAACTAAGAAGAAAACCCCAAACTTAAAAGTTAAAACCGTTAAGAAAAAAGAAGCTTAAAATATGGCAAGTAATCGACATTTAGGTAGAGTTATTGTTCTGCAAAGTTTGTATGAATATGAACTAAGAACCCTCGCAAAAGACCCGGAAGTCGATTTGGACAGAATTGTCGCAAAAAATATTGAACCATACGAGAAAGCTTTAGGTGATACAGAGTTTGTCTATAATCTGGCGCATAAGGTGTCAGAGAATTTTGAGACACTGGATACGGCTTTGCAGCCAATGGCGCCGGAGTGGCCAATTAGTTCAATAGCGGCGATTGATAGGAATGTCCTACGGATGGGGCTATATGAATTGTCTGAGTGTAGGGAACAGATTCCCCCGAAGGTAGCGATTAATGAAGCCGTGGAGCTAGCAAAGGCTTTTGGTTCGGAAAATTCGTCTAAATTCATCAATGGGGTGCTGGGTACGGCCTATAAAAAGCTCGGAATCACAGAAGAAAATAATCATGGATCAAAAAAGAAGACCATCGGAGCCGATGGCAAGGAGAACTTTGAAGGTTCCGGAAGCATTGCCGACGGAGCGAATTAAGGAGTCACCTTTTCAGAAATTCACATCGGCTGTTTTTCGCAAGAAAACAACGATACAAGAGATTGTGCGCGAACCGACTTCGGGTGGGATTGTTTTTCGGTTGACACCGGATCAGACCGATATTCAGATTTTGCTGATTCAGGATTCAAAGGGTCGGTGGACGATTCCGAAAGGCCACATTGAGCCGGGTGAGACGGCAAAAATGACGGCGCGACGCGAGATTGAAGAAGAAACTGGACTTAGAAACATCAATATTTTGACGTGGCTAGGTAAAATCCATTTCAAATACCGTCGGGCGGATAAGTTGGTGCTGATGACGACGCAGATTTATCTGGTGCAGGCAATGGACCGGCACGAAATGCCAACTGGCGAGAAGTGGATGAAGGGAATCAAGTGGTTTTCTTTTGCGGAGGCACTAGATTTAATTGAATACGAAGACATAGAAAAATTAATGCTAATTGCAAAGAAGAAAATTCGCGCAGGCGAATTTTAATTGGAGGAAAAGGCGGATGGATACAACACCGTATCAAGATTTTGCCCGTAAGAAATTGGGCTTTGAATTTAACGATATTAATTTGCTGGTAACGGCTTTGACACATCGTAGCTATTTGAACGAACATCGTGGAGCTGCAAAAGAGCATAATGAAAGGTTGGAGTTCTTGGGTGATGCGGTGCTAGAATTAGTTTCTTCAGATTTTTTGTATCGGACTTACGACGAACCTGAGGGAATTATGACAGCACTTAGGGCGGCACTGGTGAGAACGGAGTCAATTGGCGATGCTGGTAAGGAATTAGGCTATGAGCCACTAGTTAGATTATCGCGTGGCGAGAAGCATGGTTCGGAGCGAGGGCACGATGTGATATTGGCGGATTGTTTTGAGGCAGTGATCGGGGCGATTTATTTGGATCAAGGATATGACGTGGCAAAGGATTTTATCGCGAAACATATTTTGGTGAAAATTGATACGATTCTGGAAGAAGGGAGTTGGCGCGATCCGAAGTCGTATGTACAGGAACTTGCGCAGAAGATTGATGGCGTGACACCGATTTATAAAACTTTGCGCGAAGAAGGTCCAGATCATGACAAAACTTTTACGGTGGAGATTTGTGCCGGTGAGAAAGTGATTGGTACTGGTAGTGGACACTCTAAACAAGAGGCGCAGACGGAGGCCGCGCGCGAAGGAGTGAAGAAATATCGCGCGATGCTTGGCGGGAAGAGAAAAATATCGTAACGGCAGTCTTTTCAATTTGCCAAGAGTGTGATATAATAGTGAAAATAATTTAAGGAGAAACAATGCTTGCGATTCGTATGCAACGTAATGGCCGGACGCATTACCCTACGTACCGGATAGTCGTCCAAGAAGCGCAGCGCCACCCTTTGTCTGGTCGCGTTGTGGCTGAGGTCGGCAATTATAATCCTGCTACCAAGGCTTTGACGCTTGATAAGGAAGCAGTGGAGAAATATCTTAAGAATGGTGCACAACCATCTGCTCGTGTGGCTTTCATCTTGTCCAAGAATGGTGTGAAGTTGCCAGAATGGGTGAAAATTGCTCCGAAGAAATCAGCTAAGGTAAAACACGCTGATAAACTTCGTAAGAATCAGCCTAAGGAAGAAACGCCTGCGGAAGAAACTCCAGCTGAAGCTTAATCGTTACGGAAAAGACTCTTTCAAAAAGGGTCTTTTTTGTTATAATGGTAATATATAAACTAAAATGGAGAAATTATGGCTACTATTGACCAGCAATTCGTAGAATACATTGTAAAAACCTTAGTCAACAATCCAGATAAAGTTTCGGTGGATCGTAAAATTGATGAAAAGGGGGTATTGTTATCTTTGACGGTGGATCCAGAGGACGTAGGACGCGTGATTGGCAAGCGTGGCGTGACGGCACAGTCTATTCGAATGCTGCTTCGGGCGCTTGGTACTAAGCAAGATGCAAGGTATAATTTAAAGATTGTGAACACTGATGAAGAAGGTGGCTCGTATGAGAAACACCACGACTATACGGAAGCTGCACACGAAGAAACTGCCGAAGAGTCGGTTGGTGAGGTTGAAGAGGATGATTATACTGAAGAAGCATCTGAGTCTTCGGAACTTGCCGAAAAAACGCGTGCTGAACTTGCGGATTTGGATGATTTGGACATATAATATATAGTATATATAATATATGGTGGAAAAGTGGCGCCAAAAAAACGGTGTCATTTTTCTTTGAAAAGTACTTGACGAATTATAATGCTCGTGTATAATAATATGTAAGCTAACTAACTGCGAGTTTGCTTAAAATAAAACACAATAGTTGAGAGTTTTATATATGTCTAAAAAACACGTTTGTCGTTGAGAACGTGTTTTTTGGTTTAAGAAATGATGTTGTGTTTGGTGGAGAAGTGTGATAAAATGAAATATAAGAAGTAGTGTGCCCTGTTTTTGTAACTGATGAGAGCTGGCGACTCTCTAGGGGGAGACTGGGCAGTAATCTTCGGCGCTAAGGTAATATCACGAGACAGGGCACAGAATGTTCTTGGGGGATTACCGAAAAAGATTAATAACACTAATAATAAAAGAGGTAGAATGGCTACAAAGCAAAAGGAAGGTGAAAGAGTATTCTTCACTGAAGGTGACCAAGCGCTTCCGATTCCTGATCTGACTCAGCATCAGACGGATTCGTGGGACGACTTTGTCAAAAATGGCCTACGCGAGGTTTTTGCCGAACTTAACCCGATAGACGACTATACGGGGCAGAAGTTTTCGCTGAGGTTTAAAGATTATTACTTTAAAGAGCCAAAAGAGTCAGAGCAGATGGCGAAGTATAATCTTGCGACTTATGAAGCTCCGCTTCATGTGCTGGTAGAACTTGAGAATAAAGTGACTGGCGAAAAGAAAGAGCAGGATATTTACTTTGGTGATTATCCATGGATGACGGAGCGTGCAACGTTTATCATCAACGGAACTGAGCGTGTGGTGGTTTCACAGTTGATTCGTTCGGCGGGTGTATTCTTTAATGCAGAAACGGTTGGACTTAAGCGTTATTACGGTGCAAAGGTGATTCCTGGTCGTGGTGCATGGCTAGAATTTGAAACTGCCGTAAATGGCACGATTAACGTAAAGATTGATCGTCGTCGTAAACTTCCTGTGACAACATTTCTCCGAGCACTTGGTATGACGAAATCGGAAATCAAGAAAGCTTTTGAGAATATTGATACTGGTGAGAAAAAATACATTGATATTACGCTTGAAAAAGATACTACCTCAAGCCAAGGTGAAGCTCTTCTGGAAGTTTATCGTAGGATTCGTCCTGGCGATCTGGCGACAGTGGAGAACGCAAAGTCAATGATTGAGCGGATGTTCTTTGATCCGAAACGTTATGATTATTCAAATGTAGGTCGGTTTAAGATGAATCGTCGGCTTGGATTTGACACGCCAAACGATCCGGCGCACCGCACTTTGCAAATGCAAGATGTGGTAGCAATTGTATCTGAGATAATTAGACTCAATAACACGCAGGATGCGCCAGATGATATCGATTCGCTTTCTAATCGTCGTGTTAAACTGGTCGGCGAATTGGTGCAGAGGCAATTCCGTTTGGGTATGCTTCGTTTACAGCGCAATATTCTAGACCGTATGTCAATGGCAAATCCTGAAGATGTTACGCCGTCTCAACTTTTGAATTCACGTCCAGTAGTAGCTGCAGTAAAGGAATTTTTCTCTACCTCACAACTTTCGCAGTTGATGGACGAGGTTAACCCATTTTCCGAACTTGCACATAAGCGCCGTCTAAGTTCAATGGGTCCTGGTGGCTTAACTCGTGAACGCGCAGGTTTCGATGTGCGTGATGCGCATCCGACTCACTATGGTCGTATTTGTACGGTGGAAACGCCAGAAGGTGGCAACGTAGGTCTTGTGCTTAACTTCGCTACCTATGCAAGAATCAATGAGTATGGTTTCATTGAAGCGCCGTATCGTGTAGTGAAAGATGGTAAGGTGACGAACGAAGTCGTCTATATGGATGCCGATATGGAACAGGATAAAATTATCGCTGACGCATCGGTGAAGTTGGACAAGGATGGTAAATTTGTGGAAGATTGGGTGTCGGCTCGCGTGCACGGAACACCAGCTCAGGTGGAGGCATCTCGTGTGACGCATATTGATGCGGCGCACAAGGAAATTCTTGGCGTGTCTGCATCGCTGATTCCATTTGTAGAGAAAAACCGTGTTGACCGGTCACTCATGGCCTGCGCTATGCAGAAGCAAGCGGTGCCACTACTTCGCCAAGATAATCCAGTAGTTGGTACTGGTATTGAGCGCGAAGTTGCTAAGAATACCTCGCAACTTGTTATGGCGACTGGCAATGGCGTGGTGAAGAAGGCTGATGGTAAATCGGTGATCGTCACTTACGATAAAGGTGGTGACCGTGAATACGTTTTGCAGCATTTTGAAAAGACGAATGATGATCGCTGTTATAATCAACGAACTGTAGTTGCGCGTGGCCAAAAAGTGAAAAAGGGCGACACCTTAATTGAAGGTGCATCGGTGAATGACGGAGAGTTGGCACTTGGACGTGATCTCTTGGTGGCATTTATGCCATGGCGTGGTTACAACATGGACGACGCGATTGTGATTTCTAATCGTTTGGTGGAAGATGATACTTTGACGTCTATCAACATTAAAGACTTTGACGTGGAAGTACGCGAAACTAAACTTGGTCCAGAGCAAGTCACGCGGGATATTCCAAATGTTTCTGAGCATTCTTTGCGTCATCTTGGCGAAGACGGTATTGTGACCGTTGGTTCTGAAGTTAAAAATGGTGATATCTTGGTGGGTAAGATTACGCCAAAAGGCGAACAGGAACTTTCGTCTGAGGAGAGGTTGCTCCGTGCAATCTTTGGTGAAAAGGCTAAGGATGTACGTGATACTTCAATTCGTATGAATGGTGCATCGACTGGTAAGGTGGTGGATGTACGCATTTATACTCGCGAACAAGGTCACGAACTTAAAGCTGGCGTGATTATGCAGATTAAGATTTTCGTAGCCGAGATGCGCAAGATTGGCGTAGGCGATAAGCTTGCTGGTCGTCACGGTAATAAAGGTGTGGTATCGCGTGTACTGCCAGTAGAGGACATGCCATTTATGGAAGATGGTACTCCAATTGATATCGTGCTTTCACCAATGGGTGTGCCGTCACGTATGAATCTAGGACAGCTATTCGAAACGCACCTTGGTATGGCGGCGAGAGCATTAGGCTATAAAGTAGCAACACCATCGTTTAATGGTGTGCCGGATGAGGTAATCTCTGATGAACTTGAGAAAGCTGGCTTTGCTCGCGATGGTAGAGTGCAACTTTATGATGGTCTCACGGGCGAACCGTTCAACGAGCGGACTTCGGTCGGTGTGATGCATATGCTGAAGCTTCACCACATGGTTGAAGATAAGATTCATGCTCGTTCAACTGGTCCATACACGATGGTGACGCAGCAACCGCTTGGCGGTAAGGCACAAAATGGTGGTGAGCGTTTCGGGGAAATGGAAGTTTGGGCTTTGGAGGCTTATGGCGCAGCAGCAACTTTGCAAGAAATGCTCACGATTAAGTCCGATGACGTGTATGGTCGTGCGAAAGCTTACGAAGCGATTATTAAGCATGAACCAATTGAAGGTCCGAAGCTTCCGGAAGGCTTTAACGTGTTAGTAAAAGAACTTCAGGGCTTAGGACTTAAAGTGGATCTTCTAGATCACGGTGAATCGGCGGACGCTGGTGACGTGATTGAAAAAACTTCGCGTGAAATTGAAAAGGACAAAGACGATCAATCAATTTACGATCAACATAAGAAAGATACCGCTCCAACCATTGTGGATCTCGACGAAGATGAGGCTGCAGCAATGATGGAAGAAGAAGGTATTGAAATAACAGAGGCTGACGATTTGGAAGGTTCAGAAGTTGAGGAAACGGAAGAACTAGAAGAAGGCACAGTTGACCTCGGAGAGGAGTTCTAATATGGCGTGGATGGATAATTTTATCAGCGCTTCAGACTTTGACTCTATCAGGCTGTCGGTGGCGAGCCGCGACGACATTTTGAATTGGAGCTATGGCGAAGTAACCAAGCCGGAAACAATTAACTATCGTACTCAGAAACCAGAACGTGATGGTTTGTTCTGCGAGAGAATTTTCGGCCCAACTAAGGATATTAATCCGCACGATTCTAAGCTCAAAGGTGTACGTTCGCGTGAGGCGGCGGTAGATAAGGAAGGTAATTTAGTAACCAAGTCTATTACTCGTCGCGAGCGTATGGGACACATTGAGTTGGCCGCTCCTGTAGCGCACATCTGGTTCATGCGTGGTATCCCTTCTGCTTTGTCGCTACTTCTTGATATTACGGTAAAGAATATTGAGAAAGTTGTGTACTTTGCAACGTATCTTATGACCGATGCTAAGACGGAAGAAATTGCAAAAACTTTAGAGGCTCTAGAATCCCAAACTAAGGCGGCGCGCGAAGCAATTGAACTGCGCTATGCGAACGAAGCAAAGTCGGAAACGGTTGACACGAAGGCTTTGGCGGAAGCTCGCACGAAGGAACTAGAAGAACTTGAAAGTGATTATCAATCACGTAAGGCTCAGCTTGAGTCATTCAAGAAGGGTGGCGTAATCACGGAAGTTGAGTATCGCAATTTGCCTGAAGAATATGAAGATTTGATTACGGTGGAAATGGGCGCCACTGCAATTAAAAAGATGCTCGATGAAATCGACCTTGATAAATTGATTGAAGATTTGCACAAGGAAGAAGAGGAAGCTAAAGGCCAAAAAGAAAAGAAAATCCAAAAACGCCTTAAGACTCTTGAAGGTATGCAGGCGGCAGGAATTAAGCCGGAAGATTTGATTTTGACGGTAATTCCAGTTATTCCGCCAGATCTACGTCCGATGATCGCGCTTCCTGGCGGTCGGTTTGCGACGTCTGATCTTAATGATTTGTATCGCCGGGTAATTAACCGTAATAATCGCTTGAAGAAATTGATGGATCTAAATGCACCAGAGGTGATTTGTCGTAATGAGATGAGGATGCTTCAAGAAGCAGTGGATGCTTTAATTGATAATTCTGCAGCGCACGGTTCGCACGGTGCGAACTCAACTAATGGTCGTCGTCGTCTCAAGTCGTTATCCGATTTACTAAAAGGTAAGCAAGGTCGTTTCCGCCAGAATTTGCTCGGTAAGCGCGTGGATTATTCTGGTCGCTCGGTGATTGTGGTTGGTCCAGAGCTACAACTTCACGAATGTGGTTTGCCGAAGCAAATGGCGCTTGAACTCTTTAAGCCTTTTGTGATTTCGTGGTTGATTGCGAATGAACACGCTAATAACATTCGTGCGGCTTCGCGTCTTATTGAAACGAAGGAAACTGTAGTTTGGGATGCACTTGACGAAGTAATTAAAGGTAAGTATGTACTTCTTAACCGCGCTCCGTCGCTTCACCGTTTGTCGGTGCAGGCATTCCAGCCGAGACTTATTGATGGTAAAGCGATTAAACTCCATCCACTCGTAGCGTCTGGTTTCAATGCGGATTACGATGGTGACCAAATGGCGGTACATCTACCTTTATCCGATGCAGCACAAGCTGAGGCTAGAGAATTAATGTCGGCTTCCAAGAATTTATTGAAGCCTGCAGATGGTGCGCCAGTGCTAGCTATTTATCAGGATGTGGTGCTAGGTGCGTATTATCTTACTTATGATAAGCCTGGTACGGATACTGGTGATCCAAAGGCATTTTCTTCGGTTTATGAAGCTGAGATGGCTTACGATCAGGGAATTATTGCGCTTCAAACTCCAATTCGGGTATTTGCGAAGAAGGAAATTCGCGATACGACCTTGGGGCGCGTAATCTTCAATGAAATCTTGCCAGAGGATTATCCATATGATAATTCAGTGCAAACTAAGAAGCATTTGTCTAGGGTGATGGCCGATATCTTTGATTTGTATGGATCAGAGGTAATGGTACATACCGCAGATGCGCTTAAGGATTTGGCGTTTGAGTATGAGACAATCGCTTCTATTTCTACGGCGAAAGATGATTATCCAACCTATGATGAGATTGATGATTTCATTGCGGAAGGTGATGCGAAGACGGCACTCATTCAGCAACAGTACAACGACGGTCTCGTGACGGACGAAGAGCGTTATAAGTTGACGATTGCCAACTGGCGTGATATTGATAAAAAGATTTCGGATTTTCTATCATCCAAGTTGTCAGAAATGGATACTGACATTGCGGTGATGGTGAACTCTGGCGCTCGTGGTAATATTTCTAACATCAAGCTCGCTTCGGCAGAAATTGGTATCATGGTGGATATCAATAACAACGAAATTGAGCTCCCAGTGAAGTCGTCTTACAAGAAAGGTCTGAACACTTTGGAGTCGTTTATCGCAACTCGAGGTGCACGTCAAGGTCAGGTGTCTACAGCTCTACGTACGGCAGACTCTGGTTACCTTACTCGTCGTCTTGTTGACGTATCGCAAGATGTGTTCACGACTGACGAAGAGGCGGAGGATCCTGGCTTCACAGTGTATAAGTCAGAAACCGAGGCTTCGGGCATTGAATTTGTGGCGCGGATTGCTGGACGTTATACGGCCGAAGCTGTGCCAGGCTATTTAGAAGCTGATCAGTTAATTACAAAAGAAGTGGCTGAGCAGATTGATGCGGACGAAAACATTGATTCCGTGAAAATTCAGTCTGTACTTTCAACTACTGCGGTAAATGGTGTGCCACGCAAGGCTTACGGTGTGGATATGTCTACTCGTGAACTTGTGGCAGCACATGAACCGGTAGGTGTGATTGCAGCACAGTCACTTGGTGAACCTGGTACGCAGCTGACGCTTGATACAAAGCATGGTTCTGGTGTGGCGGGTTCTGGTGCTATTGCACGTGGTCTTCCTCGTGTGGAAGAGCTTCTTGAGGCACGTAACCCGAAAGGTCAGGCTTACATTTCGCCGGTGGATGGCGTGGTAGAAGTCTGGGAAGATGGCAATCACTATGTAGTGCAAGTTACGCCGCAATCTGGTGAGACTGAAAGAATTGCGCTTGATGGTCGGAAGCCAGCCGTGAAGGATGGTGAATCAGTCAAGAATGGAACGACCTTGATTAAGAAGTCTGGTGATAAGCCAGCCGTCAAGGCAAAGCACGAGGGCATCGTGGAGCTTGTAAAGGACGCAATTATCTTGGTTGGCTCAGCTGGCTCGTCGGCTAGGATTGAGATTCCTGGTGATGCGGAGCTAGTGGTAAAATCTAATGATACAGTGACTGCTGGCGATAGGTTAACGACGGGTTCGCTTAACTTGCAGGATTTGTTGCGTTATAAAGGCATTGAAGAAACTGAGCGCTATATTATGAACGATGTATTGTCGGTGTATTCGGCGCAAGGTCA
Source organism: Candidatus Nanosyncoccus sp. (assembly GCA_045657985.1). Lineage (GTDB taxonomy): Bacteria > Patescibacteriota > Saccharimonadia > Saccharimonadales > Saccharimonadaceae > Nanosyncoccus. The sequence continues at coordinate 5,151 of JAZOUF010000061.1, read as the reverse complement.
TGAGATTTCGCCAAAACACCTTGAAATCTTGGTGCGCCAGATGTTCTCACGTGTTCAGATTAACGATCCAGGTGATTCGGAATTTGTATCGGGTGATATTACTTCGCTTGCTTCGGTTGTTTCCGAGAATAAAGAACTAGAAGCTGAAGGTAAAGAGCCGGCAACTTATACTAATTTGTTGCTTGGTATTACCAAAGTGTCTATCTTCTCGGACTCATTCTTGTCGGCAGCATCCTTCCAGGATACAACTCGGGTGCTTATCAATGCGGCGATTAATGGTCGCGTAGATCACTTGAGAGGCTTGAAAGAAAATGTGATTATCGGTCGCAAGATTCCAGTAGGTACTGGTGTGGCGCCGCTTGAAGACTTTGAAATTCCAAGCACTAAGGTGCCAACAGAAGCTGATCTAGAGAACCTCTAGGATAAAAAATAGAGCCGTAAGGCTCTATTTTTTTGTTTGGAGCTTAGATTAAAAGCCACGAATTTTGTTAAAGGGGAATAATCTAAGAACTACTGGACCAACAATGCGGCAATATGGAATGGTGCCAAGGCCGTTACGTGAGTCCCAAGAGTTAGAGCCTTCACGATTATCGCCAGAAACAAAGAGTTCGCCTTTTGGTACGGTGAGGTCAACTTCACCGCTAGTGTATGATTTTGGCCCATCGGTATCTGAAGTGCGCCAGAGCACGTCATAGACGAAGCCATCGGGATGTTCTTCGTTGTAGATGGTCATGACGCCATTTTTAACGGTGACGCGCTCGCCTGGAAAAGCGATTACGCGTTTGATGATGTATTGATCAGAAACATTTGACGGAACGGTACAAGTGGTGGGATTCTTGACGCCTTGTTCTTTATAAGATTTAACGGCATCTTCGTCTTCGTTCATGAAAACAATGATTTGACCACGTTCTGGAACGTATTCATTGCCGGTAAAATGAGCCCATGATACGGCGGCGCGATTGACGATGACGCGGTCGTCGTTATGCAAAGTATTTTCCATACTGACGCCGACAACGTTATACGAACGATAAATATAAGTATTGAGAAAGAGCGTGCCAAGTACAATGACAATAATAAAGCTAATTAGACTCAAAATATCCTTAAATAAAGGATGTTTTTGGAAAAAAGTTGGTTCCATTTCTCCATTATAACACTTTTAAGCATAATTTAATAATTCTGATATAATATAGTATGTATGGTAGATTATGTATTAGCACGTAAATCGCGAAATATCGCTAGTAATGCGGTGCATATTTTCTTAAACATATTGTTAGGACTTAGCGCGGTATTGATTACGGTATTTAGCGGTAGTCCGATACTCGGTATAATATTAGTTTTGGTTTCAAAATGGCGGATTTTTGCGGTAAGGCGGCGATACCTGTGGGTGAACATTAAATCAAACTTGGTAGATTTGATTGTTGGGCTTAGTGTGGTGGTTTTGTCATATTTTGCTGGAAGTGCATTGATGCCAGTGCATTTTGTATTGATGATAATATATGTGTTATGGCTTTTGGTGTTGAAACCAATGTCGTCGGAAACAGCAAATCTAATTCAATCACTAGCTGCGGTGTTCTTGGGCATTTCAGCGATAACAATCGCAACTTCTAATGCCAATGCAATTGTGACAGTACTTCTTGCATTCTTAGTGGGATATGCAGCAAGTCGTCATGTGCTAGTACAGGCAAACGACAAAGATTTTACGCTTACAACGTTGGTGTGTGGGTTAGTGTTTGCGGAGGTGGCATGGCTTTGTCATTCGTGGTCTATAATATATACTTTTGGAGCAAGTGGAATTAGGATTCCACAGGTGGCGGTAATTTTGACGATATTTGCTTTCGTGTATAATTATGCGCGGCGGGCGATGATTAGATATCAGGATAATTTTAGATTCAGGAATATCATTGGTCCGGTACTGTTTGGTGCGGTACTCATCGGCGTGATAGTAATATGGTTTAGTGATCCAATATTTAACATATAAAAGGAGGAATATGAAAGAAGAAGAAAAGAAAGAAATAGATAAGAAATTAAAACAGAAAACCGAAGATATGCACGGGACTGTGGAATCAAAGCAAAAAAATCCTGTTGCCGTAGTAGCAATTGCATTGTCTAGCGTAGCAATAGTATTGTCTGGGACGAGTGCGGTGTTTTCATATCTTAGCTATGAGAAGGCAAATACGCCACTTACATTTTCTACTAATGATTCAAATGGCAATATGGCGAATTTCGTGGAAGGAACAGTGGCTGATGTGGTAGATAAAGTTTCTGAGAGTGTGGTATCCATTGTGACTTCGACTAAAAGCACGAGCTACTTTGGCCAATCTTATACTGGCTCGGCGGCGGGAACTGGTATGATTGTGACGTCAGATGGCTATATCTTGACCAATAAACACGTAATTGATGGCGCATCAAAAATTACGGTGGTGTTAGATGACGGTACCTCTTATACAGATGTAGAAGTAGCAGCAGTTGACCCGCTGAACGATGTGGCGTTCTTGAAGATCAAGGATGTGAATAATCTGAAACCCGTAACGCTAGGTGATTCTAAGACGGTAGCAGTGGGGCAGCAGGTGATTGCGATTGGTAATGCGCTTGGTCAATATCAGAATTCTGTGACGGCGGGGATTGTATCGGGAACTGGCAGATCATTGACAGCGACAGATAGTACTGGTTCGGTAAGTGAAGAATTATCCGACATGATACAGACGGATGCGGCGATTAACTCTGGTAATTCTGGCGGTCCACTTGTAAATGCGGCTGGTGAAGTAATCGGCATCAATACGGCGACTTCTGGTACGGCGGAAAATATGGGTTTTGCGATTCCAATCTCATCAGTTAAGGGCATGTTGAAACAATTAATGGAAACTGGTAAAGCGTCAAGGGCTTACGTGGGGGTGTATGGGGTTGATATTACAGCCGATGTGGCAAAAGAATATAATTTGCCAGTAAGTGCTGGAGCGTATCTTTATAATACTTCCAAGTATTCATCGGTCATTAAAGATAGCCCGGCAGATAAAGCTGGTCTTAAAGACAAAGATATTGTTACGGCGGTGAATGGAGCAAAAATCGGAACTGCTGGTTCGTTATCGTCGTTAATTGGTGAGTATAAACCTGGTGATACTGTGCAGTTGACGGTGATTCGGGATGGGAAAGAAATCGCCGTTAACGTTACGCTCGGCGCATATTCAGAGTAGATTTCTGGGCGGGTCCTGCCGGACTTTTCCTTCCCGCAGCTCCACCCTTCGGGTGCTCAGCGGGAACCCTACCAAGTCCGTCACCCGCCCATAAAATATAATATATATCCGATTGTTTTGACTATTGTATAGTTATTTTTTTTGGCGAATAATGTGATTTCGTCGTGCTGGCAGGGGTCGGCTTCGAGGATGAGATGAGGGATGTAAAGATGCGAGGCTTGAATAATAAGTTTTTTAATAAGTGCAAGCCCGTGGTCGTCGGCGTAAAGAGCTATTGAGGGCTCTTTGGAAAGAGATTTTTTGTCGAGCCAAGGCCAGTCTGGATCTACATAAGGAAGGTTGGCAACAACTAAATCTGGGGTAGGAAGAGTCCCGTCATTGACTTTATCGAGTAAATGTGATATAATGGTAGTTATAGGGGCGCTGTGTTTTACGGCGTTTTTTTTGGCGATTTTGAGAGCGGGGGCGGAAATATCGCTGGCATAGATTTTGGCTTCGGGAAGTTCTTTTGCGAGGGTAATAGCAATGCATCCGGTGCCAGTGCCGACGTCAAGAATGATAGGATGAGGTGGCAGGATGCGTTTCGGTGCGCGAACACCTGGCAAGAAAGGTTTGCCCGCTAGAGTAAGAACCAAATCTATGAGTTGCTCGGTTTCGGGACGTGGAATGAGGGTGTCTTTAGTGACGATGAAGTCACGACCGTAAAAGTCTTTCATGTTTTACGAGCTCGTGAATAATGTCGTCAATATCGCCATCCATAACAGCGGGGATATTGGAGCGGGAGTAGTGGATGCGATGGTCGGTAACGCGGTCTTGAGGAAAATTGTAAGTGCGAATTTTTTCGCTGCGGTCGCCGGTGCCGATGAGGGATTTGCGGGCTTCGGAAGCGTTTTTTAGCTCCTCCTCTTTTTTCTTTTCGAGAAGACGGGAACGGAGAATGTTCATGGCTTTGATGCGGTTTTGTTGTTGAGAACGTTCGTCTTGCATAGCGACGACAAGACCAGTCGGTAAGTGGGTGATGCGGACGGCGGAATCGGTAGTGTTGACACCTTGACCGCCGTGACCGCCGGAGCGGTAAATGTCGATACGGAGGTCTTCGGGATTGATTTCGAGATCTTCTTCGGCAGCTTCAGGGAGCACGGCAACGGTTGCAGTAGAGGTATGGATACGGCCTTGGGATTCGGTGACGGGGACGCGTTGAACGCGATGTACACCGCCTTCAAATTTAAGTTGACCGTAAGCGTTATCGCCGGACACCTTGAAAATAACTTCTTTGGTACCGCCGGCTTCGTTTTCGTTTTGGCTGATGAGCTCTGGTTTTAAGTCGTGTGCTTCGGCGTATTTGAGATACATGCGGTAAAGTTCGCTGGCGAAAAGCGAGGCTTCGTCGCCGCCAGCGCCGGCGCGAATTTCAATGATAGCGGGTTTATCATCGGCGGGGTCTTTGGGGATTAGTAACTCTTCGAGTTCGGCTTTTAGCTCGGGAATCTCGGTCTTTAGCCTGGCGACATCTTCGCGGGCGATTTCGCCGAGGTCTGGGTCATTTACGAGTAGCTCTGCCTCGGAGAGATTTTTTTCTTCGGTTTCTATTTTGGTGTTTAAATCAATGATTTCGCGTAAGATATTAGCGCGTTTGGCTTTGGCAGCGAAGTCTGGTTTGCTGAAAGCGTCCGGTGAGGCAAGAAAGTCCTCGACCTTTACTAATTCATCTTTAAATTTTTGAATATCCATGGTATAATTATAACATACCTTTTGGGGATTTAGCTCAGTTGGCTAGAGCGTACGATTCACATTCGTAAGGTCACAGGTTCAAGCCCTGTAATCCCCACCAGGTCTTTTTTGTTGTATTTTTTACAAAGTTAGCATAAAGGTCTTGTAAAGCTAGATGTGGTGGTGTATGATAGTAGTAAGACGCTAAATGTAGGGTGACGAAGCATTACCATTATAGAGTCGTCCGAAA
>JAZOUF010000060.1:0-13119 GCA_045657985.1 Candidatus Nanosyncoccus sp. | reverse complement strand
CGCGCCGACAAAATCGCCGACGTCAGCGAAAAAGTTACTCCAGACGATTTTCGTGCCACTCATACTAAATGTCCCAACTGTGGCAAAGAGAATTGGGACGACGTCAAGCAATTCAACATGATGTTCACTACTCATGTCGGCTCCGTTGCTGATGACACATCCAAAGCCTATCTCCGCCCAGAAACCGCCCAAGGCATCTTCACTAACTACAAAAACGTCGTTGACACCATCTACCCAGACATGCCATTTGGTCTTGCCCAACAAGGCAAAGCCTTCCGCAACGAAATCAGCCCACGCGACTTCGTTTTCCGCTCTCGCGAATTCGAACAAATGGAAATTGAATATTTCGTAAACCCTACCACCTGGAAAGATAATTTTGAAAAATTGCTTATCGCCTGCCACGATTTTCTTGAGCACGAAATGGGCTTACCGAAAGACAAAATTCACGACCTCGAAGTGGCGCCTGAGGACCGCGCCCATTATTCCAAACGTACCATTGATATTGAATTTGATTATCCAATTGGTCGCGAAGAACTCATGGGCATTGCCTATCGTACCGATTTTGACCTCGGCAATATCGCCCGCGAATCTGGCAAAAACATGGAATATCGCGACAAGCGCACTCAGGAAACTTTCGTTCCCCACGTTATTGAGCCAAGCTTTGGTGTTGAGCGACTCGTTATGGCTGTCCTCACCACCGCCTACACCGAAGACGACGTTAATGGTGACAAACGCATCGTATTGAAACTCCCCACCCACCTCGCACCATATCGTTTCTGCGTCTCACCTTTACTCAAGAACAAACCAGAGCTCGTCGCGAAAGCTCACACAGTTTACGATCAGCTAAAAACCAAATATGGCAATGTAACTTGGGACGACTCTGGCAATATTGGCAAGCGCTATCGCAAGCAAGACGAAATCGGTACCTCCGAATGCGTCGTCATTGATTTCGACACCCTCGAAGACGATACCGTTACCGTCCGTGACCGTGACACCACTAAGCAACGTCGCACCAAAATCTCCGACCTGTAATCATAGTCGCTACAATAAACCAAACATCACTGTTTGGTTTATTTTTTTGCATCTTTGTATTTTTAAGCATAAGTATGTTATAATATAAACATAAAAGGAGTTATCAAATGGCTGAAAAAGCTAAAAAATCAACTAAAACTAACACAACTGCAAAATCTAAAACCACAACCGTTAAAACAAAAACGACTACCAGTCGTAACGCAAAAGCCGATTGCAAATCAAACATCGGCAAAATCTCTTGCGTCATCATCGGCGTAGTCGCTATCGTTGCTATTATATTTGCCTTAGTCTTCGCATTAAATAGCAACACCATCAATGATGCCTACTTCGTTTCCGATAATTCCAAACTCGTTCTCACACTCAACAACGATTACGACGAAAACGATGTCCTTGCACCCACAAAATCTCATCTCGTCTATTATTATTCTGGCGACAAAATCACTGGTGTCAAGTACTTCTATGAATTCTCTTCTGAAGACAAAGCCGCCGAAGCTTTCAAAGGCTTAACTGAGAATAACGAAGAATATGATGGTCGTCCAGAAAGCATCAAATTAAACGGCAAATATGTCATCTATACTTTCCCAGCCAACCAATTTGAAGGCACGAGCGTAGAAGACATCAAATCCTACCTCGAAGTTATAGAAAACACTCCAGGCAACACAATCAAAATTGACGAGACCACCGAAGAATAGTTATTATGTAACGACACAAAAATAACCCCCATTATCAAATGGGGGTTATTCCATTCCGACGTTTTTTATTTAGTCGCGTCTTCAATCGCTTTTTTTGCTTTTTCAACTGTTTCACTTATTTTATCTTTGGCATCCTGCGCAAACTTCGCAGCATCCTTTGCCATTTTTACTTCAGGATGAGCCACCAAATAACGTTCAATCGAATCGGCAATTACCTTCTTCGCTGATTTCACATCCTCAAAAGCCTTCACTTCCGTTGTGCCAGGTTTCTTCAAATCTTTATAATGATTAAAATGATATTCAATTTGCTTCAAAGTTTGTTTCGGCAAATCTTCCAATTTTTCATAAGCATCACCATTATTCCGGTCATCTGCTGGCACACAAATAATTTTATCGTCCACTTCGCCACCATCGACAAACTTCATCACACCAAGAATCCTTGCTTTCATCCAGATTCCAGTTGTAAGCGGTTGATCAGTAATCATCAATACGTCAAGTTCATCACCATCCTCATCCAAGGTCTGCGGAATAAAACCATAGTTACAAGGCTTAGCAAACGCCATCGGCTCCACACGATCCAGCATAAAACAAGCATGCTCCCTATCCCATTCAATTTTATGGTTGGAACCTGTTGGAATCTCTATTACCACATTTAGTTCGCCTTTTTCGTAATCCCCCGGGGTCAAAACTTTATTAAAGTCTGCCATAATATCTCCTTTTTACTTCTCTATTATACCATATATTATATATGGTATGTTCGCGCCACCGTTAACAATTGCGGTAGCATTGCCGTGTATCCATTCACTCTCGCCGTTACCGGCAATTCATTCGTCAGCATCAGCCGAAGCATTTTAATTTCATTGGCACCATAATCACCAGCTCCATACGCCACAAAAGATTTTTCTGTCGCATCCCAAGCGTAGCGCAATGTTGCATCCAATTTCTCGCCACTTGCATCACGGTGCACATTAACTTCCTCCCCCACCGCCCTAGCCAAATTCAGCAAAAACCAACTTTCCACCAATCTCATATCTAATCCATCATTTAACCCCGCCAACGATTCGTCTGTCAGCTTAAAATATTCCGGATTATCCGAACTTTCCGCCGCCAAACTTACTTTTTTGAGAATTGTCGCCGCTAACTCCATTTTGCCATAATCCGTCAATAATTTATCGTAGTATTTTAGCATCTTCGCACTGGTCACCACACCAAATTCACTTCTACCACGATGAATATTAAGTTCTGATAAAGAAAACATCTCCACTCCACCCGCCAACTTTGATCGCGACTTCCGCACCCCCTTTGCAATCGCCGATACTTTCCCCTCTGGCGTTATCAAGTTCAAGATCCTATCCGCCTCGCCATAATTCGTCCGTCTTAGTACATAAGCTAAAGTTTTTATATCACTTTGCATACATTTCCACCAACTCTTTTATGTCTTTCGGTCGGAATGTGTCTTTATTCAATGTCGCCACCACACCATATACCGACAAATCTTTCGTTCCAAAATCTACTTCGCTCACAATCACCACCGGAATCTTCGCCGTATCATCGTAAGAAATCAGTTCATTCAAAAATGTAAATCCGTCCGGCCCAGTCAGCATCACGTCCATAATAATCATATCAGGCAATACTCCATCCGAAATCGCGTTCATCGCCACTAGCACATTATCAAATTCTCTGATTTTTTCCTCACCGCACGCTTTCACCACACAAGTTCGCATTATCTCGTCACTATCAATTACAAAAATCATCAAAACAACCTCGCCTGACGTGATTTTACTAAATCCACATAAAAACTCGTACCATCCCTATGTCGCACCGCCCCCACATCCGCATTCATATAACGCGAAAATCGCGACGCAATATAAAGCCCCAACCCAGATGACCCAGGACGCATCGCAATAGATGTCGGTTTATCTACAAATCCTCGCCTTAATTCCTTCCATAAATCAACAGGCAATTCTGGACCAAAATCACGCACCGCTACACGCACTTTATCTCGGTATTCTCGCACTATCAATTCTGTCTTTTCTTCCGTATAGCGCGAAGCATTAAATAAAAAGTTCCACACCACGCTTTTAAGTAGTTCACGATTCGCCGTTACTAGTCCAGTTCTAGCTGAGTATTTAACTAAAAGCCCTCGCCCACCACTTCGGAACATATATTCCAATTCTCTTGTTGCCTCATCGCACACAGTTCTCACTGCCACTGGTTCCATTTCAAACAAACCGCCCTCCAAGCGCCTTAGCTTCATCAAATCATTCACTTGCCGAATTGCTCTATCAGACACATTCATCATTGCTTCCCTAATTCGTTCATCTTCCACATTTGCACCATCAAACGAAAGCGCCAACTGCCTCAGAGTCACTAAAGGCTCCTTCAGCTCCTCGGCCGCCACCAAAATACCATCAACCTCCACATTCATACCCCCATTATATCACACTAGGCGTTGAACTTGACTGTCTTTAGCAGTGTATCAAAATCTTCTTCAAATAACACCGAATCAGTTTGCAATACCGCAGTTTTATCCCTAATCTTAAAAATCACAATTATACCGTTAAACTCTGTATTTGGTATTGTGCCAGTGTAGCGATTCGCAATCGTTCCTGCTACCGTCGTCGTCTCCACACTAAGTCCCGCGTCATTCCTATCCATATAACGCTGATAATCTTGCACCACCGATTCATAATCCTTATTCCGGATCAACACCCTCAAAGCATTTATTGTCTTATCACTCACTTCGTTTACTTCAATCGGATTCATATATGCTTCAAAATCACCGCCGCGTGATGCGTCAGACGCAATATATACGCTCCAAGTTTTCGGATATTCAAACGACAGCTCACCATAATCCGCTGGCCCCGAGAATGAGCGATATGGATATTTCTCACGCTCCGCAAACTCCGCCTCAAGCTCGAGCGCCTGTTCCTCTCTCGCTTCGGCCACTTTCGCATTTATCTGACCCGTGACATCTTCTTGAATCGCATTATACTGCATTAAGAAATACACAAAAAGTCCCATAAACACTAGTGCCGCCACACCAAACACCACCGCAAGTGTCGTCTTGATCAAATTATCCGTCTTAGTTCTTTTATCCATCAAAATCGTCGCCGCAGCTTGCTCCGCCGCAATCGCCGATGTATTGTAACTCATATTAGGTTGCACCGGTGGCATTTGTTTATTATCCATAATCTCATTATACCATTATTTACTAAAATCTTCACTAAGCACTTCTATCTCATTTTTTAAGTTTTTTAAATCTTCCTCGATATCTTTTGCCAGTTCCAAGGCTTTTTTGTAATTGTCTGTCGCCTGCTCAAGTTTAAAATCATCCGAATAAAACCATTCCACCTGTCCATCCAACTCGGCAATTTTTTGGTTCAAAGTTTTCTTATTCTCGGTCATAGACCTCCTTTACTTCTGCTTTAATGTTTTTCTCAAATGTTGTAATTTTTACAACATTCCCTGGTGATATTTTACCTACCACTATTGCATAGCCTTGTTTTAATACTTTTTCCGGATTCAATGCGCCTAGAAGTTTTTGCTTATTCTGAAATACGTTATACATATTTACATATTCGCCACGTATTTTTTGCAAAACTTGATTCATCGTATCATGATTTTTTAGCAACATCGGTTCAATATATTTAGTTTTGAGTCCTCTCCCAATTTTCTCTACTTTGTCATGATTCAGCGCACGTTTATGCTCGATTTCTTGCGTTACAGCCTGCCGCATTTGCCGCACCATTCGCTCCACTTTTGCACCTTCTTCTTCACGACTCGGTGTCAACATCTCCGCTGCATTAGATGGTGTAGATGCCCGCACGTCGCACGCCAAATCGCAAAGCGACTCGTCCACTTCGTGCCCAATTCCACAAATCACTGGGATTTTCGAAGCCGCCACCGCTCGCACCAACTGCTCGTCGTTAAAGCATGATAAATCATCCGCACTTCCCCCTCCGCGGAGCAAAGCTATCATCTGTACTTCGCCACGCTCATTAAAATACTGTAAAGCCCGAATTATTTGATCCGGCGCATCTATTCCTTGTACTTGCGTGTGTGCTACTTGAATCTTCATTCCACCCCACCGCGCATTCACAATTTTGATAAAATCCGCATATCCCGCCGCCTGCGTCGAAGAAATCACACCGAGCTTCGTCAAATCTTCTGGTATTGGCCGCTTCTTCGCTTCGTCAAACAGTCCTTCGCCCGCTAATTTTTTCTTCAACATTTCAAACGCTTTTTTAAGCGACCCTTCTCCCACTGGTTGTACCGCTGAAACCGTCAACGAAAACTTGCCCCACTTCGTGAGTTTCGGCACCCCACGCACCACCACCTTCATGCCATCCTCAAGCGGCTGCCTTAGCGACCATACCGACATAAAACAACTCACGCTAGACTCTTCATCCTTAATATCAAAAAACACCCACTTGCCTTGGTTCACCTTAAAACTCGCCACCTCACCCACAATCATTACCGACGAATACGCATATTCCAAAGTCTGATTCACTACTGCAATAAAATCAGTGGGAGTTAATACTTCAAACGAACTATTCACTTTTACCTCTAATAACTTTATAATACGGCACCGTTCCAGTAATAATCGTAAACAGGAGCGTAAACACGCGTGTCATCACAGTCACAATCGTCGCCGTCGGAAAATCCACGCCCAGCGCAATCATCACCCCCGCCATTCCTAGTTCATACAGTCCATACGGTACAATCCCATCAAACACCGACCCAATCGCCTCGCCCACCAAGATATACGGCAACAGTTCCGGCCGCCCTAGCGAAATCGCCACAATCCAATATGTCGCCACTTCAAAAAATGAATACACGAATCCCCACAGAAGTGGTTTTTTCAAGTATCGTTTATTTTCTTTTGCAATCCTCACACTTTCATGAATGTCCGCAAAATAATTACTCACTCTTTCATAACGCATCAAACTTCTTTTACGTCCAAAAGTAAAAATCCGCACCAATATATTCATTAGTTTTGCTACATTTTTAGAAAAAAACTCAATTCGTTTCTTACTGCTCGCCACAAATACCACTAATGATAACACAATAAACACCCCGAAATTCATAAGTAGCGATACCGGAATAATCCACTTCGCCTCATCCGGAATTAAATTAAGCGCAAGCAACACGATAATCGCTACAAGCGCTTGCGCGTAATTCACCACCGTCGTTACCGCATACCGGAAAATATACAGAAAACTCGCCTGCCCCGCCGATACACCATACGGCTTCAAACGATAAGTCAGATAAGCCAATCCACCCACGCCGCCTGCCGGCACCGCATGATTTACAAAGTTTAGTTCCGTAGAAATCAGCAAAATTTCTTTGCCGCTAAACTTTTTTACATTTTTACGATGTTTTAAATATGAAAAGAAAATCTGCCCACACGCATAATACATAAATAACTGCTCCGGCACCAACAAAAACAGCACGAACATATTCGCTTCACTAAGGTGATGGAAAGTATCCTCAATGTCTGGCCAATTCTGATATACTACATACCCCACCAGTATCGCCGTCAAAACCGACAAAACCGTCCGCACAGAAAACCACTTATGTTTCTTCGTCATACGAATAATTATACCACAAAAAGTAGCCCCGTAGGGCTACCAATTATCGTACCTCTACCCTAACCCTTGGCAAAGATTTACCAGAAAAATGCGTCTTCTTGGTTTTTACAAAAGTTACTACACCATCCTTGGCCGCATGAATCGTGAAATTACGAGACATATAGGTACCAGGACCAGCGAGCTTTGTAGCACCAGTTTGGCGAACTAATACTTCGCCGTTCTTTACTTTCTGGCCACCAAAGCGCTTAACGCCAAGGCGCTGGCCAGCATTGTTATGGACGTTCTTGGCGGTACCGCCAGCTTTTACGTGTGACATTTAATTCTTCCTTAATATTATTATATCCCTCGCAACGATTTGCCCTTCACGTGCGTAAATAAGCCCCTCGCGCGATTTATTATTAACATTATACCCCAATCCATCAATCTCGTCAAGGATTTCAAGCCGAGAATAATGGCCATCTTCGCGTAGCCAAGCCGGCATCGCTACTACTACTGGCGTTCCCGACTTTATTTGTCCAGCTAAGTTTTTTAAAAACCCCAACATTATTCCACCACATTCCTGTTTTTCAGTTTTCAGTTTAATCTCAGCCGGTACTTGCGACATCGGTCGCCCAAGATAACCTTCGCACGCCACCGCATCTATTGGCTGAGCCCAAGTGAAAGAAGTGGCATCGCCCTGAGAAACCAAGAAAACCCCTTTCTCTGCCCCTCCGATAAGCCATCGCATATTTTTTTCACTATATTCCACCATTCTTTCGCTAATATCCGTCCCATACACTCGGTAGCCCATCAACAACGCTTCTTGCAAAACCACTCCCGTTCCACAAAATGGATCCAAGATTCTCGCACCAGGCTTAAGCGGGCCACATAAATTAATCAAGATCTGCGCTAATTTTGGTGGCAACATTCCAACTTTCGCATCCCTAGCTGGCCTTGCCTGATCACGCTTCGCATATGCGTCTATATCCTGCACACCGATCACCCGATACCAATCATTATCAACTTTAATCAGTTCCACTTTGCGCTCGTTTTTACCAGACAATCCATTGTGCAGAGACGTCGCAGTGCTAAGCACTGCATCTTTACTCTCCACCACTCGCACCGAACGCCCATGCCGTACCAGAATCTTTTTAAGTTTCAACGCCTCCATCGTTGCCGTCTTTCGCGAAGCTCCCTTAGAGTAATCCGAAACCCCAATCGTAATCTTCCCCTCCGGCATCTTTTGCAAATACTCAAGTGGCCTCTCGTCCAGTTCCACCGCCAGTTTCAACGTCCCACCGAGACGCTCCATTCCGACGGGTGACGACTGAAGGGGGATCCCCAAAATGTTTGCGATGCAAAATTTTGGGGGAAGAAAGTCGGCAGGACCCGTCGAAAATTCAGCACTCGACATGAGCGTCCCAAGCTCCGCAATTGATATTTCTGGTTGCCTACCAAGTACTGCTAAATATTTCATTTTACTATCGCAAACTTATTCTTGCCTTTCTTTACGATAGCCGTCTGATCAACCGACATTTCTTCGCGTACTTTCACACCATTTATACTCACAGCGCCCTGCACGACGAATTCGCGCGCTTTCTTTTTAGACTCCGCAAGCCCAGTAGACACCAAAACGTCGACCAGTGCTGTCCCCTTCGCCACAACTGGCAAATACGCCGCAAATTCCATAATCTCATCCTCAGAAAATTCCGTAAAATCCGTATCACGGTTAAACAACGTCTCGGTCAAACTTTCCACCGCATCCGCTGCTTCGCGTCCATGCACGACCGTGGTCACTTCATGCGCCAAGGCCCTCTGTGCTAGACGTTTCTCTGGCGCCTCTTTATGGCGAGCCAACAAATCCTCAATCCCCTCACGCGGAATCAGCGTGTATATCTTTAGCAGATACTCCAGACTTTCATCTGGCTGATTCAGCCAGAACTGATAAAAATCAAATACGGAAGTATAATTTCCAGACCCATTATCGGTACCAGCGAGCCAAATCGCATTCCCTTCGCTTTTACCAAACTTGCGCCCCGTCACTGGGTCAATCACGAGTGGCGTACTCCAGACATCTACGTCTGCATTTTCAAGACGCCGAATTAAATGCATACCAGTCGTACAGTTACCAAATTGATCCGCCCCACATAGTTGCATCCTCACATCATACTTACGAAAAAGATGCAAGAAATCATACCCCTGAATCAATGTGTACGAAAACTCCGCATACGAAATCCCCGAACCACCTTCACCAATCCGATTCTGTACGAATTGACGGTCAAGAAGTTGCGTCATTGAGAAATTCTTCCCCACCTCACGCAAGAATGACAAGTAATTAATATTCTTAAACCAATCATAGTTGTCAACTATAGTAAGAGATTTGTCGTCGCCCTTCTTTGCGTCACCCGCAACAAGGTCTTCCGTCAAGAAGCCAGCAGAATCCATAATTCTCCCCACCTGCTCATGAATACAATTCTTATTATGCTCAACTTCTTCAATCGTCTTCAAATCTCGCTCACCGTTCTCCTTCGGGTCGCCAATTTGCCCCGTTGCACCGCCAACAAGCAACACCGGCTTCCATCCATGTCGCACGAAGCATGCACACATCATTAGTGCCGCCAAATTTCCAATGGTCAGAGAATCCGCCGACGGGTCCGCTCCCCAATAAAACTTCTTATTCTCTCGCACGTCCAAATCTGCAGGATTTTCAATAGTAGTTTCGGCCTTAAAGCCACGGTAAATAAGTTCTTCCGATAATTTCATAGGTTAATTATATCACAACTTCCGACCAAGCCTTGCTTTATTCGCCCATTCATCCGCCATCTCATTAAATATCGTTCCCGCATGCCCTTTCACCCACACCAACTTAATCTTCGCCGGATCATATAATTCATACATTTTCTTCACAATATCGAGATTTTTAATCTCTCCCCGCGTTTTTCGCCACCCTTTATCCGCCCAAGCGTTCATCCATTTCGTCATCACGTTCACCCAGAACTCCGAATCAGTATGAATTTCGCAAGACTCCCCAGCTGCAAGAGCCCGCTTCATCGCTGCTACTAGCGCCCACCCTTCCATGCGAATGTTCGACGACTCCGCTTCACGCCCAAGTATCACTGGCTTTCCCATGTCGCCTTGCACTTCTATTACCGCAAATCCCCCCGGCCCAGGATTCGGGTTTGCACTTCCATCAGTCCACAGTATCATCATACCTACATTGTATCACAAATCTTATTCCCATACTGGTACATCCGGTGGAAACGGATCCGTCCGGCTATCACCGAGTTCAAAATCAAAATCTTCATCCGTAAAGCCGTCGCCGTCCACATCATGATACCCCGCAGACCCAACGCCATCACGCTCGCCATCCATAAATCCATCTCCATCCATATCGCCCGACACTCCATACGGATTATACCCTAGCTCCGTCAAAAACCTTGACGGCATATTATAATTCCGACTCCCAAACGAAAACCTGCTCAAAGCATACGTCAAGAATAATCTTCGCATCGCTCGCGTCATTCCCACATAGGCAAGCCTTCTCTCTTCTTCTAGCCCAGCCCCATCTTCCACCGCTCGTGCCGACGGGAACAACCCTTCTTCCATTCCCACCAGAAACACCACCGGAAACTCCAGTCCCTTCGCCGCGTGCATCGTCATAAGTGTCACCGAGTTCTCCTGCACCGCCTCGTCCGCCGACGACATCAACGCCGCGTCCGCCAAAAACTCATCCAGATTCACATACTGCCCAGCATTCGATGCTAGTACTTCCAGGTTGTTCATTCTTTCCTCGCCACTCGGCGTCCCATCATCCGTCAACTTGCGAAAATCAAAATACGTCACCACCCGCTTTACAATTTCTCCAGGATTCTCATCCTCCGCCACACCAGCAATAAACCTCACTAACCTCTCTAGTCCAGCCCTCGCTTTTCCTGCCCGCAAAACTTCCGGCAAATCCGGATCCACCAATGGCCGCTGAGTGTCCATAGAGTCAAACGCCATCAATATCTTCGCAAGGCTTGCCTCGCCTATCCCCGACAACACATTTTTCACCACCCGCTCCAACGACACTTTATCTCTCTGATTCACTATCAGTTTCAAAATCGCGAGCACATCCTTCACTTCCTTTCGGTCATAAAATCTCACCCCACCCACTATCTTATACGGCAAATGCATATTTATAAACGCTTTTTCAAACGCATACGACTGCGCATTCGTCCGATAAAGCACCGCAAAGTCGCTATAGTCTGGATATTCTCGTTTGAGTTTTAAAATCATCATCCCCACATAACTCGCTTCGGCTTCCTCATCTCGCAAAGATTCAATCTCCACCGGCTCGCCATCACCAATTTCCGTAAAAAGTTCTTTCTCCGTCCGCGTCTTATTATGATTAATTATCTCCTGCGATGCTTTCAAAATATTTCCCGTAGAACGATAATTTTGCTCCAGCTTCAATACTTTCGCACCCGGAAAATCTCGCTCAAAATTCAAGATATTCGTAAAATCCGCCCCTCGCCACGAATAAATCGACTGCCAATCATCCCCCACTACCGCAATGTTTCGCTTCTCATTCACTAGAAGCTTCACCAACTGATATTGCACTGTATTTGTATCCTGATACTCGTCTATCAAAATATGTTGAAACTTTTCCTGCCACTTCTTTCGTACCGCCATATTTTTGCTAAATAGCTCCAACGTTTTAAGTAGCAAATCATCAAAATCTAGCGCCCCCGCCTTTTGCTTTTCTGTCTCATATCCACGAAACACCTTCGCAATATCTCGCTGATTCGGATACAACGCTTCCGCCGCATATTCCTCCGGCCCTCGCCCCTGATTCTTCTCGCTCGAGATAATCGACTGTATCGATTTCGGTTTCAAAGCTTTATTGTCGTTCAGATGCAATTCTTTCATCACCCACTTAATCAGCGCTATCTGGTCATCCGTATCATAAATCACGAAGTTTCGGTCTAGTCCCGCCGCATCTGCTTCAATTCGGAGAATCTTCACACATATCCCATGAAACGTCCCCATATATGGCATAAACGAGCGTGGCGGCTCCTCCATTACTTCCGGATACAATATCTTAAATAATCTATTTCTCATTTCTCTAGCAGCTTTATTTGTAAAAGTTACTGCCAGAATCCCACTCGGTGATGTCCCATGTTTAATCAGATTCGCTATTCGGTGTGTCAGAGTCTTAGTTTTCCCTGATCCCGCTCCTGCAAGTATCAAAAGCGGTCCCTCTAAGCATTCGACCGCCTCTTTCTGCGCTGGGTTTAATCCAATCAATATCTCGTCCATCTCAAATTCCAGTTAACGGTGTTATATCCGCACCGAGATGCCGAAGTCTTACTGCAAAATCCTGATACCCACGATTGATTGAATACACATTGCGAAGAATAGAAGTCCCCGGTGCCGCCAGCATTGCAATTAGCACCACCACAGCAGGACGTAAAGCCTGCGGTGCAACCATCTCCGCCGGTCGCCAATTCGTCGGACCTTGGATATATACGCGATGCGCATCCAATAGTTCAACTTTAGCGTTCAAGTTCGAGAGTTCAGTAATATACACTGCCCGATTTTCAAATACCCAGTCGTGTATCAACGTCCGCCCTTCCGCCACCGCCGCAATCACCGAAAAGAACGGCAGATTATCAATGTTGAGTCCAGGAAATGGCATCGGATGAATCTTATCTACTGGCGCCACAAGCTCTGACTTCTTCACTATAAGATCCACCAGCCTTGTCCGTTCATTCGCCGACAAATATTCCATCGACCTCTCAATCCGCGCATTCATGGTTTTTAGTACCTCAAGTTCTATT
>JAZOUF010000059.1:0-16880 GCA_045657985.1 Candidatus Nanosyncoccus sp. | reverse complement strand
CTCCTCCCCCAAAATTTTACTATCGTAAACATTTTGGGGGTCCCCCTCCGACTGTCACCCGTCTTTATTCTTCCTATGTTTTTCTTCATGCTACCTCACTTTACCGCTTTTCCACTTTTTATCATAAGTCCCATGCGGTGCCACTAAAAAGCGTATATAAAAATGGCACCGCAAGGGTGCAATAACCTACCATTTATCCAGCATCAGCTATCCAAATGTGGTACCTTACAGTGCCATTTCGTATTTGGATAGCATGAACTACATAAAAATGTGCTAGAAGTATAATAGTAAGTTATTGCATTTTAATCATAACACACTTTCCCGCATTTGTGCAAAATAATTCTTTAAAAAACTTTTGTTTACCAGCCAGAAAGGGGATGAAATGACTTTAAAGATTAGTTTGCTAAACATCGTAATTTCAAAGCGGGAATCCGAATCGAAGAAAAATCTAACTAGGTAGAACCTAGTTAGAAAAGCAACCGAGAAAGGCGCCACCAGAGCATCTTTCTTACATGATGGTTATAGTATCAATAATTTAGACAGATAAATATTCAGAACGGATAGGCAAGGCCAAGTCGGGAATTAGTATCGGCAATGCGAATTAACTCGTTGTATTTCGCGATACGCTCAGACCTAGATAGGGAGCCGGTTTTGATTTGTCCGGTTCCGAGACCAACTGCGAGATGAGCGATGGAAACATCTTCGGTTTCACCAGAGCGATGCGACATGACAGTCTTATATCCAGCCTTCTTGGCTAGTAGGACAGCATCGATAGTTTCAGATAGGGTGCCGATTTGGTTTGGCTTAATCAGAATTGCATTCGCCGCACCAAGCTCGATACCTTTTTCTAATAGTTTCACGTTGGTAACGAATAGGTCGTCGCCGACTAGCTGGATACGTTTACCGAGACGTTCGGTCATAATCTTCCAGTTGTCCCAATCGTTCTCCGCAAGGCCGTCTTCAATAGAAACGACTGGATAATTGTTGATAATCCAATCGTACCAGTTGATAAGGTCGTCGGAAGTTTTCCAGTCACCATTGGTTTTCAAGACGTAATGGTCAGTATCGTAAAATTCACTGGCAGCGATATCCATGGCAAAACAAATATCGGTGCCGAGTTTATAGCCAGCCTTTTCTACAGCTTGCTTGATGCACTCGAGTGGTTCATTATTGCCTTCGCGAACGCGAGGTGCATAGCCACCCTCATCGCCAACCGTGGTTGGGTAGCCACGTTCTGCCAACACATTTTTAAGGGCATGGAATACTTCGGCGCCCATGCGGACGGCGTCGGCGATATTGCCTGCGCCTTTTGGAATAATCATGTATTCCTGAAAATCAGTAGCCCACGAAGCATGCTCGCCACCATTCATTACGTTCATCATCGGAAGTGGAATGGACATTTGCGATTCGGTGCCAGCAAGTTCAGCTACGTAACGATAGAATGGGATGCGTTTTGCGCGAGCGTTGGCTTTCGCATTGGCAAGCGAAACGGCAAGGATTGCATTGGCGCCGAGGTTAGATTTGTTTTCTGTGCCATCAAGTTCTAGCATCATTTGGTCAACTGTGCGTGGGTCAGAGGTGTTACCGACGAGGACGTCTTTAATCTTGGAATTGACGTTCCAAACGGCTTTAAGGGTGCCCTTACCGCCAAACCTGGTTTTATCGCCGTCGCGAAGCTCCAAGGCTTCACCGGAGCCAGTAGAAGCACCAGATGGAACAATGGCCCGCCCAAAACCACCGTTTTCAAGATAGACTTCGGCTTCCACCGTGGGATTACCACGCGAGTCTATCACTTGCCTTGCTTTAATGTTGGATATTTCAAAATTATTCATATTTACAATTTTAGCACATCCGTGTTAAAATAAACATAAGGATTATTAAAAATTAAGGAGTTTTTTATGAATGAAAACCCTGAGGGAACGCCAAACCCTCTGAACCCCGTCCAAGGTGCTGCTCCAGATCAACAACCTGCATCAGCGCCGAATCCGACCGTGGAGTCGGCAACACCGATAGCAGAACAGACTCCGTCGGCGACCGAATCGACCGAGATTCCAGTAGCACAGCCTGCAGAACAGGTTGCAGATGTTGAGCAACCATTGCCAACAGAGCAGCCTTTGCCAGAAGAGTTGCCGACCGAATCGGCACCGGAGCCCATTAAAATAAACGTGAAGTCCGTTTCCGTAGAGGAGCAAGAGAAACCAGTTAGTGCACCGGTTTCGGAGGCAAGTAATGAGTCGACCACTATTCAGACGACTGAGGTCGGTAATAGGTCGGTCACGCAGTTTGCACGGAAGGAAATAGCACCGGAGCCGTTGTCCGCAGAAACGATGAGTGAGCAATTGTCGGTTGAGGAATTGGCGCCAGAAAGCATGCAAAAAGCGGTTCAGAAAAAATCTCCTAAAACTGGGCTTCTTGTTGCAATGATTTTGCTTGTTGTAGCAATTGCAACTGGAGTTGCAGCGGCGATTATACTCCTTAATCCTTTTGGCAAGTCTAACGATGCAGTGCCGGCAGCACTTTCTAAGTTACTCAGCGGTAAGGCGCCAACAAATGTCGCAATGAACGGCACAATCAATGTAACGTCCAACGATTCCAATTCTCCATTCAGCTATATGTCCGTCAATTTAGATGGTGGGGTGAATGTTTCGGCTGGCGAATCTTTTGAAAACGCTAGCGTAATGACGACGCTTGCAAATGGTAGCGAATTTGATTTCGATGTCAGTGAGGTCGGTACCTCAGAGGGTAGCTTATATCTAAAATTATCTAATATCTATACTGAACTTGTAGATTATTATGGTGATACAACTGGGCTGCCTTTAGTTTACGACAACGTAAACGGCGAACAATTAGTAGAGCCGAAAGCAGAAACTACCGCCTGTAATCCTGAAGCCGCCGATTGTCAAGAACCAGGTCCGGTGATCGATGATTGTGTAACCGATGCTAATGGCGTGACTAATTGCGTAACGCCATATACACCACAAGATCCAATTACCATATTAAATCAGCTAGGTGTATTTGACGTGATTGACGATGAATGGATCCGCATTCCGACGACTTCGTTTGATAGTGTTACGAGTATGACTGGGATTAATGCCCCGGCGCAGTGCTTAATTGGAGCTGCTGGTAAACTCGGTGAATTTGGTTCTGATTTTGCTAGTATGTATCAAAAAAATCAATTCATTGAGTATTCAACGGACAATATTGCTTTGGTTAAGCGCAATAGCCAACCATATCGGTTAACCTTCAATAAGGATAAGTTGGCTGACTTCATTAATTCAATGAATAATTCTGGTTTCATGAATGAGATGTTAGCTTGCGTAGGCGGACTAGCAACAAACACTACGGTCACTGCGAACGATTTAGACAAAATTATTTCCGCACTACCGAGTATTTACGTTGAAATTAATGAGGACAACGATTTCACCCGATTATACATGACTATTTCGTCTACAGATGGATTGACTTCTGCAATCGTCGATCTTTCATTCTCCTACCCGAGTAGCATCACAATTAATGAGCCAACCGTCTATGTGGATATCAACCAAGTGATAGAAAGTATTATGTCGCAATTCTTCCAGGAGCCAGTTGTCCAGATTGATGAAGCCATTGTGACGGAACCAGCAGGGCAGTAGTCTTTACATTTTAGGCTTTTCGTGGTATAATTAGAAGATGGACGAGAGGTTGAAACAAAAACTAAATAAACTCCCGGATGCACCGGGGGTTTATTTTCACAAAAATAAGGCTGGTGAGATTATCTATGTAGGTAAAGCTGCAGTACTTAAAAATCGCGTACGACAGTATTTCCAGAAATCACATAAAGACGTGAAGACCGAAGCGCTTGTTGCGGAAATATATGATACGGATTGGATTGTGGTAGATACCGAAATGGATGCGCTTTTTTTGGAGAGCGAGATGATTAAGCGTTACATGCCAAAGTGGAACATTTTACTACGTGACGATAAGACAGTTTCGTATGTTAAAATAACGATGAATGAGGAAGTGCCTTATATTTCATTCACGCGTGTGCCAATGGATGATGGTTCAGTGTATGTGGGGCCTTTCTATGGTAAGGCTGTGATAGAAAAGTCCGTACGGTTGCTTCGACGAATTTTTCCGTATTACGTGAAACCATATGATGGCAAAAAATCGCTTGACACCGATCTTGGATTAACGCCCGGTGTTGAAATCGGAAAGTGCACGCCACGCGATTATAAGCGGAATTTGCGTAGATTGATTCGCTATCTTGAGGGCGATCGTGATAAATTGCTCAAAGAGTTAGGAAAGACAATGTATGAAGAAGCGGCAAAAGGCGAGTTTGAGCTAGCGGCCGAGGCGAGAAATCAATTGTTTGGGCTGAAGGAGCTCAAAAAGAAAATCGTTTTTTCAGATAAGGAATTTTTGGATATCTCATCGGATCAGGCGTTGGCGGATTTACAGAAAATGCTAGGGCTCGAAAAGCCTCCTAGACGAATTGAGGGGTACGATATCTCGCACCAATCTGGGACCAATACAGTGGGGAGCATGGTAGCATTCATCAATGGAGCGGCGGCAAGAAGTGAATATCGTAAATTTAAGGTACGTAGCTCGACCAATGATGATCTTAAAAGTATGACCGAAGTAATCAGCCGAAGGCTGAAACACTCAGAGTGGGAATATCCAGATTTAATCATACTGGACGGCGGCGTGGGGCAAGTTAATGCCATATTGCCGCTCGTGAAACCACTAGGGATTCCAGTAATTGGGCGCGACAAATCGGGTGACCATTCGCGCTCGGCGGGGGTAAAGGTTGTTGTGCCAGAGAAAGGCTTAGTGCAAATCAGCTCTGGGTCACATGTGGCAAGGCTGATTGCCAGAATCGATGAAGAATCGCACCGTTTTGCAATAACGTATCATTCTTTACTCAAAAGAAAAAATATGATAAAGTAGATGTATAGGAGTTATTATGCAGATAGGAAATTTTCTAGAAGTAGTCATATTCATCTCGGCATTCTTGACGATATTATTGATATTATTGCAGCAGCGTGGAGCATCGCTCGGCGCTGGATTTGGTAGCTCTGGCGAGTTATACACCACAAGGCGCGGTTTGGAGAAGTCGTTATTTGTGACTACAATTATCTCTTCAGTGGTTTTTGTATCAGCAATACTAGGATTATTATTAATTCCGGCATAATATGGGAAATGCAATTCAAAAGCGTGGGCGTAAATTCTTAAGGAAATTTTCACGTGTTTCGTACAGAGCGCGCATAGAAGGCAGGGAACATATCCGTGAAAATCTTTTGCAACGATTCTCGCATATTCAGGACATTCGTTTATTGATCTTGGAGTGGTCGCTACTAGTCGGAGCGTTGATTATGCTTGCAATTACGCAGACGATTTGGTTTGGCGAGACTTATGCGGATGATGTTTTTGTGGATGGTGGCACATACACGGAAGCGACGACTGGGCAGGTTAATTCACTTAATCCGCTTTTTGCGGCCACCAATAGCGAAAAAGTATTAAGTAAATTGATGTTTGCGACGCTTACGACAGTGGATTATTCTGGACATGTGGGGATGGGATTAGCAGAATCTTTGACGCCGGATGAGAACGGCAGAATTTGGAGTTTGAAGTTACGTGACAACCTAAAATGGTCTGACGGTGAGCCACTGACAAACGAGGATGTCATGTTTACTATCGGGTTAATTCAAAACTCAGCAGTAAATACAGTTTATGGTGCAAATTTAGCTGGCGTGAGAGTGAATGAAGATGAGTCTGGGAGGATTATCTTTACTTTGCCGTCAGCCTATGCTGATTTTGTGTCAGCGTTAGAAATACCAATTGTGCCAAAGCATGAGCTTGAGGATGCTGAGCCAAAAACTTTAGTGGAAGACGATTTTTCCAATTTGCCGGTAACTTCTGGCGCATTTATGTTTAATGCAATGCAGCAGGCAGGGGCTAGTACGGGAACAGTAGTGTATTTATCGGCCAACCCCAATCATTACGCAGGCAAACCGATGTTGAATAGTTTTGCAGTGCGTGCTTACGATGCCTTGGAGGAGATTGTGACGGCGGTCAATAGTGGTGTGGTAACAGCCACGGCAGAATTATCAGGAAATGAAGTCGACAAGCTAAAAACTACCGCCTATAACCGACGAGATTCCAGTATAGATTCTGGCGTATTTGCTTTCTTCAATACTGCCGCAGGACGGCTGAGGGACAAGAGATTACGCGAAGCAATTCGTCAGGGAATTGATTTGGCAGAAATAAGAGCAGCGGCGCCTGGGACAATGAAATTAGACTATCCATTGATTGACTCACAAATTCTACTTCAAAATTACCCAACAATTCCTGCGCATAACTATGAAGCGGCGAGAACAACTATAAGCGAAATAAGCGCTAGTGAAACAATTGTCCTGAATATAGCAACAGTAAAATCTGGCTACTTACCAGAAGTGGCAAATAAATTTAAGGAGCAGCTAGCCACGCTCGGTATTGAGGCAAATGTGACTGAATATGAAGAAACTCAGGATTTTGTAGCCAACATTATTGCGCGAAGAAACTATGACATTTTAATTTACGAAATTGAACTCGGAGCGGAGCCGGATCTTCTGCCATATTATCACTCTTCTCAAGCATCAACGGCAGGATTGAATTTGGCAAGTTATCGTAACGCGCTGGTAGACGATCTGCTAATTGGCGCGCGTGAAACAATAGACATACCACTTCGAGCCAAAAAATATGAAACATTTTTAGAGTATTGGATGGCTGACGTGCCAGCTATTGCGTTATATCAGTCAAATATGATTTATGTATACAATAAAAATGTGCGCGCTTATAATGAAAATACAAAGTTAGTGACACCGCTGGATAGATTTTCGGATATTATCAATTTTGCATCTGCCAAAAATACGCGCTATAAGACGCCGTAAAAAGTATAGCAAATTAGAGTATGATGTGTTATAATGTTTGCATGCGCCTGTGGTGGAATTGGTAGACACGCTACCTTGAGGTGGTAGTGGCCAGATTCACGGCTGTGCTAGTTCGAGTCTAGTCAGGCGCACCATTAAAAAATGCATTGTGACAGAACCGACTCGAACCTTCGGTGCGAGTCTAGTCAGGCGCACCATATTGGTGCTCACTAACACAATATTCAAAGGAGGTAGATGAAGAGTTTTGTTTTAAAAATAACGCGTATTGCCGCATCAATTATAATTGGTTCGGTTTTTTGTTTAGCTGGAAATACTTTTGCCGAGGAAGAGCAACCAGATACTACTGCTAGCGACATCGTGAAAGCGGCTACCAGCATCAGCATAAGCCCAGTAAGCAAGGTATTACAGCTAGAAGAGAACCAGGTGTATAGCGATACGTTTGAGGTGACAAATAACGGTAGCGAAGACATGACATTTGAGGTGTATGCTTCACCTTATTCTTATACTCTGTCGGAGGCCGACAATGAGTACAAACTAGGTTTTAGTCGCGAAACCAAGTATACTCAGATTACAAGATGGATTACTTTCAAAGATGTTAACGGAAATTACGTTAAGCAACCACAGTTCACCGCAAAACCTGGTGAAAGCGTAACCGTGAAATATCATATTTCAACTCCTGCTAGCATCCCAGCTGGTGGTCAGTATGCAGTACTCTTTGCGCACACATTATCTAAAGATACAAATGCGAGTGGGATTAAGACTGAGGCCAGCCCGGGTCTCGTGGTGTATGGACGATCGACTGGCGAAACGATTTCTACCTCGGAGATTTCTAGCCTAGAACTAATCCAGACAAAGGGCGACGAGAAGGACAATGTTAAGGTCAATTCAATCAGTGGCTCGGCCAAGGTGAAAAATACTGGCAATGTTGACTTTATGGCCTATGGAACACTCAAGGTCACTGGGCTCTTTGGACAAACTTATTACGAAACACCCGCCACGAGTGGTAGGATTTCGGTAATCCCCGAGTCGGAACTTACCGTGTCGGACGCGTGGGAAGATACACCTTATTTTGGAATTTTCAATGCATCATGGACGGTGCATACGATAGACAATGAAGAAACCATTACAAAAACTTTCGTAATAATGCCGGTACCGATTATACTTCTTGTGATTTTACTATTGACAATAATAACCATATGGATTATAATAGCGGTAAGGAGGCGCAAAGAGCGCAAGTCAAGATACAGTATGTAGATTGGCGAATGCGAGTGGCGTTCGTTGCGAAACCAAAATAAATATCAAACATAAACAAGAGTGTAGAGTATGAAAAGAAGACAAAAGAATATTCTTGGATGTCTTGGCTTGGTTGTGGTTATGGCGATGGTCGGTGTTGCCATAGCGATACCGGATCAGAGGGCATCAGCGACAACAAGTGTAACTGATACGATTCAGGTACGCGTAGTGAGTGCGATGCCAGATGTCAATATTACCGGCATCGTTAACGAAGGGGTTTACGCCAGCCCAGAACGTAAGTTTAATGTTTCTTATGAAAACGTTGATAAAGTGATTTTGACTCTAAGTTATACAGATTTGGAAGGCAATGTTATTACTAAAACGCTTGATCAGTTTTACCCTGACTACGTAGCGGGCGAAGAAGATTATGAAATTATATTTGTGGAGTAGGAGGGTCAGCGATATGAGTTTGATGAATAATAAAATGAAAGCGTTGGTGATTTCATTCTTTGGGTTTCTCACAATTAGCCTTGCGAGCATATTACCGTCTGTGGGAGCATCAGCGGCAAAAATAGTGGAAATCAACGCCTCTGATTATGGCTACGGAAGATACGTAGTAACGGCGAGAGGTGTCGGGGAACAGGGCGTGTATGACGAGGATTCGGTGGTATTTTACTACTTGCCAGTAGCGGTGCAGGCGGAAGAAACCGAAGACGAAAATGTAAAATTAACGCTAGATTATGTGGCGGATACCGGCGAAGACGAGACGAATGGAAATGTTTCAAGCATCGTGATTAGAGTTTATGATGAAAATGGCAACGAAATCACTAAGTTATCACCAGTAACTGTGGAGCCACCTACGACGACTGTAACTCTACCGTTTAGTGATTATGATTTACCAGCCGGTAAGTATAGATTTGAAGTAACTGCATACGATCGAGATGGGGAAGTAATTTATCAACCATATGAGTTTTGGTTTGATTACACTGTCGAAGAGGATATTCTAGTGCCGGACACTGGCAACTTCTTTGAGCAGCTTAATATCTCACGAGGCGACTACCTTATTACCGGTCTTATCGTGTTTATCAGTGTAGCGTTAGCAGGAACATTGATTATTACAAAAACTAGCAAGAAGGCAAGCGGGACTAATAAGACAAAACGACGCTAAACAATTAATATACTCTACATAGTTCGGGCACTCATAACTGCGAGGGTGCCCGAATGTTTGAATGAAAGAAAAATGACACAAAAAAACGAGCCAGAAATTAATCTAACTCGTTTTCTGTTTTGTGGCTAAGCCTCTATTTTGGATTCAGCCTTTGTGGCTTTCTTTTCTGATTCTTTAGCAGCCTTCTTCGCTTTGTTTTCAAGAGCAGCTTTCATTGTAGCCGCCTTTGCAGCGCGAGCTTTGAAGCGGTCGACGCGACCTTCGGTATCGATAATCTTCTCTTCGCCGGTAAAGAATGGGTGGCTCTTAGAAGAAATCTGAACCTTAACTAATGGATATTCATTGCCATCTTCCCATTTGATGGTCTCTTCGCTCTTCGCAGTTGACTTGGTGAGGAACGAAAAATTCGCGGCCTCGTCCATAAAGACGACATCACGATAATCTTTAGGGTGTAATTCTGTTTTACTCATAATTGTTGTAATTATATCAGAGGTTTACAAAAAAGTAAAGATGTGATATAATGGAAGTATATACCATTTAATGAAACAACTTCTGGGAGATTTCCTGTTTAATGCGAGGACCCGGGAGTGAAGAGAAAGGAAATCATATATGACCGTAGCTGTCGATATGAAAGCTCTGCTTGAAGCTGGTGCTCATTTTGGGCACAAAACAAGCCGCTGGCACCCAAAGATGGCGCCATACATTCATAGCAAACGCCAGGATGCACATATTATCAACCTAGAAAAGACCGTCGAAGGACTTGAGACGGCTTTGCCAAAAATCACCGAAATCGCGAAGAGTGGCAAGAAAGTTCTATTTGTCGGCACCAAGAAGCAGATGAAAGATGCCGTGAAGGAAGCTGCTGAATCCGTAGAAATGCCTTACGTAACAGTGCGTTGGGTTGGTGGCACGCTAACCAACGTAGAAACCGTGAACCGCCAAATCAAGAAGCTCAAAGATTTAGAGCGTCGCATGGCTTCTGGTGAACTTGAAAATCGCTACTCTAAGCTTGAAGTTCAGAGGTTCCAGGAAGAAATTGACCTTCTCAATGAACGCTATGGTGGCATTAAGAATATGACCGAGCAACCGGCGGCTATCATTGTGGTTGATGCAATGGAGGACAAGAACGCTATTAAGGAAGCTAACGGTTTGCATATCCCAGTGTTTGCTTTGACTGATACGAATGTAGACCCAACTAATATTGACTATGTAATTCCTTGCAATGATGATTCAATCAAGGCAACCAAGCTCGTGCTTGATTATTTCGTGGCCGCCATTAAAGAGGGCAAGAAATAATTACCGTGAATAATCACTTTTGGCAAAAATTTACACGCACTATATATATAATAAGGAGGCAAAAATGGCTGAAATAACAGTTGAACAAATAAAAAAATTGAAAGAGCTTTCTGGTGCTGGATTAACCGATGCTAAGAAAGCACTTGTAGAAGCCGCTGGAGATTTTGATAAGGCTTTGGAAGCCATGCGCAAAAAAGGTTTGACTAAGGCGGAGAAACGCGGTGATCGCGAGACTCGTGAAGGCTTGATAGAGTCTTATATTCATGATGGACGTCTGGGGGCGATTGTGGAAGTGAACTGCGAAACTTCATTCGTAGCGAAAACTGATGAATTCAAGACTTTGGCACACCAAATCGCAATGCAAGTCGCATCAATGTCGCCACTTTACGTGTCGGAAGACGACATTCCGGAGGAAGTGCGCGCCGCCAAGATGAAAGAGCTAGAAGAGAACTTCAAAGGTCCAGAAAATATGAAGGAGCAAATCTTAGCTGGACAGGTAAAGAAGGCTTTTTCAGATAAGGTTCTAATGAATCAACCATACATCTTGGATGACTCAAAGACCGTAGAACAATTTATCAAGGAAGCGATTGCGAAAACTGGTGAAAACATCACCGTAAAGCAATTCAAACGCATTGAGCTTGGCGTAACCGAGTAAAAAATAGCCCTGCGGGGCTATTTTTGTTATAATAATAGTATAAACAAGGAGTTATTATGTTTGACACCAAGGAAGAACGCAAAGCGATGGAGGAGGCGCTGGCACGATTTAATGATGAAATGAAGAAAGTACGTACGGGGCGCGCACATCCAGATATGTTATCTAGCATTAAGGTGGAGGCTTATGGTCAATTTATGCCGCTTAATCAAGTAGCCAATGTAACGGCAGCGGATGCCACGATGCTAGTGATTACACCGTTTGATCCATCCACGATTCAATCAATTGCAAGCGCGATTCGAGCCGATCAATCACTTGGTCTTAATCCGTCAGACGATGGACGAGTGATTCGGGTGCCAATTCCAGCATTGACGGAGGAACGTCGCAAGGAAATCGTTAAAAATGCCTCAGCTAAAGTAGAACAAGCTAAGGTGGCACTACGTAATATCCGTGAAGACGCACGTAAAGAATTAAAATCCGCCGAAGATTTGGGTGAAGACGTGAAAAAGCGTGCCGAGAAAGAAATTGACGATTTAACTAAAGAATATAGTGATAAGATTGATGCAACTTTCAAGGCTAAATCTGACGAAATAATGAAACTATAATATCATTATATCATATTTTGGAGATTTAGTCAATGGTACTGAGACATTTGGGAATTATTGCCGACGGTAATAGAAGGTGGGCAAAAGAGCGAGGCTTGCCGACAATTGAAGGGCATAAGCGAGGGCTTGATGC
Source organism: Candidatus Nanosyncoccus sp. (assembly GCA_045657985.1). Classification (GTDB taxonomy): domain Bacteria; phylum Patescibacteriota; class Saccharimonadia; order Saccharimonadales; family Saccharimonadaceae; genus Nanosyncoccus. Next base: position 4,885 of record JAZOUF010000059.1, on the reverse strand, counting down.
GATTCAAGAGCTAACCGAAGCGGCCAGCAAAACTGAGGTTGAGTTTTTAACTTTTTATGTATTCTCAACTGAGAATTGGGGAAGAAGTGCGGACGAAGTGGGCTACATTATGAAATTAGCCGAAACCAGGATCCTAAAATACGCCAAAAAATTAAAGTCGAACAATGCAAAGCTGATAATTTTAGGTTCTAGAGAGAAAATCTCACCAACGCTGATTAGTGTGATTGAAAAAGCTGAACGCTTAACTAGCGATTGTACTGGCATTACAGTATGCTTCTGTTTTAATTATGGTGGTGAGCAAGAAATCGCCGATGCGGCAAGAATCGCAAATGAGTCGGATGGAGAGATTACGCCAGCAACTATCCGAAAACATCTTTATCATCCAGAAGTGCCAGACGTAGATATGGTAGTACGGACATCTGGGGAAGAACGCACTTCTGGTTTCATGCTTTGGCGAAGTGCTTATGCTGAGCTAATGTTTATAGAAAAATATTTTCCGGAGATGGGTAGTGATGACATTAAAACAATCTTAGAAGAATACGAAAAGCGTAACCGTAGATTCGGAAAATAATGTTATAATAGAAGTATGGATATATTTGTTGGCGTTGTCGTTGGTTTGGTAGTGCTGATGATTCTCGTAATCTTGCATGAGTTTGGGCATTTTATTGCAGCAAGAAGAAATGGCATAAATGTATTAGAGTTTGGTATTGGCTTCCCGCCACGGGCGATAGCTTGGATTAAAGACGAGAAAACTGGGAAATGGAAACGATTCCCACGGAAAGATTGGCCGAAAGACAAAGCGACTAAAGTAGTATATTCTAACGGAGATAAAACAATCGCCCAAAAGGGGATGGTTTTTAGTATTAACTGGTTGCCAATTGGCGGATTTTGCCAGATGGATGGAGAGTCGGCAGCGGATGAAAGAAAGGGGACGTTCGGAGCGGCGAGTTTTTGGAAAAAGACGAAGATTTTATTCGCTGGTGTGGCAATGAACTGGCTCACAGCAATTGTGATTTTGACGATTCTGGCCTGGGCAGGGATGCCGGACTTTTTGGACGGACAATTCACTGTGGCGGAGGATACGCGCGTTGAGTGGGTACCGGTGCAGATTAGAGAAGTAGAATCTGATTCGCCTGCGTCTAGAGCGGGCCTTCAGGTCGGTGATTATATTTTGTCAGTTGATGACGTGGGCATGAAATATGCCAGCGAGATTACCGATTATGATGCTAAGCACGCTGGCGAAACGGTGGTTTTTAAGGTTGCGCGTGGTATCAGCGGGGATTGCATCAAGCAGCCTAGCTGCATTAGTGGTGAGTGCGAGTGTTCTAAAGATTCAGAAATCGTCGAGACGGACGTGACTCTCAATCCAGCTGATGCAGAATATCTACTGGGCATAAAGATGGAAACGTCACAAATGAAGTCTTATTCTACCTGGTCGGCACCACTGGTAGGTATAGGGCTCACAGCGCAAATTACTGGACAGACCTTCAAGGGTGTTGGCGAGATGTTATGGAACTTGGTGCGTGGCATAGGATCACTATTTAGCTTCGACTCAAATGTACGCGAAGAGGGGCAGGAAGCGATTTCGGCAGTGGGCGACTCGGTGTCAGGGCCGGTAGGTATTATTGGAGTGCTATTTCCGGCATTTACCTCAGCTGGACCGGCTAATCTAGCGTTTCTTGCGGCGATTATTTCGATTTCGCTCGCCTGCATGAACGTATTGCCAATACCAGCACTTGATGGTGGACGGTGGCTTCTAATCACAATTTACAAACTACGCGGGAAGAAGTTGACTAAGGAAACCGAAGAAAAAATTGTCTCGCGAGCGTTTATTGTCCTTTTGATTCTGATGTTTGCGGTAACAATACTTGATATTACGAGGTTCTTCTAGATGGTAGCACTTAGCATCCTGCTAATGTGCTTGTGGACTTTTTTGTCAGTAATCGCGACGCAATATGCGGTGGGATACATTATGGTTGCTATATTGGGTGCCAAAACTTTTGACAAACCGGTTTGGACGGCCGTTTATTCAGCGGTTGTTTATATTTTAGCGCTAGTACTAGTGATTGGTGTGCCGGCTCTAATCAAAGAGAAACACAATAAGACCAAACAAAAGCAAAAGAACATTACAAAACAAAGAGCGGCGGTTAAACAGAAGCTCATGCGCACAGAAGCACGCATGGAGTTGGGGCTTTCGGGGCTCCCAACTTGGACCGATATTGGACTAGCACCGATTGGTTTTATAGTGTCATTAGTGCTGGCAGCGGGGTTAGTGGCACTATTCACACTCTTTCCATGGTTTGATGTTGAACAGGCGCAGAACGTGGGGTTTAGTGCTTACATGGGTAGCGGAGACAGGATTATAGCGTTTATTACTCTTGTAGTAATTGCACCAATTGCTGAGGAGCTTATTTTTCGTGGATGGCTGTATGGCAAAATACGCGAGAAGCTAACTGGCAAAATGCCTGACGTGGCGGGGATGATTATTTCTATTTTGATAGTGTCGATACTTTTTGGCGTGGTGCACTTACAATGGAATGTAGGCGTAAATGTATTTGCATTATCAATAGTGCTTTGCGGCTTACGCGAGATTACGGGGACTATTTATGCTGGTATTTTGACCCACATGATTAAGAATGGGGTGGCATTTTTCCTTCTATTTGTAGTGGGAATGGGATAGAAAAATCCACCTCATGAGAGGTGGATTAATAGTGTCTGGTTTACGAGCTTGATTTCCAGTCATTGATTTTGGACTTGGTATACTCCAAGACGGAACCTTCAATGTCTTCCTGGCAAGGGTATTCCGTAAGAGGAAGCCGAACCCTTGCGTTTGCACGGGAAAGCTTGCGGAGTTCGTGTAGATTTTTACCATTCTGATACATCATCGCCGTCAAGGCGTCAAGTTTTAGCATGCCCTCGTCGGTCATTTGTGTCCAAATCGGATTGGTGAGGCCAAGCTCCTGGCCCTGATAGAGGCAGATACCTTCAGCACCGCTGTCAAACATGAGATCAATAATCTTGTGGGCAGACAGGCCAGAAAATGAGGTGAAGCGGGGGGTGTCATGCGATTCGAGATTCAACATGAACTTGGGCTCCGCAGCCGATGCTTTAATGCAGTAACTCAGTAGTCTATCGCTATTACCTCCGATAATACCGTCTTTGATCATTGGATTCATGAAAAAATCAATCTCTGGAATAGCCTCAGCACATTTGGCCAGCATATTTATTGGCGTGTAATCGAAGAACTCCGCAATAATAAATGGGTCTTCGCCATCCCAGGTGCTCATACGAGGATCGCCAAAAATTGCGGAGACGACACATTCCATGCCGCCATCTAAAGACAGCAGTTCGCTAATGTCCATGAATTCTGCACTGAGGTCTTTATTGAGACACTGCGGAGCATCAAGACGGAAACCGTCAATGTTGTGCTTATTTAGCCAGAACCAGACGATATCCTTAAACTCTTTTAACAGTTCTTCATTGATTAAATCGCCTTGAAACCAATTGAGATCGGCTTGCTCTTTACAAAAAAGATGTAAGTAGTAGCCGCGTTCGTATTCCTCGGAGGGGTCATCGCTATGATATTTTTCCCAGGCGGAACCATTGTTAAAAAGATTATGCCATTCTGGACGATCGGTGTCGGACCAGCAGTAATAGCCGGGCTTCTCCTTAAACCAGGGGTGTGCGGTGGAAGTGTGATTTAATACCAAATCCATCAGCACGCCGATGCCGAGCGAGTGAGCTGTTTCCACGAAGTCATCAAACTCTTCCATAGTGCCAAAACGTGGATCAATAGCCTTGTAATCAGACACGTCATAGCCATAGTCAAAGCCGGGTGAAGGATACATAGGGGCGAGCCACACATGATCCACGCCAAGCTTGGCAATACGAAACAGATGTTCTTTCATCTCCCCAATACTGTTCCAGGTGCGAGGACTCATTTCGTAAACCAAAGTTTTTGCCATAATTTTATACCTCCCTTATTTTTTGGCAAAATATAAAAAGTGCTAGGTATATTTTCATTATATCATATTTTATCTGAAAAGTCAATATAACCCCTGTTGCTTTGGTGTGTTATAATGATGTATTATGAGACTATCTAAAACTTTTATTAAGACTTTGCGGACTGCGCCGAAGGATGAAACGGCCGCTAATGGCGCACTACTAACGCGTGCGGGATACATTCATAAGGAAATGGCAGGGGTGTACGACTTTTTGCCACTAGGACTTAGGGTATTAGAGAACATCAAGAACGTTATCCGCGAGGAGCTAAATAAATTGGGTTCTGAAGAGGTTTTGATGTCGTCTTTGCAGAATCCGGAACCGTGGGAAAAAACGGGGAGATTTTCCGATCAGGAAGTAGATATTTGGTTCAAGACAGAATTGGCATCTGGCGGGGAATTAGGACTTGCGCCGACTCACGAAGAGCCAATGGTGAGTATGTTGAAGTCGTATATTTCAAGTTATAAAGATTTACCGTTGTCCGTTTATCAATTCCAGACCAAGTTTAGGAATGAGCTAAGAGCGAAGTCAGGAATACTGCGCGGACGCGAATTCTTGATGAAGGATTTGTATAGTTTCCATGCTTCCGAGGAGGATTTGGATAAGTTTTATGCAGAAGTGGAGGGGGCTTACGCTAAAATATTTGAGCGTATAGGACTAGGTGACGATACCTATGAGACATTTGCGAGCGGGGGAATTTTCTCAAAATATTCGCATGAATACCAGACACTGCTTCCAGTGGGCGAGGATACTATATATCATAATAGTGATTATTCTACGGTGCTTAATAAGGAAGTCTACAATGACGAGGTGTTGAAGGATTTGGGGGTAGCTGGTGAAAAATTCGAAGAGACGACTGCGGCAGAGGTGGGAAACATCTTTA
>JAZOUF010000058.1:0-10004 GCA_045657985.1 Candidatus Nanosyncoccus sp. | reverse complement strand
AAAGAGACTAGAAATTCGATTCATTGGATACCGCGGCAAGTTTCCACCAGAAACGATTGCTGACCTAATTGAACTTCTCGAAAAGACTAGTCGTAAATACCGAGAAAGGAGTATCTATGGTAGAAATCATCAACGCAAAATCAGATAACGACGGCCGAGTGGTAGTCCACATCCATAAGGAGCCTTATGACGTGACAGATAAGGTAAAGGATGGCGAAGCAAGTCTCAATATCTATGGCAAAGAATACAAAGTCCGCGTTCAGGACGGAAAGGATATCAATGGAGTATCGAAAGCTCGAAGATTTAAGAAAACTAGAAAATAATCCTCGCAAGATTAGTAGCGAGGACTTTCAAATTCTCGTAAAGTCAATAAAAGACAATCCTGACTATTTCGAGGCGAGACCACTTCTCCTCTCCGACCGCACTGGGGAGTTAGTAATCATAGCCGGCAATCAGCGCTATGATGCGGCTAAATACCTAGGATTAAAAGAAGTCCCGACTTATTTACTTAAAGACCTAACCGAAGAACGTGAGCGCGAGATCGTGATTCGCGATAACGTCAATAATGGCGAGTGGGATATGGATAAGCTCGCAGAAGAATGGGGAGACTTAGACCTTGCCGACTGGGGTTTAGACCTGGAATTAGAAGAAGTAGAAAAAGAAATCGAAGAAGACATTGCTCCTGAACTTGACGAAAAGAATGAACCGATCAGTAAATACGGCGAAGTTTATCAGCTTGGAGAGCATCGCTTAATGTGTGGCGACTCCACAAAACTTGGTGACGTAGAGACACTGATGAACGGCAAGATTGCGAGCTTACTCTATACAGATCCACCATACGGTGTGAATTACAAGAGCAAAAAACAAGGCTCGATCAAAAACGACGATTTAAAAGATAGCGTCTTATACGATTTTCTCTTCGACGCATTTTCAGCGGCGGAGGGTTTTGTTTCTCCAGAAGCGGCTGTCTATTGCTGGTTCGCAAGTAGCAACCATATCGAATTCAGAAAAGCACTTGAGGATGTTGGTTTCGTTTACAAAGAAGAATTGATATGGAACAAAGGCATGACGCTCGGACGATATGATTACCACTATGCTCACGAAGCTTGTATGTATCTATGGCGAAAGGATCATCATGCGAAGTGGTATGGCGGACGAGATAAGAAAACCATTCTCGGGCTGAAGCGACGCGAGCTGAACGATATGAAGAAAGAAGAACTCGTCAAAATGATCGAGAATATACGAAATGAATCAACGGTCTGGGATTTCGATCGAGACAAAGTGACGACTTATGTTCATCCAACGCAAAAGCCGGTAACTCTCGGCGCGAATGCAATGATGAATAGCTCGAAGCCGAATCAAATCGTACTTGATCTATTTACCGGAAGCGGAAGTTCAATAATCGCCGCCGAGCAGACTGGACGTATCTGCTATGCCATGGAGCTAGATCCAAAATTCTGTGATGTAATTCGAAAAAGATACTATCGTTTCGTGAATAAAATAGGCCTTGACGAAAGTGATGATGGATGGGATAGTTTTACGCCAAAAGTGGAGACTAAAAATGGCTAATAAAACAAAAAATGAAATTGTCAAATCCACTTCAACGCAAGTGGATGTACCCCGAGATTCACGCGGCCGCTACTTAAAAGGATATAAGCCGCCAACAACTTTTAGAGACCGTCCAGACGACAGATATGACATCACAAAACCAGAAAATTGCAATCCTCAACATTCGCCAAGGGTTTACTTGCGAAAGTTTTGGAGCATGCCGGCACAAAAAGTACGTGAACGAATCCAAGTGATGAAATCTGACAGAAAGATGACCTATGGAGAGTTCGTTGCCCTTACCCAAGCAGATCGTGCTAGAAAGTCAGCACGAGACTTCGAAGTAGCGCTCAATCAAGCTGAGGGTTTACCAACCCAACCGGTCGATATGGAAATTAAGGAACCCGAAGATAACCCACTAAAGGGATTAACCCTGGAACAGCTGAGGAAATTAGCTGGAGATGGCAACTCTAAAAGAAATAAGAAATAATCCGTACGCAATGCGCGAAATACGGCTTGAGATGGCTAGGATAAGTTTCATCGACTATTGCCGATTATTATATCCTAACCACTACAAAGCAAGCCGCGAATATCTGACGGAAATATGCGATAAGATTCAGAATTTTATGGAACAGACTAAGAAGCATTTTCTCGTCATTAACCTACCGCCGCGTCATTACAAGAGCTTTACGGCCACATGTCTAGTAGAGTGGCTTTTTGGGCAAAACCCAGAAATAGCCGTCATGACAGGTTCATACAACGAGATTCTTTCTACATCTTTCGCAAGAAAAGTTCGAGATACAATTTCGGAAAGAAAAGCCGATGATGAACATATAGTCTATTCCGACATCTTCCCATGGGCTCAGATAAAGCGCGGCCAAGCAAGCGCAAGCCTATGGGCGCTAACTGGGAGTAGTAAGAATAATTATCTTGCCACATCACCAACCGGTACAGCAACTGGCTTCGGTGCAAATATTGTTCTGATCGATGATATTATCAAGAATGCCGAAGAAGCCTATAACGAAGCGACTCTAGACAAACACTGGGCGTGGTTTACCAACACAATGATTCAACGCCTTGAGGGCAACGACTGGAAAGTAATAGTCATCATGACACGCTGGGCGCTCGGAGACCTTGCCGGACGGATCGTGAGTGCCTATGGCGACGATGTAGAGATAATCACAATGAAAGCCGTTCAGGACGACGGAAAGATGCTCTGTGATGAAATATTGAGCAGACATGATTATGAAATAAAGACTCGCGAAATGAACCAAGATATCGTCGAAGCCAACTATAATCAGCAACCGATAGATGTAGGCGGGAGGCTCTACGGCGAATTTAAAGAATGGGAGAAATTGCCACCATATTCCGACGTAATTAACTTCACAGATACGGCCGATACTGGAACTGACTTCTTGTGTTCTATAAATGGCATAATCTATCAAAACGAATTCTACATCACGAATCTAGTATTTACAGATGAGGCGATGGAGACGACAGAAAACCAAGTCGCCGATCTATTATTCTCAGGAGAAACTACAACTTCTTTAATCGAAAGTAATAATGGTGGCCGAGGTTTCGCCAGAAATGTAGAACGAATACTGAATGAGAAATACTCGAGCAATCGTTGTGATATCCGTGCAGTCCCACAGACTCATAATAAGGAATCAAGAATCCTAGCGTCTTCCGCTTGGGTTCAGAACCATATTTATATGCCGCTCGGATGGCGGCAACGCTTCCCGGAGTTCTACCGCCAAGTCATGAGCTACCAAAAGAAAGGTAAGAATGCTCACGATGATGCGGTAGACGTATTGGCGAGCATTTATGAATATGTCTCTGAGCCACGAGAGGTAGAGCTCCTCGATAAATCGATGCTTAGTTCCCCGAGAGCCAGGCACCGCAACCATTATTGGAAAGGATAATTATGAAATACACCCTACCAAAAGACACCGAAATCAACGCAACCATAATCAAAGAGGCTATCGACTACAATGAAGAACGTCGAGAGCGATTTGACACTCTAGATCGTTATTATATCGGAGACCAGGACATTCTCCACCGAGAGAAGCCTGATCTACTCCACAATAACAAAGTAATGATCAACCATGCGAAGTATATCGTAGATACGAATGTAGGATACCTGCTCGGGAACCCGGTCGAATACCAAGCGAGCGCCAAATATAATATCGACGCAGTCATTGATAGCTATAAGAAGCAAACAATGAATGATAATGATTCGGAAATTGCCAAGAACTGTGCGATATTCGGCCTCCAATATGAGTATGTATTTGCAAATGAAGACGCGGAGCCGGAATCGGCTATTCTTGACGTCCGAAACACGATTATAGCCTATGATAATACGATCAAACACAATAAGATGTTCGCTGTAAACTATCGGCCAATCTTCAAAAAGCCAACAGACACAAATCCGGAATACTACGACGTGATATTTGTAGATAATAAAGTAGTCCGCAATTACAAATTAAAAGGAGCCAATCTAATCCTCGAAAAAGAGGACGCTCATGCGTTTAAAGAAGTGCCGATGATTGAGTTCGTAAACAACAAGGATTATCTAGGCGACTTCGAAACGGTCGTAAGCCTAATAGATGCCTATAACTTAATCCAGAGCGACCGCGTAAATGATCGCGAGCAGCTCGTGGATGCAATTCTCTGCTTCTACGGCATGAAATTCACGCCGGAGCAAATGGCCGAGCTCAAAGAACACCGGATGATTTCAAATATCCCGATGGACGGTAAAATCGAGTACCTCATAAAGACGCTCAATGAATCAGATACCGATATTCTTCGTAAAAACATCGAAAACGATATCCATAAGATTAGTATGACTCCAAATCTAGCTGACGAGAATTTCGCCAACAACTCATCTGGTGTCGCAATCAGCTACAAGCTTCTTGCATTCGACCAAAACATCAAGAATAAAGAGCGATACTTCGAGCGTGGTTTAATGGAGCGCTTCCGTCTGTACAACAACTTCCTCAACACCAAATCCAGTATGCCGATCGTGCCAACAGAAGAAGTAGATGCAATATTTAAACGCAATCTGCCTCGTAACGATTACGAAACGTCGCAGATGATCTTAAATTTACAAGGTATAGTCGATAAAGAGCTCCTAGTCAGTCAATTATCGTTTGTACGTGACTCTAAAGAAACAGTTGAGCTCGCCGCCAAAGAAGATGAGACAACATTAGAGTCGGCCGCAGAGTTCGCCAAGAACGAGATAAAGGACGCAAATAATGGTACAGACGAGGTCGAGTAGATACTGGGATAAACGCGCAATTGCAAGACTAACTGAAGCTGAGCGAAACTCGGAGTGGCACTTCCGGGAGATTGAGATTCTCTATGAAGAAGCCGAGAAAGATACGGTAGCTAGTCTTAAGGCCATTTACGAATCATTCTATCGAGAAAACAAATTCGATATGACGGCACTTAATAAGATAGTTCCGACTGCTGAAGTTGAAAAGTTCTATGCCGATATGGAAGCCGCTGGATTATCTAAATATCTGCCTAAACGTTTCCAAGGGCGTATAAGAAGACTCGAGATGATAAATGCTCAACTATGGAGCCGAACGAAGCAATTAGCTATCTTAGAAAACGAAATAGAGACCAAATCCCATATCGAAACTATAAACGGAGCCTTCGGTAAAACAATCTATGATACCGCCAAAGGAATCGGCGCAACTCCTGCGTTTGAACAGTTGAACTCGCGCGGAATTGAAGTCTTACTCAATACGCCGTGGCAAGGCGCGAATTACAGCAAGCGAATCTGGGGTAATTCCAATACTCTAGCAGGACAACTCCAACAGACTCTTACCAAGGCGATAATGACCGGAATGAGCGAAGAACGCGCTTTGTATGAAATTAGACAAAGGTTTAATGTCGGAAGTTTCTACGCAGAAAGACTGATCCGGACAGAAACTAATCACTTCGAGAACGAAACGGAATTCATAGCTTACCGAGAAATGGGCATAGATCAGTATGTGTTCGTAGCCACGCTTGACGGACGAACTTCAGATATGTGCCGAAGTCAGGATGGTCAGATCTACAAGATGAGTGAGCGACAAGAGGGATACAATTATCCTCCACTTCACCCTTTCTGCCGCTCAACAGTACGCGGATATATCGGAAAAGATTACGAACCCAAGATGCGAGCCGCTAGAAATAAGCTTGGCGGAAAATATTTCGTCCCCAACATGAGCTACAACGACTGGATTAAAGATGTGAAATACAACCCAAATATTCACCCTGCCGATGTTCCGACAATTATGCCATAGAAAAGATGTATGCTATAATAAGAACATAAAGTCAGCCCTCCGCGTAGTTCTGCTACGTGTAGCAATCGGGCTGATTTTTTGTAGAAAAATGTTATAATATAAGCAATGAAATACGCACGCGAATATGAAAAGATAGCAAAACGAATGGCTGAATCCGTTGAGCTCGAAGAAGCGTGGAGAGACGTAGAAGAAGTATATGGCCCAAAGGCTACAAAGACTCTCAAAGAACTAACACCTGCAGATCCACTTCTACTTCATGATTTGATGGTTATCTCCCACCTTGGCGATGGTAAAACTCGTAAAGAAGTTAAAGAAATGCTCGCGACCTATACGGCAAAAGATTGGGAGAATGATATGAAAAACTTTAGCAAGACAATAGAACTTGGTAAAAAAACTTATCGTGAGCAATACATGAGGATAAAAGATGGAAAGACAAAAAATAGCTGAATGCGAAACACTACCAATTACCGTTGAAATCGCAAAGAGGATTAATGTTGAAGATCTAGTGTATGCTGAAACTGGTGGCAGAATGGGCCCATCTAAGCCGACTTATTATTACCTACATGATGATAAGTTAGTCAATCTTATTGAGCCTAATAATATCGACGACGAACTTTGGGAAATACTGCATGAAGATCCTAGCTATGATGTGTGGCACAAAATAGCTGAATTCGACTACGCTTGGGTTGGTTTTGGAAATAAAGTTTTCTTAAAAAACATCGATGATTTCAAAATAATTGAAGAAAAAGACCACTCATACCTACTTTATAAAGATAAATATAGGATTCCATCTCGTTGTCATGCGTATATCGATACGATAAAGAATAAAATTAACGGATTCAATGAAGACAAAATAAGAAGCGTTTTGAGTAGAGTTAATAACCTAAGCGAGCGTCAATATCAAAAGCGAATCGAGAATATCAAAAAAACCTATTGGGAGTCGCAGTTTGCAATGTTACCAATGTGGAGTCCACGTCCTTACTTTAATGAAGTAGAACAACTAACAAAGTTAGAACGCGTATTGCGCATAGCGATACAATTCGACATGGTGTTAGAATATGAAATTAAGTATTATGCTTGCAGTAGATATGAGGACGAGTATAAGGAAGCTATCAATACGCTTCGTGAGATGGGAGCATTTAATGGCAGTAGCGTAACAAAAAGTGCCAAAGATATTTTAAAAACCATCGTATTTTTAAAGAAAAAACTTATCAAAGATGCGCTTAATGATGCTAAAAATGAATATGAGAGGCACAAGCATGAATATAGCGAATCGAAAGAGAGAGACGCCTAGCCAATAGCGTCTCTCAAGTGCTTCTCTATCTGATACTCCGACCGGAAAACAAAAATTTTAAAAGAAACCGACCGGCTACCTCCCAAATAGTAGCACTAAGATTATTTTAACTTAGAATCCTTTTATTTACAAATTGTTTATGTTATAATTCGAATATACATTAGTTAATTGCGACAAGGACAACCTTGCCGTTTTTTGTAGCTAATCACTAGCCGATGGGCGTAAAACAGAGGATTTTATGGATAAAGAAAATAATCCTGCACCGGAAAACGATTCCGGGGATAAAGGCCAAGAAGAAAAGCCTACTACGTTTACGCAAGAACAAGTTAACGATATCGTGAGCAAACGTCTTGCCGAAGCCAATTCTAAAGCCGAGAAAAAGCTTAAAGATGAAGTCTCGAAAGCTTTAGCTGAGGCCGAGCGTCAGAGTAAACTCTCTGAGGCTGAACGCGAAAAGGAATTCAAGGCCAAACAGCAAAAGGAACTCGAAGATCGCGAGCGTACAATTACCCTCCGAGAACGCAGAGCCGATGCTAAAGATGCACTGTCTGATAGAAATATCGACACAGACCTCGTAGACTTCGTTATTGATATTGATGAGGATAAAACCAATGCCAATATCGATAAGCTAGAAAAAGCTTTCAATAAGGCCGTAGAAGCCGGCGTAAAAGCCAAACTAGCTGGCACTTCCCCCGAAGATTATGGCGAGGGTACAAAACCGAAAACCGAGATTAAGAAATCTCAAGCAGGTTTACGGTCATTCTAAAGGAATAAACTATGGCAAGAACTGATGCTTTAAGCATTAATATCGACGCAAATACCGCCGATAAGCTCGCCGAGATTCAGGGATTCGTCATTGAGGCTATCCAAAAAGGTGCCGTCTCTGAAAAGATGAAGAATACCGAATATTCTGGCGATCCTACGACTGGTAGTGTCGAGATTGACCGCTTCAAGAACGCACAAGTAGATGACTACGGTACTGCTCGTGCGGCCGGAGCTGGCAAGAAGATTCTAAACACCGGTAAGGTCACCATTAATATTAACGAAGATAAAGAAATCGTTGAAGAAATTGCTAAGAAAGATGTCAAGCTCTATGGCATCGCGTCCATTATGGATAAGCGCAAGAAAAACCAAGCGCTTCGCATGATCGCAGACCTTGATACTCGCTTCTTCGCGCAGATGGTCACCGATGGTACCGAAATTACCGGCCTTACAACCGCAACTCCACTCGTAGATAATCTCGAAAGCATTATTCAATCTATCGAGACTACTCAAAACGACTGGGTAGACGGCGTTGATCGCGAGATGATCGAAATCTCCGTCAAACCGGCAATCTATGGCAAATTGCTCAATTATATTGACTCTGTGCCAAATCCAATTAGTGGCCTCAAAGAAGATGTCTTCCATGGCGTGAGGATTTATTCTAACCACCGCCAAACCAAAGACATCATCTGTGCTATCCATGGTGCAGTTGGTCAGCCGGTCACTGTCGACGACTACGAGCCGGAGAAAATCCAGCTCTCCAATAACTACGATTGTAGTCTATTCTACTCTCGTGGCACCAAAGCTGTCATGCCGGATCTAATCCGCTACGCAGATATCGCGGAGGCTTAATATGAGCAAGAGATTCAAACAAGTCAGCACCGGACTTACTCTCGTGTGCAATCGCGAGGATGTAATCAAACAGTACGAGAAATACCCAGATGCTTACATCCCTCTCGATAAAGCCGAGAGTGCTCCAAAAACTCCGGAGAAGAAATAATGACCGACTCTTCGCAAGAGACCAGAATCAAGGAATATGCCAAGCTCCTTAATGACAAGATCGAAGATGGCGATCTACTAGATTTTGTCACGCTCGAGGTCAAAGATCGCGTACTCGTCTATTTAAACGACGAAGTGCTAGACACTAAATTAGAGCGTATCGTGGCACGAATTGTATCTGGAGTCTTTACGGAGAGCCTAGAAAGCAAAGACGGCGAACTTGAACATAATATTAGTAGCGTATCAGATAACGGACAGACGATTTCCTACTCGGATAAAGTCAAAAGTTATCTAGTATCGACAGATGACTCTGAATTATTTAGTGGCTTTTCGAAGCTACTCGCACCTTACAGGAGAGTCAATGTTGCTTCCTAATAGGTTCAAAGACGAGATTTCTAGTCGCTTTTATGACAAGGAGATCACGATTCTAACGAAGCAAGAAACGATTGAACCAGATGGTGGCGTAATCAGAAATGATGAAACCACGAAAGGTACATTTCTCGGAAACGTTAGATTCTCCGTCAATGCTGAACTCCAAAGCGAAATAGGCTTGTCAGTTGATGCAGATATCATAATTACCTGCGATAACGAAACCGAAATAGCGCTTGGAGACCGCGTCACTTACCTCGGCAAGAAATATAAGGTCAATAATCTTCTACCGAGCGACTCCCATCTAACGATTACAGGTAAAGAATGTCAATAAAAGTCGTGGGCTTAAAGAAATTTGCCACGAAACTAGGCCGAATGAAGTCGGAAATATTACCTGACGTAGAACGTGGAGTAAATAGAGCGACGATTATGGTTGAGGGCCGAGCCAAAATGCTTTGCCCTACCAATAAATACCGAGCCGGCGGCGAACTCAGACAATCCATTCACCCGGATACACAAGTCGTCAAAGACTCGGTGGTCGGAAAAGTGTCTACGACCAAAGAATATGCGGCTTTTGTGGAGTTCGGAGTAGGAATTAAAGGCCAAATGACGAATGGAAACAAAAAGATTCCTCTAGCATACCGTCAAACTCCCTGGACTTATACTCCAGACGACGGCGAGACCTTTATTCGTACGATCGGAAATGTGGCTCAACCATATCTCTACCCAGCACTCCATCAAAG
>JAZOUF010000057.1:0-10188 GCA_045657985.1 Candidatus Nanosyncoccus sp. | reverse complement strand
GTATTCTGTGAAGCAGGCTTAGTGGAGATTTCTGTTAAGAATCTAGCTGTTGGTTTATTGGTATTACTCTCATTTACTACCGTCTTACTGTCACTAAGATCCAGCTTCAGACTATCAGTCATCCAAACCAGATCATCAGACAACTTCTCTACCCTATATTTCTTCCCATCGCGCTCATCACACAACATCGCATCAAGCGTTATTTCGTCTACACTCCCTAGCCAGTTCTGCATTACAAGATACGGATTCTCACATCTAAGATCACTTGCATCAATCACCGCCGCCGGCCGCCATTGCGCATAAAGCGTGATAGTCTTATCTTTATCCGCAATGTCAATCACCGCCTGCTGGTCAGTAAACGTTCTGCCAGACCCATCTGCATTCTCTGCCCAGTGCGAGAAATTATGACCAGGCTTCGTAAACGTATTCTTCGCAAGAAGTGCATATTGTCCCACCGGCATATCTTGTACCGCCATCGAACCACTACCACCATTCGCATCAAATAATACATGATATAATCCATTTGGCGCCCCCATTGCCCACTGCGCATACAAATGAATTACCCCACCCTTAAACATACTTGGGCTAATTAACTCATTTTCATTATAACCAGTCCCCTTGCCATCAGCTTGTGTATCCCACCTCGTAAAATGCGCAACATTACTCGTCCACGGACTCGGTAAAGTATAAACCGACTGCGTAGAAGTCACCGTATCATTAAACGTGGCATTATTCTCATCGTTTGAATGATAGATCACCATATAATCCATAGATTTCCACTGGGCATAAAGTTTCAAGTCATCAAACAAATTCAGACTCTGGTTTACATAATAAGTCATGCCAGTACCATCAGCCTTCGTGTTCCATCCGATAAACTGATTATTCCCCTTCGTAAATCCATTCTGTTCAATCGTGATCACCGCGCCATAGTTCACCGTTTTACCAGGAGTCGAACCACCGGTCGCACCATTTCCGTCATACGAAATCGTTACTTCATCTCTTTCCCACTGCGCATAAAGAACCAAATCGCCAGTCACAGTATATAAATCGCCAGGCATATATCTCGTACCAGTACCATCCCTCTTCGTATTCCAGCCTGCGAATCTATGACCAGACCATGTCCACTCATTTGGCAAATTCTTAATTTGAACCTGAGCATTCAACCATGCGTCTTCAGGTATAGATTCAGTATCAGAAGAATTTTGATTTCTAATGTAGATGATTGAACGTGTCGATGTCGCAATATTAGCCTCAATGTTCATACAACGCACCGCAGCACCATACTTCTTTTCCTGACCATTTACTGCAACCGATGAGCGATCCACGGACAGCTGATATCCATTATTCGTACTTTGTGCCGTAGATGACCAATACGTGCCCAATAGTACTGGTTGTGCCACTGCATTATTCAACGCATAACCAGCAAATGAAATTGAGAAAGGAGCATCCGCCAACTTCTGACTCGTAGGATATAAACCTATCAGCTCGGACATCTCCGCATTCGTTGGAAGTCTCCAACCTGCCGGGCAAATATCACTCGTCGAATTGCTGGAAGACGGGTTCACGCCAGCCGTCGCCGCCGCAAACGAATACAAACTATAGCAAGACCCAGTCGCACAATCAGTTCTGCCACTATTATATACGTATGAGCCAGCATCATCCGTGAACTGCGTCGCACTGGAAATGCTAGCCGGCAAAGTATATGCCGCTTTCACATTGGATAATGCAGAAGTAAGAATAGTACCCCCCTCAATATCAAGGTTCGTCGTCATCCATACATTGCTATCTGAAAGCTTAGCAATAGAATAGCACTTCTCATCACGCTTATCACGTAAGTAAATAGTCTCTCCAATTCCTAGCGAACGAAAGCCTTTCCAATCCTGCATATATGGCGTAGAAGCGATACAGGTCACTTTTGCCCATATAGCATACAACACTGCGGTGCTATCAGGCGTACCCAGATTAGTTACAGTCTCCCCCTCTGCATAAGAAATACCATTACCTTCTGGAGACGTATTCCACTCTACGAAAGAATAACCATCACGTACCCATGGATTACTGATCAAATTCACATTAGCATTTACCGCTACAGTTTGTTCCGTACTCCTATTTGTGTTATCATTTGAATAATAGTCAATCTTATACTCAGTGCCATCACCATAGCCCTTCTTGATACAACGCACCGCCATTCCAAATCTGCGATCCATCGTATCAATTTCCGTAGTATTACCAAGAATACTAAAAGCATATGCGCCATTGGGGTAAGAATCGCTTGCCGCACCTGCCGTTGCAGTCCAATAATAACCACTTTGTCCAGTTTTTTCAAAAAAACGCTGTGAAACGTTATTGTCGATAGGCGAAACATAGCCATTGTACGTACCCGCCCACACGCCATTTACTAAAGAATATGCATTCAGGGTTACTAACCTAAGCAAATTATAATCTTCACTTGTCGGAAGCCTCCAACCAGCCGGACAAATGTCATAGCCGACATTCCCGCCAGTAATATTTTGCGTACCAGCTCCAGCAGTTGCCGCATACCACGAATAATAGCTATAGCAAGGCACGCTCGCTGCACAAGTTACTCCATCACTGTTATATACATAAGGAGTATCGACTTCGTTATAGCGTGCGCTTGAAGAAACAGGCAAATCAAAGTTTTTCGCAATGTTTGTATCTTCAGACGTCAACGTCCTACCGCCTTCAAGATCGAGGTTCATCGTCATCCAAATCTTACCATCACGCATCTTCGACACGGAATAGCATTTTTCATCGCGCTTGTCACGGAGATAAGAAGTTTCATCTTCCACTAAGTCAGACATACTATTCCAATCTTGCATGTAATACGAGTTCTCATCGCAATGCGGTAAAGTCGGATTTGGTGGTGTTGGAGTAGGTTTTATTTCATCCTGTGGCGTATCATAGAAAATCTGCTCCGTCACGCCAACATCATTAGCGAGCGATTGAGCCACAAAGCTAAATCTCGTCACAGCACAATTATTATCCCAATTATTATTCCCTACTGGTGAAGCACAAGTCCCATCCGTAGCTGAAATATTCACACCGCTAGAAATAGTTCCCAAAATAAAAGAAACAGCATAAAGCGATATATCCTCGCTTGCATTAACTGCTGGCACCGTTGCAGATAAGTCATAAATCGCCAAATCATTATCACCATCATTCGGCAAAAGATCCGTTACTTCACCAAGCTCACCACTACCAATCGTGGTAACATTGAACACATTCCCCAAAGCATCATTGTCAACTTCAAACTCTCCATCTTCGTTCTCTACTAAAGCAGATAAGCAAATCGCACGTTCCGCATCCTTAACTTTAATAAACTTAAAGAACTTGCCCTCATCATAAGTTTTAATAACATCTCCATCCTTATACTGAAGCTGCGCATAAAAGTTATCATTTTTAGAAAGAAAAGTCGCACTGCTTGACTTGTAATACCCACTATTCCAAACATAAGTAAAATCGCCAGTACAAAAAGCCCCATATATTGGCAGTTCATTCGTAACGCCATCCACCGTTACGTTTTCGTACTTAGCTACCGACACATTCTTGCCCAGTGACGTTCTATTTACCGCATTCTGAATCGAATTACGTATATCGTCAACAAAATTATTGCCCGTGCTATTTACGCGATTAAGCACTAACCCGCGTTGATAGGAAAAAATGGCGTTATTAATAACTGCCACAATCGATATTGAGAGCAACGCAAAAAACAACATTGAAACTGCGAGCTCCAATAAAGTAAACCCTTTTCTGATACCTCCTACACTCATATTCCCATTATAGCATAAACAAAATAATTGCAACACGAATTTCCGCGGTAATCTTTTCCACAAACAAAAAAACGTCCGTCAGGACGTGGCTGGGGATGAGGGATTCGATTGGAACAACGAGTCCCACTTTTTCTGCACGTCCATCAGGACGTGGCTGGGGATGAGGGATTCGAACCCCCGAATGGTGGGACCAGAACCCACTGCCTTACCACTTGGCGAATCCCCAATATTCACCACCGTAATAATCCGGTGCGAATCTAATTATATCACAACCTTATTCGCTTCGCAAGGCTTCTACCGGGTCTTTCTTCGCTGCCGCTCTCGCAGGTATTATCCCACCAATTAAAGTCAGCACTACAGACAAACCAACTAGCACCAAAGCCGCACCCGGCGCCAAAAATGCACTAAGTTCTCCTGGAATATCTTTTGTAAACGACCCCATCACCAAATTGATAATCGGGATTACAAGGTACGAGAACCCAATACCAAATAACCCAGCTAGTAGCCCCACGATAAACGTCTCCGCATTAAAGATAGACGAAATGTTATGTTTAGATGCACCAATCGCTCGCAAAATCCCAATCTCCTTCGTCCGCTCATATACCGAAATGTATGTAATAATACCAATCATAATCGACGATACCACAAGTGAAATAGATACAAATGCAATCAGCACATAACTTACCGCATCGACAATAGATTTAACACTACTCATGAGAAGACCAGTAGTATCTGCGTACTCAATCACATCATCCTTCAATCCATACTCTTCCATAAGCTCATTGTAATTATTCACAAACTTTATGAAATCCGTTTTTCCATCAAAAGAATTAAAGTAAAATGAAATATACGTCGGATCATCTAAATCTTGGTAACCTAATTTAGACAAATTTGTTGCGAGAGTCGTCTCATTTCGACTAAATAAAGTATTTACCACACGCGTCAACTCTTCTTCAGAAAATTTCAAAGAAAATGCCCCGATCAACGCTTCCGAATCCACCGAAAATGCATCAGCAATTGACTGCGAAATGTACGAAACCAAACCCAGCACATTCGTTACTATTTTTTGACGCATAGATAACTCCGTAAATGCCGTTGCAAATTGCTGAAAGACCGCCTTGACTTTAGCGTCCCCAAAAAATGCCGACTTCACTTGACCAAACACTAATAAATTCATCAATGCCACCGGATTGGTTGGATCGGTCGTCAGCGAAGGATCCATTGCAGCATAAGCTGCTACATATCCAGACAAAAGCCCCTTTAACATTCCGCCATAAGCCGTCGACACACCATTCAAAATCTCACTATAGGCATCCGAGAATTGCGCGTCGAGCGTTACATATTTATCAACCAATGCCGTCAGATCTTGTCTCGTCATAAATTCATTTACCAGTCCATCAACATCAGACAGGCTAATTGTCCCAGTAATCTCATTGGCAATACCGTCCGCTACCTCGTCAAACTTTTCCGAAACCGCCTCATAAGCCGGTGTAGTATCAGTCGTAATATCGGCATTAATCTCCGCCAGATGTTCCGCCACCTTAGCATTAATCGCATTCTGGTCAATATTCACTTTAATCGCTGACGCCAATTTACCTTCATCTACTTTCACTAAGTCGGCAAAAGCTAAATCGAAATTATTCCCTTCCTCGCCAAAAGGCTTGTTCGACAGTACATCAATCTCCGGCTTCGCTAGCTGCCTTTTCACTACTTCAGTCTCGCCAGTTTCATCAATAATATGCGTCACTAGACTCGGCAGGTATACTACCCCACTCGTCCCGGAAAGCAAATCATCCCGCGGCGTCGCCACACCAACTATCTTTAGCTCCTCTGCACTATTATACAAATTCATCATGTACGACTCATCTCCACTCATATCTTCATATACATCATAAGTCGCATTGTATTTATATAGCTCTGGTTGCAAAATCAACTTCAACTTCACCTTCATCAAATCATCATAAGTAAGCTTTAAAGGCTCAGCATCCACTTTTACAGACTCGCCAGCCATAATTTTAGTCACGTACGTCGTTAATTCATCCGAATCGTGTAAACCTAGAGAATAAGTCAAAAGATCCGATATCTCATTCTTGTCAGCTAGCACGACCAAAAGCTCATTATATTTTTCCGGCAACCGTCCTGCCAGTATTTCCATATCACCTTCCATGGACGTTTTATCCATTTGCGAATACACCGAAGTCATCGAAGAATATGAATTAAGGAGCGATGTATCACCGATTAAGTTCGTAAATAAAGTATTCGGGTTCATCCGTGCCAAATCCTTCGTCGCATCAATCGTATAGATTAACGGGTCAACATTGTACCTTTTCTCCACCAATCTTAAATCATCTTTCACTTCTGCGTAATGATCATTTAAATAGTTTTGAAATTTTTGCAAATTATTCGTCGATACACTATCAAGCATAGAGGTAAGAATCTGCACCTCATGAATCTTTCCGTCATCATGTGCTTTACCAGACCCCATCGTAGCATTAAGTAGTACTCCAAGTATATTCGCTGATTCTTTTTGAAGAGTTAAAGGATATGAAGTCAAAGTATTTGCTTGAATGTCATCAATGTAAGTCTGAAAACCAGCCGAAATCGCCAGAATCAGTGCAATACCGATAATACCAATCGACCCCGCAATTGATACCAATACGGTCCTTCCTTTCTTTGTAAGCAAATTATTCAGCGACAACGAAAGAGCCGTCGTAAATCTCATCCGCGTCTTTCTTTGCTTTTTAAACGCTTCTTCCGTGTCCAAATTGGTTTTCACGCTACCATCATAAGCATCCGAGTCCGTCGTAATTTTACCATCCTTTAACGTTACAATCCTCGTTGCATATTCTTCTGCTAGTTCCGGATTATGCGTTACCATCACTACCAACTTGTCTTTTGCAATTTCTTTAAGCAAGTTCATAATCTGCACGCTAGTTTCTGAATCAAGCGCACCGGTCGGTTCATCGGCAAGCAAAATGTCCGGATCATTCACCAGTGCTCGCGCAATCGCCACGCGCTGCATCTGTCCACCCGACAATTGGTTCGGGCGTTTATTTATTTGGTCTTTCAAACCAACATCCACCAAAGCTTTCTTTGCTCGTCTTATCGCTTCACGTTTAGAAATACCAGAAAGTGTCAGCGCTAATTTTACGTTATTTAGTACCGTCTGATGCGGAATCAAATTATAGCTCTGAAATACAAAACCAATTCTGTGGTTACGATACGCGTCCCAATCCTTGTCACGATAATTCTTCGTGCTAATTTCATTAATTTTCAAATCACCAGAAGTATAATGATCAAGTCCGCCAACGATATTCAGCAAAGTCGTTTTACCAGAACCAGATGGCCCAAGTATCGCCACAAACTCCGATGGTCGAAAATTAATCGACACATTATCGAGCGCCTTATGTTTCAGCCCACCAGTATCGTAGACTTTTGTAACTCCCCGAAGCTCTAGCATATTCTTATTATAGCACAAACATTTTGCTTTTAAACACTAGATTATTTCTGTCTTCTAATCAATGTTATTACAACCACCGCAATTACAGTCAAACCAAGCAGGACAGTCCAAACATACGGCAAATCTTTTGTGAACCAAAATACTGCCGCCACAATTCCAACCATCCCCATAACCCAAATTGTCTTATACTGAAATATCAATCCATATATCAACGTAGCGACAGCTTCAACTAGGAACAGAACCATAGTAAAAGCCGTATAAATTAACGCGCCGCTTCCCAGCATGATCAATAAAATTCCGTTGCCTATTGCTAAACGTACGCGATTTTCTGGCTCATCGACAATTAGGCTAGTACTTAGAAAACCAGCAAATATCACGTGTGCAATCATCGCATTCGCAATTTCAGGCGTAAGCACGGTATTAAATCTCAATATCAACAAACCTATTGCAGCGGTTAATAAATAAATCGCTAACTCCTGCAACAACTTTTGTTTCTTCAAAATACCTCTCGTAGCCACGCAAATAGCCACAATGGCCATGATTAACGAAACAACCGAGTACCCACCAACTCCAAATCTACCATTAAGAAGCGCTATACTACATGCCACAGTCGCAAATAAACCAGCGCTACACGCCACCAAACGATTCGCGACTACGTCCTCCAATTTCCAAGTCAACACCTCTACGACCACCAATTCAATCAAGTATAGTAGCAAGCATAGCCACAGCACTAAATTAAACACCGAATTAATTGCACCAGTATTCGCTTCAAGAATCGAAATTGGCAGAAACAGCCAAATCATATCAAGCACCACGTACCACACCTTACCGCCAAGACGTTTCATGGCAAAAATCGCAATCGCAGTATCTATAAGTAAAGCCACGCCAGCACCAGCCCATATTGCATTCTTTCCTGACTCAGCGCCAATCAAACAACCAGCCACCACGCCTAGAATCATCAAAACTATAGACCAAATAGTTTCAGCCTGGTCACGTTCAATAAATCGCTTCTTCTGAATCAATACGCGCAATACGCTATAACACATTTCAGCCAATACAACACCAGACATACTAATACTCACAACAAGTAAAGAATTACTAAATGTATTCGCTAGCACTATTGCCCATACAATCAATACCGCACGCAGAAGATTTTCTGATAACAAATCTTTCTCTTTGCATACATCAATTATTAACTGCACCATCACAATTGATAGCATGGCTGCATATTCAGGTAAACCAATATAGCTCGACGCCACCGTACTTGCAATTAGAGTCGCCAACGCCAACCACTTCCCCGCCCGCCTTATAGATCTGTTTATTACCTTAAAACGCTTTGTTACGCCAGTTATACTAAGGAAATCACACAGCACACCTACTAGAATCACCGCAATAAAACACCACGAAATCGCCGCGCTAAAAATTGAAGCCATAGAACTAGCCAAAGAGGCAACCCCAGCTATCATAAAATAAGAAAGTATTTCACTTTTCATTACATAAGTCGCACCAGCATAAATAGGAATCGCCACAATACTAGTCAGTAACCATATTAAATTAGGGTCTCCTCCGCATACGTTATGAACTAGTACACCAATAAATGGCACCATCGCCATTCCAGTCCCTACAAAAGTATAGCTTGCCATTTTGAGTCGTTGACTCTTTCTCATCATCATACCACCGACATAGAATAACAAAGTCATAATAATGAGTAGTGGCAATGCCGTCAATCCAGCACCAGACGCAACCAATCCACCAATCCCAGCTAAAATCAAAAGGCTGCCCATATACAAACCAAGAGAAAGCCCATCAAAAATTCCCCTAAATCCAGTATTCACCGCCACGCCATTACTGTCAGAAACAATTGGTGCAGCAACTTGCACTGGTTCATTCAACTTTATCGATGTAGCTAGCTGCCCACTTTGAGTCGTTTGCATCGGTGTGGATGCTTGTATAGGCACAGCGGGCTCTACTTGTTCAGCTAAAACACTATTATCACCGACCTCAACAGTATTGTCTGAAACATCAGAAAGCGGAATCTGCATTATTTCCGCCCGCAACATCTTCAACATTGTATAATTCGGTTCTGGCTTGCCTAATTCAGCAAGAAGCTCACAAATAAGCTGTTCACGTCGCATCTTGGCATCATCGCCCATGATAAGCCCCACCAACAAAACATACCAATAAAAACATAATCTTATTATAGCACAACCAACTTTAATTTAAACTCTTACATTTTTATCCCCCACATTTTAAGCCATTTTTAATCCATATATAATATAATCAGAATTATGAGAATATTATATGTTGAAGATGAGAAATTCCTCGCCGAAGCTGTCATTCATTTACTTAAGAAAAACAAAATATCAGTTGACTGGGCAGCCGATGGCGAAGAAGGATTAAACCTAGCACTAAAACCAAATTATGATTGTATCGTTCTGGATATTATGTTGCCAAAATTAAGTGGCCTAGAAATCCTCACCGCTATCCGAAATCGCAATATCAAAACACCAGTCATTATGCTTTCTGCACTCGGTGAAGTAGAAGATAAAATCAAAGGTCTAGAACAAGGCGCTGACGATTATTTAGCCAAGCCCTTCAAAACCGCAGAACTTATCGCTCGCATCAATGCCGTCTGTCGCCGCCCAGCTCTCGCTGAGCAAAAAATCCTTACTTTCCACGATCTAGAACTTAATATTACTAACCGCACACTTAATCAAATCCCGCTCACTGACAAAGAAGCCGAAATCATGACTATGCTCATGAAAACACCAGACAGCACAATAAATAAATCACAAATTCTTGCTCACGTCTGGGGCGCCGAAGCCGAATATGAAGAAAACTATGTTGAAGTCTACATTTCCTATCTTAGAAAAAAGCTCAAATCGCTAAACTCTCACACTGAAATCAAAACCGTTCGTGGTCTAGGATACAAATTAG
>JAZOUF010000056.1:0-5206 GCA_045657985.1 Candidatus Nanosyncoccus sp. | reverse complement strand
CCGACTTTCAGAAATCTTTCAAAAAGCAAATCATATCTTAACGGATCCAACTCGGTAATGCGTAATGCGTACGCTAAAATTGACCCTGCCGCCGAACCACGTCCTGGCCCATACACAATACGTTGCGATTTTCCCCAGTTGATAAAGTCCTGCACAATTAAGAAATATCCATTATAGCCCATTTTGTCTACCACGGACAGCTCATAATCGATGCGAGGCAATACCTTATGTGCTTCATCGCGTTCTTTGTCAGCCTCTTCCAAAATCTTCCGGCATTCTGGCACTGGTATTTTGCTGGCTTCCTCCAAAGTCTTACCGCCATAGCGATAGACTAAGCCCTGAAATACTAAACGATCTAGATATGTTTTTTCATCTTCATCAGTTGGAATCGGAAACTTCGGAATCAATATCCTGCCAAGTTGCAAATCTACGTTACATCGGTCGGCGATTCGTTTGGTGTTTAAAACTGCTTCCGGGCAGGTATCTTGCCAATGACTGATTATTTCTTCTGCTGGTATGACATGTAAATCATAGTCTTTCAGCGTCATTCGGTTTTTGTCCGATAAATTCGCAGCTGTGCCGATGCAGAGCAACACTTCGTGTGTATCCTGATCTTCTTTTTTCAAGTAATGCGCATCACAAGTTACCACGAGCGGCAAGCCAAGCTCTTTGGCGTGCGCCATGTGCCAATCGTTAACCTTCTTCTGCTCTTCTGAGTGCGTAGTAGATAACGGATGTCCATGGTCTTGCATCTCCAGATAAAATCTGTCTTTGAATACATTGCGATACCAGTCGATTAATTCATACGCCCGCTCGTCGTCACCCGCGCGGATTGCTTCGCTAATCTCGGAACCCA
This sequence comes from Candidatus Nanosyncoccus sp., assembly GCA_045657985.1. GTDB lineage: Bacteria > Patescibacteriota > Saccharimonadia > Saccharimonadales > Saccharimonadaceae > Nanosyncoccus. Next base: position 4,350 of record JAZOUF010000056.1, on the reverse strand, counting down.
TACAGCCAGAAAGACAAATAATCCCTTCGTTATACTTTTCCAAATCCTCATGGTCCGTACGTGGTTTATAATACTTACCGTGTTCTTCTGCATTACTCATAATGCGACAAAGGTTTTCATAACCTTTATTATTCATTGCGATTAAGGTTACGTGAAAACGTTGCTTATCATGAGCGGGGTCCTTATCGGTTTTCTTGCGCGCCGCCACATAAGATTCTAGCCCGAGTAGTGGCTTGATTCCAGCCGCATTACATTCCTTATAAAGTTCCACCAAGCCAGACATCGTGCCGTGGTCTGTCACTGCTACTGCTTCCATTCCCTCACTCTTCACAAACTCCACTAATTCCGGTATTTTGGTCAGTCCATCCAGCAAAGAATAATGCGTATGGTTATGCAGATGTACAAAATCACTCGGCTTCAGTTTCTCAGTCATATTCAAATTATACCACGCATCTCCAAAGCAAAGAGTAGGATGTGCTTTGCATATATGAATTATCTACTTTTTTTCGGTTTGCTAAAATTAACATGCTTTTTTGTATAGGCAGAGCAAGTTATCATAATGACACTAGCTAAAACAACAAATATTGGCAATATAGAAACCATCATCAATGTACGGCTACTATCACCTGTGTTATCCCCAGTATTCGGGACCCTAATATTTTCTTGCTCCTCTGGCGTACCTGGCTCTTCTGGTGTACCTGGCTCCTCTGGCGTGATACGCTCTGGCAGTGCAATTCTATAGGACCCAATCTGCGGCACTGTGCTTGATTCGAAAAACACATAACCACCGACTTTTTCACGATCTGTTACAGTTAACACTTTGCTATTTGCATCGTATGACATGTAGTCTGTGTCCTGGATAGATTTTTGGTTATCTATAAATTGTAATTTGCTGAAATCATAAATATAGTTATCGCCTTCAATTTTCATTGATACATCAGCAGTTATTAAAGTTTCATTATCAACGTAGAGCATTCGCAAAGCTGCATTCTTGGATACATCAATAGAATCTAGCTGGTTATGATAGACGCTAAGATAGAATAGCTCAGTATTCTTAGACAAATCAATAGAAGTCAGTTGGTTATCTCTAATACTAAGACTCGTTAGTGCTGTGTTTTTAGTTACATCAATAGAAGTTAACTGGTTTTGATTCGCATTAAGACTCGTTAGTGCTGTGTTTTTAGTTACATCAATAGAAGTTAATTCATTTTGCTCAACGTTTAGCTCTTCAAGTGCTGTATTTTTAGACACATCAATAGAGCCTAACTGATTATGGCCAATCGCAAGCACCTCTAGTGCAGTGTTCTTAGATACATCAATAGAAGTTAATTCATTTTGCTCAACGTTTAGCTCTTCAAGTGCCGTGTTTTTCGATACATCAATAAATGATATAAAATTTGAACTAACGTCTAGAGTTTTTAATGAAGGCATCTTTTCTAATCCGTTAACATTATAAAGCTGTCTATCTCTACAATCAACTTGGGTTACCCTAGAGAACTGCTCATCAGTTAGACCGGTACTCGGTATATCCTCGTTTTGATAATCTTTCAGAAAGCCTATCTCTATACAACGATAGAATTGACTCGAAATATCTATAGGGGTATCCGCAAATGTGTTATTTATATTCGCTACCATATGCATTATGAACAACATTAATGGCCCCATTGACGCAATTAATACTGTTAAGTACAAAACTTTTCGTTTTTTATGAATTTTTATCATATCGCTTTATCCTTTTTATTTTATGAACCTTTGTAATTCTAGTTTACAACACAACTTAGAGACGGTCAAGAAAAATTGGAAAAAGTGACGTGAAATTTTTCTACAACAAAATACAACTCCGCTAAGAGTTGTATTTTTTCTTTACTTATCTTCTTTGCTGCCGTTGATTTTTTTGTCTTTTCTTTCTCTTTTTTTGCTACTATACTCACCGTCGTCTGCGTGTTCTCCTTTGCATGCGCAATCACAGTTCTCATCACATTCGCACTCGTCATTCTTCGCTGAGACGAATTTACTCGCTACTGCTCCTGCAATCGCCCCAAGTGCTGCGCCTAAGAAAAACTTCCCCGCACCGCTACTTTTCTTCTCTTTTTGTTCTGTCATTTTCTTTCCTTTCTCTTATGGATTCTTTTAGTTTAGGGTTGATATATTTATCCACGAACATTTCTACCGTGCCACCAACCGATGTTAGCCCGCGTACGTTGGATACTACTTCGTTCGCATTATCTGCAATGTCTTGACTCTTGCGCAATACCCTCTTAGACTCATCCACCACGTCAAACATCTTTACCATTAGTACGATACCTACCACTAGAAAAACAAATAGTGTCACTCCAAGTATTGCGACCAGTATCCATTCAGCTGTGTTCATTTTTTACCTCCTTGATTATATTTTAGCACAAAATCTCGCACCTCATCGCCATAATCTGTATTAGATAGCACATACTCCAAATGTGCCATGAAATAATTCTTCGGGTCACCAGTGGTAATCCAGCGGCCTTCACTTCGCGCCACCACCACATCACCATGCTCGGCTAACTTGGTAATTGCATCTACAGTCCATAGCTCTCCATCGAGACCAGTATTAGACGGCACTAGATACTCAAATACTTCTGGCGTTAGCAAGTAGCGACCGTAGCTCGTGAGGCTACTTGGGCTTAAGTTCGGAGTTTTTGGTTTCTCCACAATATGACTTAACGTACCGTTACTTTTAAGCGCAATCATTCCGTATTTATGCCAAACATCTTCTGGCATTTCCTGTGCGGCAATTACCGCTTTTGCCTCTGGATGCTCATTATAGTGTTCAATTAAAGTTCTTACATCGCCCTTACCTAAAATCAAATCGTCTGAATACAATACTACGAAAGCATCTTCGTCTTCCACGTACTGCTTGGCCGAGACAATTGGCGAACCATTGCCGTATGGCAAATTGGAATCTTGTTCAATTACCGTAATTTTCGGAAAATCCAACACTTCAGCCACCGCCTCAAATCTCTCTGCTTTGCCCTGTTTTTCAAGTAAAGCTTTCACATTCTCTGCTTTGCCATGAAAATAGTCATCATAGATTTCACGTGATTTCGTGTTCGGCGTAGCAACGATGACGATTTCTTCAATACCAGCATCCATGCATTCTTCTACGCAGAGTTGCATTACTGGTTTCGCACCAATCGGAATCATTGCCTTCGGAATAGTCTTAGTAATCGGCAGGTATCTGCTAGCAAACCCTGCATCAGTAATAATTGCCTTTTTAACAGTTTTCATAGGTCTCCTTAAAAACTCATTATATCACAAGTATAATCATTTGACACAAAAGTACGATTTTTCTTCCCCCTGTTAAAAGGCCGAGTATGTCGTTATTTCTTACGAGTACGATTTTTGCGAGTGTTAGTCGTGGTTTTAGCGGATACTTTTCTTGTGGCAGGCTTCTTCTTTGCCGCTTCGCTTCTCGCCACCTTATCTTCCATTTTCTGGGCACGATTATGGACGCCGTAAATCATACTAGTCACGCCTACGACCAATAGATATGCACCAAAGAATCTAATAAATGTCATCAATTCAAAATTTCCCGCATTAATGATAACGAGACCCATAATACACCCCATGACACCGGCTAGCACCCGAATGAAACGGTCGGTTGGATCCACTGTAGACAAGAAACCGTGAAAAATATCAATCAAACCAGAAATAAATGTATAAACCGCAATAATAATCAGGCTTCCCACTAAATCATTCCGTGCCAAGAATAGCAGCGCCATCGCTGCCGCCACATCAATCATGGCATCTATAATTGAATTTATCCAGCCATGTTTCTTAGTGGAATTATACAATGCGCTAATGGCATCTACGATACCCATGGCGAGCAAGAACACACACACTACGGCAATCACCGATTCCATGCTCCCAAAACCACCAAATAACATCAAAAAACCAAAAACCACCGCCGCCGCACCACGCACTGCGAAGACTAGCCAATGTTTATCAATGAATCGCCTATTTATATGTGCCATAAAAATCCTTGTTTATAAATTGCTTACGTTAATTATATCACAATTATGTTGTGTCGTGCATTTATGTGATATAATATTAATTGCTACAACTAAATACATTTTAAAAGGCAGCTGATTTTTATCAGAAACTAGCGAATCAAAAATGGCACCATAAGGGGACCAATGGTTCGTTGGCAACTGCCGATAAATATATTTGGTTGTAGCACCCTTGCGGTGCCATTTTTATATACGCTTTTTAGTGGCACCGCATGGGACTTATGATAAAAAGTGGAAAAGCGGTAAAGTGAGGTTGCATGAAGAAAAGCATAGAAAGAATAAAGACGGGTGACAGTCGGAGGGGGAC
>JAZOUF010000055.1:0-5636 GCA_045657985.1 Candidatus Nanosyncoccus sp. | reverse complement strand
AGGGATAGATTTGGAATTATTCATCGGCTGGAGTATTATAAGGAGCCAGAAATTGAGCAAATTATTACGCGAACGGCGGGGATTTTGAACACGAAAATCGAGCCTGAGGCCACAGAGTTACTTGCGACTAGATCGCGGTTGACGCCAAGAATTGCGAATCGTATCTTTAAGCGTGTGAGAGACTATGCGGATGTAAATGGAGATGGAATTATTGATACGAAAATTGCGAAAAGTGCATTGGCGTTGATGGAGATTGATTATTTGGGGCTTGATCCGGCAGATAGAAACATGCTTCGACTAATGTGGGAGAACTATGGTGAAAGACCAGTAGGGCTTACGACGATAGCAGCCCTAACTGGTGATGAGGCGGCAACGATTGAGGATTTTTATGAACCGTATCTATTGCAGCTTGGGCTTTTAGCGCGAACTCCAAAAGGTAGAGTTGTGACAGAAAAGGGAAGAAAACATTTACAAAATCAATAAAATGTGATATAATAAGAGTATAGAGTGTAATTCTTGAAAGGAGAAGGATGAACGAGGATTTGGTGAAAATAAGACACGCAAGAAGCGAAAAAGATTTTCCTTTTCTGAAACTTGAAGATGATGAATGGGTGGAGTTTGCTTTTAAGCGGGCGAAGATTTGTTATATGTTGGTATTTGGAGCGGTGGCAGGTGGACTTGCTGTAGTGCTATTTGCTTTCTTAATGGTGTTACTAGGGCAGGCATCAATAGATGCCGCGGGGCGGAATTTTATGTATGTGCTTCTTGTAATTATTGTTTTGATTGGGTTGGTGTTTGGCGTAGTGGCGGCAATGGTATTTCGTGGTAATGCGATGTATATAACCAATAAACATGTTATCCAGATTGTAAAAAAATCACCAATGGCGAAGTCGGTGAATATTATAGATTTACCATCGGTGGAAGATGCAAGTTTCCATCAAAGTGGATTTTTGCAGACATTTTTGCATTATGGAACTTTGAGGTTGTCAACGGTAGGCGATGAGACGACGTATACTTTTCCGTATGCGGATATATCGGCGCACGATTTAAATGCAATATCTAAATTGATTACTACGGCGAAAGAAAAGAAAAATCAGGCTAAAGATTAGGATTGCTGTTCGTTGGGGGATTCTTCTGGAGCATTTTCTAGATGTTGCTCGGTAGTGCGACTGTATTTGGAGTAGGTTTCTTCTAATTCTAGCGTAGAGGAGAGAATATACTCTTGACAACGACCAAGATAACAGTTGGCTGGGCGGTAAGAGTAAGAGCTGACAGGGTCGCCGAGTTGATAACCTGATGGGTCAGTAAAAGATGATGGGTTTATGACAGTGAGATTAGATTCTGAAATATATTCTGGATAATAGCCGTGAGCAGGGTAAAAACTTTCTTCAAGAGCATAATAGATAGCATTGATAGAAGTTTTGCGTTCATCATCACGATGTGCGGCGGCAAGACTAGATTGTTGAATAAAAAACGCTACGACTAGGGTAGCAAGAAAAATGAGGATAATTAAGACTTCTAAAAAGGTGAGGCCTTTTTTGTTACGCATATTTTTATTATATCATAACAATATGACGCGTGGAGTTGGTATAATGAACAAAAAAATGGTAGTACCGACTGGGATCGAACCAGTGACCTTGGGCTTATGAGTCCCACGCTCTAACCATCTGAGCTACGGTACCACGTGTTGTATATTATAGCACACTTTGAGGGATTGGTACACCCGGCACGATTTGAACGTGTGGCCTTCAGTTCCGGAAACTGACGCTCTATCCAGCTGAGCTACGGGTGCGAAGAGATGTGTTTGGTACACTCGGAGGGATTCGAACCCACGACCCCTTGTTCCGAAGACAAGTGCTCTAATCCACTGAGCTACGAGTGCGTGACTGAATTATAGCATATTTTTATCTTTGGCGCTAGTGGGGGGTTGTAAAAAACGGATGACTATGATAGATGTGGCATATGCGAAAAATGGTGCGTGTGTTGTGGCAAAATATACATCAATCGTATTTTGTAGTTTTTCTATGCGTAGGGATTTTAGTTGGGGTGATATTAGGATTGGTGTTCCGAGTGAATTATTTTGGATCGGTATGGTGGTGCGTGCTAGCGATGATATTGCTAGTAATAGCATATTTGAAACCGAAGTTGGTATTCGCGATTGTGGCATTGCTAGCTGGGATGGTGTTGGCATTTTTCAGAGTGTCGGAAGAATTAAAAGGCGAAGATTATGTTAGACGATTGATAGATGCTAATGTTATAGTGGAAGGAATAATTGGTGGTGACCCAGAAACTGATGACGGCGAAACAAAATATAAACTAACCGAGCTAAAATTTGGAGAGGAGAAAATAGAAAGTAGAGGGAGCATATATGTGTCGGGTAAGAAAAATGAGAATTTGAGGCGTGGTGATACGGTGGTATTAGAAGGGAAAATGGGGATGGGGTTTGGGACTTATGCTGGGTACATGTGGAGGCCAAAAGTGGTTCGGCATCTGAAACCGGAGCCGGGGAATTTAATTATAAAGGTGAGGGATTGGTTTGCGGAAAGAATACGTCAGTTGATACCAGAGCCAGAAGTCTCACTTGGGTTATCGTATCTTTTGGGAATGAAATCTGGGCTGCCGGATGATTTGAATGATAATTTACGGACGGTGGGTCTTACGCATATTGTAGTAGCAAGTGGGGCGCATCTTGCGATATTAGTGGAGATTGCAAAAAAGATTTTTGGAAGAATTTCAAGACTTAGTGGCGTGTTGTTTTCGGGGCTATTTATTGTGATGTTTATGATATTGGTGGGATGGACACCGTCGATTATGCGAGCGGGAGTGATGGCGATACTGACTTTGATGGCGGGATATGTGGGGCGAAAAATCGCGCCGCTTAGGATGATTATTATGGTGATGGCATTGACGCTAATGGTGGAGCCAAATTTTGTGATGAACATGGGCTGGATGTTGTCGTTTGCAAGTTATGCGGGGATAATGTTGGTGGGGCCGAGATTGACGAAGATTTTTTGGGGGACGAGAAAGCCAGGATTCGTGAGCGAGACGATAATTACAACCCTGGCGGCAACCGTGATGACGTTGCCAATTATTTTGTATTATTATGGACAAGTGTCTTTGATTTCGGTAGTAGCAAATCTGCTGATTTTGCCAACATTGTCTTACACAATGGGACTTACATTTTTGACGGGCGTGTTTATGGGGTTTCCTGGTGTAGAGATGGTGGTGGCGTGGTGTGCTAAGACGCTACTTTCTTTTCATATTGCAGTGGTAGGATGGTTCGGAGGAATGCCGGAGTTTTTGGTAAAAATGCCAGTAGAGCAAGTATGGGTATTTACTTTGTACGCACCGGTTGTGATTTTACTTTTGTGGGGGAAGATGGTAAAATTAAGGGAAGTTAAATATAAATTGGAGTAATTTTATGTCTGGACATAGTAAATGGGCAACGACGAAGCGCCAGAAAGCAGTGGTGGACGCAAAGCGCGGGGCGCTTTTTACGAAAATAGGAAATCAAATCGCGATTGCGGCGCGTGCAGGGACGGATCCAGCAATGAACCCGTCTCTTGCGATGGTTTTAGAAAAGGCGCGCCTCGCGAATATGCCGAAAGCGAATATTGAGCGGGCGATTGCGAGAGTTGCGGATAAGTCGGCGGCAGCGTTAATTGAGGAAGTGTATGAAGCGTATGGTCCTGGTGGAGTGGGGATTATTATTGAGGTGGCAACGGACAATAAAAATCGCACAATGCCGGAAGTGCGTCATACTTTGGACAAAAATGGTGGACGAATGGCGGAGCCAGGTTCGGTGATGTTTCAGTTTGCAAGGAAAGGCGTAATTGAGATTTCGGAAAAAGGAGATGAAGTCATGATGACAGCTCTGGAAGCCGGCGCGGAAGATGTGGCGGATGAAGATGACGGAACGATGGTTTATACAGCTTCTTCGGATTTGATGAAGGTGCGTCAGGCTTTGGTGGATGCAGGGATGACGGTTACTTCGGCGGAATTACAATATGTGCCTTCGTCGTATGTGCCAGTGGAAGGCGAAGCTGCGGAAAAACTAGAAAAGTTACTTTCTGCGGTAGATGATTTGGATGATGTGACAAATGTTTATACGAATGCGGAATAAAGGTGAAATAAAAAAATGGTAGAGCCGACAGGAATCGAACCTGTATCGCAGACTTAGAGGGTCTGGGTCCTATCCGTTGAACGACGGCTCCACCTTTCTATATTATAACACAAATTGGGGAGGATGTGATATAATGATAGTATGGCAAGAAAATTTACGTTTAAACCGGTTGCGAAGCAGAATCGTAACAATAATCATAAGCATAGCGACAAAAGAAAGCATCCAAGACTTAAAAATGGTCGCTAAGAAAAGGCCCACTATGGGTCTTTTTGCTGTGCGAAGGATTATGATATAATTATAGTAATAAAAGGAACAATTATGGACAATAAGGCTATATATAAAAAGACAATAAAATTTTCGCTTTGGCGATTACTGTGGGATGTAATTGCGTTTGCGGCGTTTGCGGGATTTGCGGCAGCAGGGTTTGCGGTGGCAAATGGCACTTCTGACCATGCGCTCATTGGGTTAGCGATTGGTGCGGTACTCGGCGGAGTTTGTGCGTATTTAATAATCCATTTTGTGGCTTATACTTATAAAGCTGGACAGATCGCGATGATGACAGAAGGCGTAGTTAAGGGTAAGTTGCCGGAAGATACTGTGGCGGCTGGCAAGAAGACTGTGAAAGAGCGATTTGCAACAGTGGCTGCTTACTACGTAGTGACTGGTGCGATTCGTGGAGTATTTAAGCAGATTGGCGCTGGGATTACGGCAGTGGGGCGTGCTGTCGGGGGCGATACGGGCGGAACCGTTGGAAGCACAATATCTGGTGTGATAGATACCATAGTAGCATACCTTTGTGATTGTTGTTTGGGCTGGGTGTTTTATCGCAAAAATGAAAGTGCAACAAAGGCGACTTGTGAAGGTGCGGTGTTGTTCTTTAAGCATGGTAAGACATTGATGAAGAATTTGGGCAGAGTGTTTGGTATTAGCTTGTTGTCATTTGTCGTGGTTGGCGGTGTATTTTTCGGTATTTCTTTCTTGATTACCCAACTGATGCCCGGTGCAATGACAGAACTTAGCCAAGCGATTATCGAAACAGCAGAAGATGCTTCGGAATTGCCGGAGTTTGTGTATAATGTAACATCGCTTAGCTTGGTATGTTCAGCGATAGTAGGTGTGATTATATGGTCGATGATACAATCGGTATTTGTGAGACCATTTATATTGATTGGCGTGTTGCGTAATTATATTAAGTCCGGCATAGATGATATGCCAACTGAAAGTGAGATGAAAGAACTTGATAAGAAATCGGAGAAGTTCGCAAAATTACATGCAGGAGCATAGAATAAAAATTAGACCCTACGGGGTCTATTTTTTATGACGGAAGGGACAAGATGAGGAATCCCACGCTGACGCGTGGGATGCGAACTCTCTGATATATAATGGCGGAAGGGACAAGATTCGAACTTGCGGTACTTTCGTACGCTGGTTTTCAAGACCAGTGCCATCAACCACTCGGCCACCCTTCCACATTATATTATAGCATATTTCCTCATGTTATAATAGTACAAAG
>JAZOUF010000054.1:0-5871 GCA_045657985.1 Candidatus Nanosyncoccus sp. | reverse complement strand
AAATTGCACAACTAAGTTGTTAAACAAAAATCACCCCTTCGGGTGATTTTTTGCTAGGCCATCAAAACAGAAAAAGTATTTATGTATTTACTGTCATTACGCTTAACCTTGATAATTCGCGGGGGGGGGGGTATAATATAGTAGTATCATCTTGGCGATGTCGTACTTTTATTTTTTTATACGGAAGGAGGTAAGCATACTATGGTAGAATGGCTTCAGTACAATGGCGGAGATCAGTATCTCTCTGGCAACCCCGATAAAGATCTCATGGACTTATTGGTAGAGAAAACCAGAACGGCCGGACATATGCTTACCTTCAGGGAAGCGAGTTCGGACATCGGAATGTTCAGGGGTTATCACTATTCGGCACACTTTCTCTCCTTTGAGAAGGCGGCAGCGATAGCCTGGCAAACAGTCCAGCAAGAAGCGACCATGGAGCGGAATTCAGATTCCGACACGGACACTCCGGTCACAAAATTCATGCCACAGCAGTTCACTAGAAAAGAGTTGTTTAGCACCAATGCAAGCATTAACCTACCAGAAGAATCAATTTCAACAAGAGGAGGTATGAAAATGCCTAAAGGTAGAAGGTATGACAATTCGGAAGCTAGAGCCATGTTGCTCAACTTCTATAATGCGCACGGTAGATTCCCGCGTATCCCCGAAGCTAAGGAAGCCAACGGCCTACCATCTTGGGGAGTCCTCACTAATGCGTTAGGTCCCAGAAACAGCTGGAACAGGCTTATTGAATCAGTCGAAGAAGAAATCACCGCTACTGATGACGCCAATGATGTCAGCGATGTTGATGGCACCACTGATACAGAAGAGTCGAACACCGTTGAATCAGGACTCACCCCTGAACCGGTCCTTGAATCCATTCCCGAGCCAGAGGTGGTAGCTTCGCCTGATCCTGCCATCGAGCCGGAGGCGGCTCTGGTGGAGGAGAAGTCATCGACGGAGGCCCGAATCGGTGATGTGGAAATCGATACGTCTTGCAATCAGAAAGATGACGACTCGGTTACCATTGATCTCAAAATCACCGTCCCCGGCAGGGAAAAACCCATCCTCATCACCCTGACCGTATAAAACCCCAATCCCCCATATCAGGGGGATTTTTTATCGCTCGTCGCCTTCACCATGCAGAGTATTGCGTCGCTGACGATCCTCTAACTTCTCCACATTACGCTCTGCCACCTCAGACAGTGGTACATCCAAATATCTCGCAATGCTTCCCACATACCACAGCACGTCCCCCAGCTCTTTAACGATGGCATCCTTATCCCCGTCCGACATCGCGCCATTCTTATCGCGCACAATCTTTTTAAATTTATCTGCCACCTCACCGGCCTCGCCAGTTAGTCCAAGTATCTTCTCGAAGAATCCCGCCGCCTGCACATTCGACGTCTTCTCGTAGAAATCACACCCCGCCGCTCTTTTCTGATATTCATCAAAATCCATCTACCTCCTCTTTATGCTATAATTATATCACAATGGAAGATACTAGGAATTTAATCGATGAGTACAAAGGTCTTACTAATGAACAAGTTTTTGATGAACTCGAAAAAACTCGCACTCCGCTCGAAATCGCCATCGAAAACGTTGAACACGATTTCAATATCGGCTCTATCGTTCGTACCGCGAATTCTTTCAATGTGAGCAAAGTCCATATTATTGGCAAGAAAAAATATAATCGTCGTGGCGCCATGTGCACCGACAAGTATTTAGAAATTATTCATCACCCCACCATGGAAGATTTTCTTCAAACTCAGCAAGGCAGGGAACTGGTTGCTATTGAGAATAACACTCCTCGCGCTAGGGAGCTACATTCTAAGAAGTTCGCAAATAACACCACTCTCATCTTTGGTTCAGAAAATAACGGCATTACACCAAAACTTTTAGATAGAGCCCACGATGTTCGTTTTATTGAATCCTTTGGCTCCACTCGCTCCGTTAATGTTGGTGCTGCCGCCGCCATCGCTATGTACGAATATATCCGTCAAAATGTACTATAATATATAGTATGATTGAAATTAAAAACGTCAGCAAATTCTACGGTGACAAAAAAGCGCTAGACGGCGTTTCTCTTACTATAAACGACGGTGAAATTTTTGCTTTCATTGGCCACAATGGTGCCGGCAAAACAACTCTCATCAAATCGATCTGTGGCATTATAGATTTTGACAAAGGCAAAATCCTCATCAACGGCAAATCTATCAAGAACAATCCCATAGCCTGCAAAAAAGAGATGGCCTATGTCCCCGACGATCCAGAATTATACGAAGATATGAAGGCAATTTCCTATATCAATTTCGTCTGCGACATGTATGATGTGCCGACGGATGTGCGAGAGCGAAACATTACTCATTATGTCGAAGTCTTTGAGATGCAAGACGAGTTGGGTAACGAAATTAAATCTTTCTCACATGGCATGAAGCAGAAAGTCGCCCTCATCGCCGCGTTGTCACATGAACCGAGAGTTCTTATTATGGATGAGCCGTTTGTGGGGCTAGATCCTAAAGCAATCTACGACATGAAGGAAATCATGAAGGATATCGCTAGGCATGGCGGTACCATCTTCTTTTCTACACATATTTTGGACATGGCAGAGAAAATCTGTGACAGGGTAGCTATTGTGAAAAATGGTGAAATCATTAAAGTCGGTGACATGAAGCAAATCCGTGGTGATAAATCGCTAGAAAAAGTCTTTCTAGAACTTGAGGCTAAATGAGTAAGTTTCTCTCTTTGCTTAAAGCAACGATGTCTGGAGGATTAGAGCTCTTCAGCTATCATGGTAAAACAAAACAAACCCAACGCACGGTGCCTATATTGCTAGCCATTCTCATGAGCGTAGTGATGCTTATCGGTGCCATTATTTTTGTGTCAAGTTTTACCGAAGAAGGGATCGCTACCACTACAATTCTGCCCCTGTATATGATGGCAACAGTTATCATTATTTTAACGGAGGGCGTTAACAAATCGAGTGACTTATTGTTCAAACCTCGCGACAACGACACTCTCCTTGCTATGCCACTTAAAAAATCCACAATTATTTTAGTCAGAATCATTAAATTCTATATTTTTGAGTTGCTTTACTGTTTTATATTCCTTCTTCCAGCTATCATCGCTTACGCAGTTAGCACTGAAGTAACGGCTTCATATCCACTAGTTGCTTTAATCGTGTTGCTATTGACTCCAATTATCCCCATCGTACTTTCTTGTCTTGCCGGACTTTTTATCTCTGCAATATCAATAAAATTCAAACATACATCACTTTTGCAAACAATCCTCTCTCTCGCTATAGTTTTGATTTTTGCATTGATATTTCTGGCCGCCAATACGTTATCCGGAGTTGAGGAGAGTTCCATACCCTCAATTAGCAACACGATTACCGAATATTATTACCCAGCCTCAGCATTTGTCAGCCTCGTTACGAATTTTAATTTTGGACAATTTGTTATCTTTATTCTGTTCAACTTAACGTTACTGACGGCCACAATTTTCTTGATTAGCCACTATTATTTCAAAATCATTTCACGCGTCGCAATTATAAAACGTACAGAGCGAATTAACCAAAAGTATAATTTCAGTAGGCATAGCCAGACCTTCGCCATCATCAAAAAAGAGCTGATTAAATATTTTAGCACGCCAGTTTTAATAGTTAATACTGCCACCGGCTTAGCACTATTCTTGATTGCAGTGGGCGCACTCTGTTTTAAATATGACGATATTGTTGCGGCCATTACTACGTCTGTTGAAGATTTTCCGCTTACGCCTGATGAATTACGCGCATATCTACCTACCGTCACCTTCATTATGGTGGCATTCGCTAGTCTCATGACTCTCATTACTGCTACAATGATTTCTTTGGAAGGTAAAGCATATAACACGCTAAAAACTATGCCAATAAGCGGTGTAAAAGTGATATTATCCAAAGCCTTAGCCGCAACCATCTTAATCGCACCGCTTACCATTCTGGGCAGCATCATAATGTCTGTCATATTCAAGTTCAGCATTATAGACACAGCTTTAATTTTAGTCGCAGCCATCGTAATGGCCTTAGTAACGGAGTTAATAGGTATTTTAGTTAATTTAAAATATGCTCGCTTTGACTCTGAAAATGATGCCGTAGTCGTTAGGCAGAGTGCGAGTATCTTAGTTGCCACATTTTCTGGGCTAGGAATGTTTCTTTTAACTATTTCGTTTACCACTGCGGCTGTATTCTTGGCCGGCCAAACATTGGGTCTTGCAATGATTGATGCAACTTTCGTGGTCATCGCCATATATTTATGTATTGCTGTCGCCACGCGTGGGGAAGAGAAATACACCAAGCTATCGGCATAAAAAATACACCCAAAGGTGTAATCATCAAATCTGCTGGTGGGGATATCAGGACTTGAACCTGAGACCTCGTCATTATCAGTGACGCGCTCTAACCAGCTGAGCTATATCCCCAAATGGTGGAGTAACAGGGACTCAAACCCTGGACCTCTGCCTTGCAAAGGCATCGCTCTAATCAACTGAGCTATTACCCCAATACCTACATTTTACTCCATCTGAGCAAAAATGTAAACCCCTAAACCCCACAAAAGAGAGAACCACCTTACGGCGGTTCTCTAGGTCATACATACACTTAAGTAGCCTCGCAGTTTAATCTACTCAAGTTAATTTAATTTTATATCACGTCGTGCATAATGTCAATACCAATTTTCCACAATTTGTGCAAAAAATCCACAAAAAGTGTTCGGCAAAAATAAATAAATTAAAACATAATTTTAAGAAAAAGCATATTGACAAAACTAAAGCGCTATGATATAATGTAACCATACACTCGTAAAAGGGTGGCGTGTTTATCAATTTAAGAATATGGTGGGCAGAATAGGATTATTAAATGTCCGGAACTAAAGCTGGCGGCATGAAGGCTGCCGCTACCAACAAAGCCAAATACGGCAAAGAATTCTATGCACGTATTGGTAAAAAAGGTGGTCAAAACGGTCACACTGGTGGTTTTGCCGCTAACCCAGCCCTCGCTCGTATTGCAGGCGCTAAGGGTGGTCGCATCTCTCGTCGTGGCCCAGCTAAAAAAGCTGCCTAGATTAAATGAACAAAAAATCAGCCTTTAGTTAAGGCTGATTTTTATGTTAGATTCTCGCATCTCGGACAATGGTAATTTCCATCTGGTGTTTGATAACGAGTCAATTTACAAGAGGGGCATCGTGACTGCTTATCTAACCATTCTCTGTACGTATCTAATTCGCACTCCATAACCACTTCATCAAAATCTATATTATATCGTTTAGCCAACTCACGAGCTTTCCCCCAAGCCTCACGTTCCATCCTGAGTCTCTGTGCATCAGTTCTAAAATCACGGTGTCCACACAATGCATGACCCAATTCGTGTAACAATAACATGGAATCGTGCTCCTCGCTCAGCCCAATAATGATAGTCCTTGGCGGACGAAACGCATATTTACGACCATTTGCAATCTTAAGCTCCGGGAAATCATCTTTAATTTTCCCAAGTAACGTCTGCGTATCCATCTAAGCTAATTCATCCTTTGTTCTTATCGCGGGCAAATAAGTAACATCCGTATATCACTGATTCTAAAGGCCTTCTCGGTCGTGCAAATTTAACTTGGTATTTGGGTAAATATTTTACATATCTCCCGTAAATCCTGCCTAGTGGTCCACCTAGCACAATGGTCTGTGGATTATATTTATCAATAATATCACTCAGCCCGAGCGACACACGCTTTGCCACATCTTGCATAATAGCTTTTCCACGCAAATCAGTTGCCAAGTCTACATGGTAGGCCTTTTCTAGTGCGCTTGCTGCAGCGATATCCTCCCACTCCAGCTCCATTCCATCATACG
>JAZOUF010000053.1:0-7220 GCA_045657985.1 Candidatus Nanosyncoccus sp. | reverse complement strand
CGGCATCGAAGCTCTCAGCAAAATCCCCGGTCTCGCCGGCGCCGCTCCAGTTCAAAACATCGGCGCCTACGGCCAAGAAATTGCCGATACTTTCATCTCCGCCGAAGCCTACGACTTCAAACGTCGCACTCATTGCACATTGGATAAACACGATTTCGGCTTTGCATATCGTAAATCAATTCTCAACACCACCGAAAAACAACGCTATCTAATTCTAAGCATCACTTTATCGCTCCGCGAAGGCGAAATGCCTCGTCCTTTCTATAATTCCATTGAATCCTACGTCAAAGACCACCACGAAACCGATTTCACTCCACAAAATATCCGCAAAATCGTCAGCACCATCCGCGCCGACAAATTGCCTGACCCTACCACCACGCCTAGCGCCGGATCCTTCTTCAAGAATATCTACCTGACGCCAAAAGAAGCCGAAAAAGCCGAAGCAGAAGGCATCCCTGTCCACCACGGTCACGATGGCCTTAAGATTAACTCTGGCTGGCTCATTGAACAAGCCGGTCTCAAAGGCAAATTGCTGCACGGTTTTCGTATCAGCGATAAAGCCGCCCTCGTTCTCATCAACGAGTCCGCCACGTCATACCAAGACCTCGTTGCTGCTCGCACCGAAATCATCGACACCGTTCAAGCCAAATTCGGTTTTAAACTCTCACAAGAGCCCATGGAGTTACCACTATGAAAATCTTAAACGGTAGCGAGTTGACCGGTTTCATCAAAGAACGTCAAGCCCATCAAGTCGCCACAATGAAAAAAAAGCCCACCCTTCTCATCCTTCGCGACAACGACGACCCAGTCATCAACAAATACGTTCACCTCAAAATCAACTACGGTCAAGACATCGGCATCAAAGTCATAGATTATCTTGCCACTTCCACGGACGACATCGTATCCAAAATCACCAAAGCGAATAACGACCCCAACATCAACGCCATCATCCTCCAACTTCCCATCAAAGACAAATCCAAGACTGATGAACTCACTAATCTCATCAACCCAACAAAAGACGTCGACGGCCTCGGCCAAAATTCACATTACGATTCCGCCACCGCTACCGCCATCCTTTGGCTCCTTGCCGGCTACGACATCAATCTAAACGACAAAAAAATCGCCCTCGTCGGTCACGGCAAACTCGTTGGCAAACCATTAGAAAAAATGCTCACAAACTCCCACTACCAAATAACCGTTTTTCATAAAGGCGATGACTTGACAAAACTTAACCAGTATGATATCATCATTACAGCCACCGGCGTTCCGGGGTTAATTTCTAGTTCCCTAGTCAAACCAGGCGCCGTTCTTGTAGATGCTGGCACCGCCTCCGAAGACGGTGTTATCAAAGGCGATGCCACGGACGATCTACGCGCCCGCACCGATCTCACCGCCATCACCCCATTAAAAGGTGGCGTTGGCCCCCTTACCGTCACTTGCCTCTTTGAACACGTCATACAAGCAGCCAATTAACCAACAAAAATCCTCTCCTTATATAAGGAGAGGATTTTTTAAGTTCCCGCCCTACTTCTAGTTACCTAGTTACGAAGCGGTCAACTTACTTTAACAATTTCTTACGGCTAGCAATAAAGTAACCGAGACCAGTCACAGTGAGACCAGCACCCACAGCACCAGCTGCAATTTCCGTCGCACCAGTATCAACAATCCGAGTTGGAGTTGGATTTACTGGAGGATTTTCTGGGTCAGTTGGGTCAACAGGACAAGTCTTAGTAGTCACAACTTTAGCGTCGTCTTTTACTACCTTAGAATCAATTGTTGCACTTGCCCAGTTTACTAAATCGTTGTTTTTGCCACAAGCGATGTTTTTGTCAACAACCTTAGCGGTAAATCTTACATAAGCATTACCGTTGGCTTTATAATCACCAATGTTAATGCCACTTGTCGTTATAGTGTTCTCACTTAACAATTTACCATCTTTGTTGTTGGAATTGTAAAGATAAGTAGTATTTGCTACATATTCCAAGTTAGTAGGCAAAGTATCTGTAATTTTTACATTCTTAGCTTCAGTAGAACCAGTATTGATATATTCAATCTGGAATTCGACTTCATCGCCAATCTTTGCGTCAACAGATTCTTTCCATTCATTCGTACCTTTGATACGTACAGTCTTGGAGATTTTTGCATCAGTTGTAGTTGGAGTTGGCTCAACACACTTGTCACCTTCCACCATCACCGAAGCGTCATCCTTGGAAACTTTAGAGTTTACAGTAGCATTCGCCCAGTTTACAAGCTGGCTTTTCTTGCCACAAGCAAGATTCTTATTCACTACCTTAGCGGTAAAACGAATGAACGCATTACCTTTTGGACCATAATTACCAATGTTGATACCATCAGTAGTCAAAGTGTCGTCATTAAGGCGCACACCATTAGGATTACTTGAGTTGTAAAGATATGTTGAACCTTTAACATATTCTACGTTATCTGGCAAAATATCACGAATCATCACGTTCTTAGCTTCTGCAGAACCTAAATTTTCATATTCAATCTGATATTCTACTTCGTCGCCAACTTTCACGTCAACCGACTCGTTCCAACCTTTATTGCCTTTAATACGTACAGTATTAGCAAGTTTGGTAGTAATAGAATTATGAACCTTCACTTGAATCGTTACCTGACCATCATATTCATAACAACCAGGAATCTTACCATCAAGCGCTTCATAACCAATTTTTACGCCAGATGTAATCACATCATTAGAAAGCGCTACGGTACCAAGCTTAGAATTGGTATATTTTGCAGAACCATCTATATATTCTAGATAGAAATCTTCGCTCGAAGTAAGTTTCACTTCATCCCAATAACGATAAGGAGTAGCATTTGAAGAATCAAGATAGCCTACAATTGTATGTTCTTTACCAACCGTAGTAGGCAAAGAGAAAGTTGCATACACATTTTCTGCAATCTTTTCGGTGCCCTTTGGGCTGTTGTTGTGGACATAAAGGCGAATCGTATATGTTTCGCCATCTTTTACGCTAATTTCGTCAGCTTTCCACACGTTGCCGTTATCAGTGCTCACCTTAGCACCTACGAAATTACGTTCATCACCAATTTTACCATTGGTGATAGAGTTAAATGTAATCGTGTCGCCAAGCTTACCCGCATTGATTTCATCAAGCGTATAAGTTGCGCGACCATTAGCAGAGTCACCCCAAGCAAGCACGCTTGTCGTTGGGACGACGATGCTTGTGCCAGCCACTATTGCAGCAGCCGCCACACTTAAAATAGATTTATAAACTTTATTCATAAAAATCCTTTCTAAATCTAAATTAAAGTTAATAGTTAATTATTAGTTAATATTCTTCGACGATAAAATCGCTAAAAGCGACTTTCTCGTTCTGCCTTCATTGCTATCCGAATTGTTAAAATTCGTCTGCAACCGAATCGTCTCAAATTTTAATCCTGGGATTAACCCAGCGAGATAATCTCGCTGGGTTAATAAGGTACTCGCTACACATCCAGCAGTTAATCAGGCATTTCAATATGCGTCTCCGTCTGCGTACCAACGGCCACCCCTCCGTCAGTCCGAACATAACTTTCTACCGGAGTCGCAGTATCAATACCACCATTTCCCGTACCATTATCAGCGTTGCTGATTACTTCTGTTCCAGACGGAGCCGATACAGTCGGTGTATTGGGGTCACCCCCAACTTTCTGATTATCATTAGTCGTCGCAATATGCTGCATTTCCTGACGATATTCAGAGTAATCCATCGTAATGGAATTTGTATCTGTATCAGCCGCTGAAATCCAAGAACCAACACCATTGTTAGTGTCGGTGCCAGGACCTTTTGTATCATTTATGCCAACATCGGTCCCCTTAGTCGGATCTTTATGATACGGGGTATCAGGGCTGCTTGGTCCAGAACCGGGATTGTCATTTCCACCAGGATTAATACCGCCACCACCAGTTCCAGCTTTCGCCTCAATCGGCGGCTGATAACCGCAAGCCAACTTATAAAGAGCCTCGCCAGTCGAATTACCGTTTTTCACGGTAAAAATCAGGAAATAGGCTTCCTCGTTGTGGGCTTTCATGATTACTTTCGGCATCTTGATATTATAGCTGCTACCATAATTATAGCTATTATTGTAACCGTAGTTACCATAGCCGTAATTACCATAGCTATTCAGATTGACCGTATTGTTCGGTTCCATGTACATTAAATTCTTCACATCCTTGCGAAGTTTTATCTCCACGTTTTGCAGGATATTAGAATTCAAAGTCCGGATGAACTCATCGACCACTCCGTTATACATCGCCTGGTTTTTGACAAACTCTACCGCTCTAGCGTTGATGTTATCCAACCACTTCTGCGGGTCTTTGTCGTATTTGACCCCACTTATATTCGTACCAGCTATGTGATCGAAATAAGCGATGTCCGCTGCGCCGAGCACCGGATCTTTCCGGATTCTCGTCAACATCTCGTTAACATACTCGGTAACCCACCAATCTCCACGATACGGATTCGGACCAAAATCATTGTCATTCGATGCAAGTCCGTCGTTTTGGATGGTCAGATTGTAGAATGTCCACCACTCAATCAGCTGACCATTATAACCATACTGGTTACCGCCATACTGATTGCCATTATACTGACCGCCGTTGCCATTCCAAACGCCGTAATTCGGCTGCGCCGTCGGCATCGGAGCCGGCTGCACTGTCGGCATCGGAGCCGCAGTAGCTACAGGTTGCAAAGTCGGCTCCGGAGTTACCTCCGTCACCACTGCTCCCTGCATTTCCTGTTCCTGAATCCTGTTCGCCAAGTTGACGATCCTGCCACTAAAGGCAACCAAAAGCAACGTGATGAGAATGTCGAGGACCACTATCCAAATAACGAACAGTGCCCAATTCGGATGATCTTTGTACCTCAGCAGTCCGACCAACGCCGAACCTTCACACAGCGTCCCTACGATGTACGGAAGGCTAGCCAAAGCGACAATCAGGACCAGAAATCTGCTAATCGTAGACCATCTGACCAAGTTTTCGCTCGCTCTTCCTGCCAACATCGTGCAAATCGCCATCAACAGCGACCAGCAGAAGAAAGCCTTCCAAGTTGCACCGCCCTTAGCAAACCACCAGGCAAGATAAATCATCATGCCAATAGTCACCGCCAGCGCTACCGCTTGCAGAAACCACAGTTCGCCAAACTTTGTCACGACAAATCTCGTCGCGCCAATCAACACGCCGAGAATCACAGCCCGCGTCCAGTCCTCCGGATCGCCAAAAGCGCCAGAGTTAAACTTTTTCCGCGTACCGTTCTTCTCATCTTCCACTTCCGTGAACAGCCCCTGCTGCATAAAGGTGAGGTTAATCACCATCGCCCACAGGGTTACGAAAATTGCCAGTAAAATAGCTCCTATCATTTTAGGCGCCTCCTTCATAAAAATATTGGAGGCATACCGCCTCCGAATTGGGGGTGGTATAAAGATGTATAGCTCAGGTTATAAAACCTGAGATGATTCGGTTGTTAATGGTCGTCTTCTTTTAAACACACCTTTAAATTCAGACTACTTTCATTGTATCACACTTCGCTATTTTTGTCAATAGCATTATCATTATTTTGCGCTTATGTCTATAATAAGAAAAACCAGGTCGTAAAACCTGGTTTTCTAAGGTGCTTAGCACTTGGGGAAACGACGCGGAAAATACTTCCGCGCCTCCTTCACAGACAGCTTGTGGTCAATCCGACCCTTATCGTACCACACCGGCACGAATTCCACGCCCTCAACCCCATCGGGGCTGAAGTAGATGGCCGTCAGCAGGTCGGTGCAAGGCATCATCTCCTCAGCCTCCCAATCCCAGTAGTAATATGCCATACCAGGACCAGTTCTGAGATGAGCCGGGCCAAACGCATAGGGCGCGTCGTCCTCAGCTTCTTCCTCGTCCACCTCCGGAGCCGATTCGGGCTTCCGTGCCGGCTGCTTGAGTTTCGGAGTCGCCCTCGGCGCCGGCTTAGCCGGTTTCACCGGTTCGGGCTCAATCTCTTCCTCGGGCTCCACTTCCGGTTCGTCCTCAGGTTCCGGCTCAGACACTTCCTGCGGCTTACCGCCGCCGAAAACATCTGCCATCTCCAGGAACATCATGCGGAACTTTTCCGCCGCATCCTGAGAGAGATAAATCCCGTTCTCCTCGATTTTTGCCGCAGGCTGCGGCTTCTGAGCTTCCGGCTTCTTCTCCGGAGCAGGGTTTTTCGCCGGAGCAGAACTCACCGCCGGTTTCGTCACAGCCTTCTCTGTAACCTTCTGGGCTGCCGCCTGACTTGCTTTCTGATTCTTCGGATATTTCGCGTTCATTACTGAACCCTCCCTAAATGAAGTATATTTTTTAAAAGTGCTAACCTCATTATAGCACACTTCAGACAAAATGTCAATGGCTATATCATAAAGCCATGAAAAAACTTGGCCTTAAGCCAAGTTTTTTAAAATGCTTGAGTCGAAGCTCAGGGTGTATACAGGCGGATTTCATCCGGCGTCAGCATATCCTTGAAAGTGATTCTGGCACCGTTACCGCGGTCCCACACCCACACGGGCTCGTAATTGGCACCAGCCTGCTTAGCCGAAGCCTCATCTTCCGCAAACTGCCACTTGTTGTCACCCACCACGTTCTGCGGGTCAGCCGGCCAATACCGGTACGCAAGCCTCAGGTTGCCCTTATTGGTTTCAGGATAATTCTTGGAATCGCTCATTTCATTGACCTCCTCATTATAATCAGTTTCTCTAACTGTCTCTGTGGCAGATTTTTCATCCGCCGAATCAAACGCGGGAAGTTCTTTTGCCGTCTTATCCAGCTCTTCAACAGGTCCAAAGACAAACGAAGACTCTTCCTCTTCCTCTTTCTTTTCCGGACGTTCCATGTTTAAACCGCCGAATGTGAACTCGTCGTCCGCAGAACCAATCTTAGGCGGATCATCCTTAGGCCTCTCACATTCATAGTAACCAGGAATTCCGTAAACTTCTTTCTTGTTCCCAAAAAGACCCATCTTACACGCTCCTTCTTTCCTAACAAATTTCATCCTCACGGACAATACAAACGAATTTCCTCAGGTGTTAACTTCGTGCTCACCTCCCCATCGACATACCAAACCCATACTTTCGCACAGGTTCCATTGCCGCACTGTTTCGCTTTGCTCTTATCCGCCAAAATCACATGTTCGCGTCTTTTCCAATCCCAATACTCATAAGCTATCCCGACGCCATTCTTT
>JAZOUF010000052.1:0-5085 GCA_045657985.1 Candidatus Nanosyncoccus sp. | reverse complement strand
AGCGAATAGTAAAACGAGATGGTAAGATAGTGAAGTTCGACCCGGAGAAGATTACGGAAGCGATTGCGAAGGCGGGGCTTGCAACGGAAGAATTCAAATATGATAGGGCGAAGGCATTGACTGAAAAGGTACTAAAAAGAGCGGACGAGCAGATTAAGGTACGGACGCCAAATGTGGAGCAGATTCAGGATATCGTAGAAGAAGTGTTGATGGAGTCGAGCTTCAAGAAAACAGCACGGGCTTATATTCAATATCGTCAGGAGCGTTCGAGAGTGCGTGATGCGAAGTCGGATCTCATGATGATTTATCGAACGATTAGTCACGCAGACGCAAGTGAAGATTCGGACGTAAAACGCTCGAACGCAAATGTCGATGGTAACTCAGCGATGGGTAAAATGTTGCAATTTGGTGCGGAAGGGTCTAAAGTTTTCGCAAAGACACTACTTCTTCGTCCTGATATTGCGGCGGCGCACGATAATGGCGACATTCATATTCATGATCTAGATTTCTATGCGACTGGGACGCTGACTTGCTGTCAGTCGGATCCGTTTGTGTTATTTGAAAACGGTGGATTCAATACTGGGCATGGGCATCTAAGAACGCCGAATTCGATAGGTAGTTATGGGGCGCTCGCAGCGATTCTCTTACAGGCGAACCAGAACGAGCAACATGGTGGACAGTCGATACCAAATTTTGACTACGCTATGGCGCCTGGGGTAAATAAATCTTTTCGTAAGGCCCTCAAACGTAACCTAGAAAAATACAATAAGTTTGCGGGTAAAAAGTTGACGTTAGAAGTGAAAGACAGTTATGATTTTGGTGATGATGAGAAACTGAAGAAAGACAAGTGGCCAAAAGAAGTGATTGATGCGTCTAACGAAGATGTGGAACGTGAAACTTTGCAGGCGATGGAAGGATTTATCCATAATCTTAACACAATGCATTCTAGGGCTGGGGCGCAGGTGCCGTTTACTTCGATTAACTTTGGGACAGATACGACGCCAGCGGGGCGGTTGGTATCAAAATATCTGCTTGAGGCAACCGAGAATGGTCTCGGTAAGGGTGAGACACCAATTTTTCCAATTTCTATCTTCAAGGTGAAATCTGGTGTAAATTATGAGCCGGATGATCCGAATTACGATTTGTTCAAAAAGTCAATGGAAGTATCAGCGAAGCGGCTGTTCCCGAATTTCTGTTTCATCGATGCGCCATATAACTTGAAGTATTACAAGAAGGGTGATTATCGTACCGAGATTGCGACCATGGGTTGTCGGACAAGGGTGTTCGCTTCGGTATTTCCGGAGTCGGATGGTATCGTGACAGGGCGCGGTAACTGCTCGTTTACGACGGTGAACTTGGTGCGAATTGGGATTAAGCATGGAATTTGTCTAGGTGAACGTAAAGAGGCGGATTGGGACGGCTTCTATCATGAATTAGATGAGAAAATGGATCTTGTAAAAGATGAACTTTTGGAACGTTTTGAGTTCCAAGCGAATCAACATGTGAGAAACTTCCCGTTCCTGATGGGGCAAGGTAACTGGTTCGGCTCGGAGAAGTTGGGGCCGAACGATACTTTGAGAGATGTGATTAAGCATGGCACGCTTTCAATTGGATTTATCGGTCTCGCAGAGACTTTGGTCGCGATGGTCGGCAAGCATCATGGTGAAGATGAGGATGCGCGGGAGCTGGGGCTGGACATTATTACGCATATGCGAGAAAAATGCGATGAGTATTGCAAGAAGTATCATCTTAATTTTTCACTGCTCGCGACACCAGCGGAAGGTATTGCTGGGCGGTTTACGAAGATAGACCGCAAAGAATATGGTGTAATTAAGGGGGTAACGGATAGAGAGTTCTATACTAACTCGTTCCATGTGCCGGTTTATTATCCGATTTCGGCGTTCGAGAAGATTGAGATAGAAGCACCATATCATGCACTGTGTAATGCAGGGCATATTACCTATATTGAGCTTGATGGTGATCCGTCACAGAATATAGCGGCATTTGAAGCGGTGATTCGGAAGATGCATGACGAGGGTATTGGTTATGGGTCAGTCAATCACCCAGTAGACCGTGACCCGGTGTGCGGATTCTCGGGAATCATTAAGGGTGAAAGGTGCCCGCATTGTGGTCGCCTAGAAGGAGATGTGAGTTTTGAAAGACTGGAACAAAATTGTCATTGCTAATATCAAGTCAGCGCCGCAGCCACCGGAGGGGATGATAAGGTTATCTGGACCGCTGGAGCATGATAACATCGTGAATGGTGATGGACTTAGGGCTGTGGTTTGGACGCAAGGGTGTCCAAACCACTGCAAAGAGTGCCAAAATCCGGAAACTTGGGACTATGAGGGTGGATTCCTGGTAGAAACACATGAAATATGCGAACGGCTGGCTGTGTTTCGTGGGCAAGCTGGACTGACATTTTGTGGTGGAGAGCCGTTTGTGCAGCCGGTAGCTTGCAAGGAAATTGCCGATTGGGTACGAAAGAATCTCGGCTGGAACGTGTGGTCGTTTAGTGGGTTTACTTATGAGCAGATTAAGGAGGCCGGTGGGGCGGCATGGGAGTTTCTGAAATCACTCGATGCGTTAATTGACGGACCATTCATCATCGGGCAGAAAGATCTTAGCCTCAAATATCGTGGATCGAAAAATCAAAGGTTGCTCCATCTTGAACTTGGGACCGGGAAGATACTCAGTGTAGAATAATATGCTATAATATATATTATATACAGTGGAGGAATGATGGATAATAGTAATATGTTTACAGTGACACCGATGAGCGAGCGGGTGACGCTTGAGGCGGGTGACACTTATGAAGGTGATATTATTGTAGCAAATCCAGCGAATGCGACGGAAGATTTTCATTATAAAGTTGAGGTGGCGCCATATGCGGTACTTGGTGAGGAATATAATGCGGATTTTCTGACGGAGTCGGAAAGGTCGCAGATCGTGAATTGGATTACAATTGATAACCCGAAGGGTGTATTGAAGCCGAATGAGTCCGTAAAAGTTCACTACAAAGTGAATGTACCAGTGACGGCGCCAGCGGGTGGACAATATGCAGCGTTCATGATTAGTTCTGATGCAAAAACTACTTCTGGTGATGGTGTGTCGGTGAATAATATCTTCGAGATGGCAAGTATTCTTTACGCGAAGATTGACGGCGAGATTATTCGTGAGGGAAAGATTTTGGGTGGTAGCGTGCCGGGGTTTGTGACAGCGACACCGATTAGAGTGAGTGCGTCGGTGAGGAATGATGGTAATATTCACGAAACGGCGAGTATCGCGCTTGAGGTGCGGAGCTATTTCTCGGCGGGGAACATTTATCCGAAAGCGGGTGAGGATGGTATTGTACAGGAGATTATCATGCCGGGGACGACGCGCTATATTACGCGAGATATTGATGGGATTTCGCAGCTGGGGATTTATGATGTGTTGCAGACGGTGAATTATATGGGCCAGACCGAAACAATACATCAAGTAGTAGTGGCGTGTCCGATATGGTTTATGGCGTTGCTACTGGTGACGGCGGTGGCGATTATCATTTCGATTGTATTTTCAGTGAAGCGACACCATCGTCGGAAACAGGCGTTCTAAAAATACATTAAAAATAATGCTTGTGCTTTGTGCTTTATGGTGATACAATAGTATTGTATATAATCATAATGGAGAGATAATATGCACAAAGAACCAAGTGTTTTGGTGGCTCTTGGGTTGGTCGGAGTTACGGCCGTGGCGGGGACAGCATTGATGGCACCGGGGGGTTCTGCTGTCACCAGTGACATGAAAGTGGCACAAGCTTCTGTCACTGTATCCGCTACTTGCTCAATGACGGCTAATGTCACCAGTGAACACAATGCAACCTTAATCAATGGTCAGTATTCTGGCGATAACGGTAGTTATACTAATGGTATTGGCTCTACCACCATCAATACTTTATGTAATGATTCTGGCGGTTATGCTATCTATGCCGTAGGTTATACGGACAATAGTGCTGGTAATAATAAGCTGGTCAATAATGTTCTTAGTGGTTACGATATTGTTACTGGCACTGCTACTTCTGGCAATACCTCTAACTGGGCGATGAAAGTGTCTGCCGACACGACTTCTGCGTTGCCTCCTATCATAGAGAATGACTTCAAGAACACTACTACTGGTGAATCGGTCTTTACTAGTGTTCCTACTAGTTATACCAAGGTGGCGCATCAGACCACTACTACATCAAGGGCTACGAATAGTTCTTCTATTATTACGACCTATGCTGCCTATATCTCTCCTACACAACCTGCTGGTACTTATGCTGGACAAGTAGCATATCTTCTAGTCCATCCCAACAGCAATGAGCCAGCTGATTCTACTTTCCTTGCTATGCAGAACGTCTCTCAGTGGGGCAGCACCATTAAGATTGGTGAAGAAGTTACTGCGATAGATAGCCGTGATGGTAAGCAATATACTGTGGCAAGACTTTGCATGGATACTACTACTAACTGTTCAGGCAAGATGGACGGCAATACTTTAGATGCCGATAACACTTATTCTCGCCTTTGGATGACTGAGAACCTAGATCTCACTATAGACAACAATACTACTTATACTCATGGTAATACAGACCTTGGTTGGACAGAAAACGATACTTCCGCTACTTGGACACCAAGTGTTACCACTGTCACTATCCCAGATGCGGCATATAATTACAGAAGTGCTGCCACTACAAGTGAAGACCCAGATTATATTGCTGGCTGGACTGGTAGTTCCACTAGTAACACTTACCAAGCCGAAGGTGTCACCGCAGCTGGCAATGAGCTCTACATCTATCCAAATGGTACGGGATATGGTATTAAGTACGAAGGCTTAGATGCCTGTGTAAGTGGCGCGATGTTAAGCGATTCAACACTCACTGAGGCTGCTGCTACAACTAGATGTAAACATTATCATGTAGGTAACTATTACAACTGGTCCGCTTCCGTAGCTACTACAAATACAGCTTCATACTCCACTGATAAATATGTCATGCCTAATTCCATCTGCCCTGCAGGATGGCGACTCCCGAATGGCTTGACTACCGAGAATAGCGCTACTAAGATG
>JAZOUF010000051.1:0-11614 GCA_045657985.1 Candidatus Nanosyncoccus sp. | reverse complement strand
GAGCTTTGCCTTTCTAAGTAAATGTTTTATAGCCCCAGCTGATGCTGGGGCTATTTTATGAAAAATACCCGCTCTAGGGGCGGGTATTAGAGGAGATTTAATCGGAGGAGGGCCGGAAACTGACTATTACCGCATCAGTGGGGAGGTGAAGTTCGTACCAGGTTTCGTGGAGACTGGTGTGTTCTACAAGTTGATTGTTTTGTCTGGCATACCAGTGCTTCTCTAAGCAATATTCGTCTAGGCGTGGGGTTTCATCTTCATCATAAATGATTGTTGTTTTTTCGACGGGTAGATAGCTTCTCTCGACGTCCCCACCTTCGGCGTAATACCCGTAACGATAGACGTCGCCATCAAGCCAAACCAGTATGTTGCTTGGAGAAAAAGTTTCTTCGCCGCTGCTGGTGGCGCGAACTTCGCTCATGCGGGCGAGTTCGGTAGACTTCAGCAATTTGTTCATTGCAATAGTTGGGTGGTCGTAGTTCATGGCGTAACTAAATGATGCGATAAGCAATCCTACACTCATCACCGTGACAACACATTTGGAAAAAAACGACTGGCGATAATCAGCACCGGCGTAGAACCAAATCAATGTATAGAACACCGTTTTAGCAAAAATCCACTCGTTACGGTCACTAATAATGAGCCACAAAATTGTGGCGGCGGCGAGGACAAGACCGATGCGCCGACAAATTTTACTAGCCTTGTCATTAAAAGCGACGTCGGTGTCATAATCAAAGCCGCTTTTCTCGGAAATTGAGGAAAGCATAAAACAAAGTGTAGCTAAGGCGGCGATAGAGATGCTGACGCAAATCATGGTAATTCTCCTTTCAAAGTGCAATATTTCCTAAATAATGAAATAACTTGTCTTATAATAGCATATTTTGGTTATTTTGGCAAGTTACAGATATACTTGGTCATGGTTAGTTTAAGCCTAGACGGAATAGGTAATTTGCCAGAGGTGAAAAGGGTTATGCTCTAAATTGTTGGGGTCGGGGGTTGTAATCTATTCTAAGATATGCATATAATAGCGCCGGGTTGGAGAAGTTTTAGTTTGCGAGAAAACATAGATTCCCCGCGGAAAGAGGCGAGCTACGCGTATAAGTTAATATGGTGCGATAAAGCTCGCCTCCGGAAAGGGGGGATTTATGCGTGGTGTTCTAGATAAACCTAGGTGGATACCCCCAATTTTGTTAAAGAAAATAAAAACAAAAAAGGAGGCCATTATGGAGATAGAATGTGATTTTCATTTTAAACTCGTGAGGAAGCCTAAAACTAAAAAAGTTACCCTAGTCGTAGAAGACGAAGGGTAACTAGTAAACCCAAAGGTAGATTTCTAGAGTCTACCCCTTACCGCTATTATAGCAATAGCGGTAAGGTCCAGTCAAGAGATTCAAGGAATTAAAAAGCGCTCACGGGTGGTGGGCGCTTTAAGAGTGGGGGATATTATGTGCCGGAATAGGCGATAGCTGTCTGGTCGAGCGAGATGCAAATCGTCACGGTGCGTTCTATACGGTAAGTCGCATCGCCGTATGGCGATTTGATGCCGGGACAATGTGCGTGTTGCCAGGTTTCTGTAATGGTGAGGTGAGGCCGATCACCATCCTCAAGTGGCAAAATCTCGATGGCTTCGCCGGGAGATACGACTTGTTCGAGATCCTCGGTGTCGTCGTTTGGCAATAACTCATATCTGTAACTGCCGTCCGCGATGAGGTATTTGCCGTCGTGCAATTCTTTTAGGAAATATGTTACTGGGGGTTTTACTTCTGTTGTGACGTAGGGGCTGTTTTCTTTTTCGAGTGCCCTGGCTTCAAGAAAAAGAAATGATAGACACGCCGCAAGGTCGACGACGAAGTAAAAAATTGTAGCAATGATTAGCGCACGGCCTATACGGTCCTCGTAGTATGATGGCGATGTTGCTGGCATCGTTATTGCAATAGGTATTCCTATGATAACTAACGCTATGAACAGGTATGGCATCTCCAATAGGGCATACTGAGAATATATTCCAAAAATGACGAGTGCGCCGCCGATGAACATTCTGACGACGCCGAAGAGATTACGCTTGAAATAACCATACGCAAAAAGCAGTGTACCACAGAAAGCGATGGACAATGCAATAGCTTCTGCCATAGCAATAGTGCCAATGAAATCAGACATAGATAATCCTCCTTTTAATGTGCGATGTGGCTTAGCGCCAAAATTAGTAATATAATATCATAGATGATGCATTTTTGCAAGTTATGGCTTCACTCGATCCAGTCAAGAGATTTGATTTTTGCGGTCAAATATGGTATTATTATGGTAGGCTCTTTTTAGAGAGTACTTTTATAAAGGAGTGTGTGAAAATTGGAAAGAAAATGCATAGCGCTTGGTAAGCATATGGTGATACCGGAGGATACGCGGCTATTTGTATCGGCGCATTGGGTGGTAGACATCCACCATTTCTACTGTGCATATTGCGGCAAGCCACTAAAGACGTACGGTCTTTCAAGTTGTCCCATGATTAATTCCTCGGTCGGAGACAGCATTTATAATTTTTCGCAGATTTGCTATTGCCACGACGACGGACTAGATGGACATGACTTGTTTTTCCGGATTATCAAGCATAAGGATGGGAAACCTGAACGCTATCAGTTGGGGTTTTGCCTTACATCGTCGGGTCGTAAGATTCATGAATATCTTGAGGAAGATGGCGACGAAATGGCAGTGGACGGTTTTCTCCCGGTGCGTGATTTCTGGAAAAGTTGTTACCTGCTGCCGGATGGGAACCTACTGGTTCCGGCAACAGATGGTAATTTGTTTATGATGGTGCTTTGTTTCGACAATAAAACCAGAAATGTCACTAAGCGGTATTACGACGAGAAATACGAAGTGATAGTTCGACAAAACGGTTTTCAAAGACCTATCATAGTGACTGGTGACGCTGATGTGGAGTTTGATTTCAGTGTGCGAAAGCTCAATGATGAAAATGTCGCGATGTCAAATGATGGGTTGGCGATCAAGTGTCACGACAAATGGCTGGCCTACAGCAAAACTAATTCAACATTATACACAGTAGAAGAAAAAAGAATTACGGAATGTCCACTCTATGTAGTACCGACATTTGGGGTTGAAATGGGTGATTTGGTCTGCAATGATGGACGATACTATTTCGTGACTTCCACGAACGGCAATATGGTCTTAGGGAGAGACGATATGCCAGCGTTCCGCGTTGACGATCATAGGATATCTCCAGAATGCAAGATTCTTGGTGTTAGCATTTATTATAAGGTTTTGGCAGCGACGGACGTAGCCATTAATACAAAGGGCAACATCAGTGGAATGCCGAGTAGCAGAGCAATACTGAGCGATGCGGCGATGGCGAAGATTTTTATGTTGTCGTCGATGATGGAAAACAGTGGAAAGCCTGGGCTTAAAAATTTGCTGGTGCCGCTGTCTTTTACGACGAACAAAAACATCGATGTCGTGGCTCGCACGGTGATGCTTTATGCGATGCTAGACGGAATGTTCGGTAGCAAGTAAGCGCTCCTTTATCCCCCCTGTAAAATGGGGGGATTTTTTATGAATAAAAATGGTGGTGGCAAGGATACGCAGAGAAATTCGGAATGAAAAATCCCCCACCCATAGTGGGTGAGGGAAAGAGAGGAGAGGTGAAGACAAATGAGCTTGGGGGCCGCCTAAAGGCGGCTAAATCTAGGGCCATGTCACGCTTAATCATCCTTTCTGTATTCGGGGCAGATGGTATTTGGCCGTTACGAAAAACGGCGGTGAATGCCTGGGAAACATGATTAAGGTTGCTAATGCCAATGCATAGATTAACCTCCATTTATACTGATCTGGTGGCGGCGAAAGATGCCGCATTGTTCATGTCGGCGGTGAAACCGCCGTTTACTGCCGAAGTGGCAACCAGCGATATTAAGCTCACTGGCTAGTCTTGGCTCACGGGTCAAATTAATCGTGGGTGCCACTAGGCGCCCCGCTTGCGTACTCGGACGCCGGGGCCGCCGGGCTGCCGTTCAGATCTTTTTCATTTCCAGCACAAACATGGAACGATTCATATTTATCGTCACACTCCTTTTTAAGGTATTTGAACAAAAACAGTAGATGTTTTGTTCATTGTCTTTATTGTATCACACTTGATGAAAAATGTCAATAGTTTTTTACAATTTTGATATTTTGTCAATTATTTAAGAGAGAGTTTGTCTTGCATTGCCTTGAAATCGTCTTCGGTAAAATCGATGCGACGATTCTGATACCAGGTTTTATCAAAGGGGAGAAGATGGACATGGGCGTGAGGAACATCGCTACCGATGACTTTCCAAATAGTGCGGGTGCCGAGGACTTGTTCCATGTGGCGAGATAATTTCTTGGCGGTACTCATGAGTGCATGGAAGTCCTCGTCCTCTAGATCGTAGATTTTGTCAACTTCTACTTTCGGGATAACTAAGGTGTGACCAGGGGTTTCGGGGTTGATGTCTAGAAAAGCGAGAGTTTTGTCGTCTTCGTAGATTTTGTAACAGGGGATTTCACCGTTGACGATTTTGGTAAATACGCTACTCATTTTTGCTCCATTTCTTGATTATATAATAGTAGATTTCGGAAAAAATAAAAGCGAAAGCTAGGCCACCGATGACGTCAGAGATCCAATGCTTATTAGCCATAACACGACCAACGCAGGTGACGGAAAGGAGAGCGAGCATAAGAATTTCTATAAGGATGCGAAGAGGCTTCTGCTTGATGTAAGTATTAAGATTGATAGTGACGAGAAAGAAAATGGTGGCGACGACCATGACATGGGTAGAAGGGAATGATGGCTCGCCGGAACCATCAGGACGGAGATTCAAGATAAAGAATTTGTCGAAAATGAAATAAGTGACAGCCATAATGGCGAGGGGGATAGGAATAAAAAGAAGGCGTCGATCGACTTTTTTGAGGGATTTGCGAGTAATCCACTGATAGAGACCGAGACCGGCAAAAATCGCAAGCGTCGCGATGGCAGCGATGAGGATAATATCGGTAGCTTTGTCCCATTGCATATGTTTATTGTAACATAAAATTATTACCAAAAATAAAAAAGAACCCTAAAGGGTCTTCTTTAATTGGTATGCCCTAGTGAAAGAAGTTGCAACCATAATAAAGGAAGAACTGATGAAAATATGTTAAACACTTGGGCCTTATATGTTATTATTTAAAGTAATTGCACACTACTAAATATCTTAATAGGAGGTCCCCACATTATGAAAAGCAAAAAATGCAAATACATTTTCGTTACAGGTGGGGTTCTCTCTGGCGT
Organism: Candidatus Nanosyncoccus sp.; assembly: GCA_045657985.1. Classification (GTDB taxonomy): domain Bacteria; phylum Patescibacteriota; class Saccharimonadia; order Saccharimonadales; family Saccharimonadaceae; genus Nanosyncoccus. The sequence continues at coordinate 6,321 of JAZOUF010000051.1, read as the reverse complement.
CGGTAAAGGTATCACGGCTGCTTCAATCGGCTCAATTTTGAAAGCTAAGGGTTATAAAGTCACTATGCAAAAGTGTGACCCATACCTAAACGTAGATGCAGGTCTTTTAAATCCGGTTGAGCATGGCGAATGTTATGTAACTCACGATGGTGTTGAGACGGATTTGGACCTTGGCCATTATGAGAGATTTCTAGATTTTGAAACCAATAAATATTCTATTACGCTTTCGGGTTCAATCTATAAAGAATTGATCGAGAGGGAACGCTCGGGTGGCTTCAATGGTAGGACCGTGCAACTTGTACCACATTTTACCAACTTGGTCTGCGAAAAAATCGAAAAAGCTTCAGCAGAAAGCGATATCCATATCGTAGAAATCGGTGGCACCGTTGGCGACTACGAAGGTTTACCTTTTATTGAAGCGATTAGGCTATTTGCCAATAAAGTTGGGCGCCGAAATTGTTTGTATGTTTCGGTTGTCTATGTCCCGTTTATACATACCTCAAATGAGCTAAAAACTAAACCAGCGCAGAACGCTTTAAGGGATCTTAGAGGTTTTGGCATCATACCAGATATCGTGTGCGTTAGGACCGAAAAACCTTGCGAACGGGCTATTTGCGAAAAAGTTGCAGCCTTCTCTGGCATCCCGGGCGAAGCTGTACTAAATTTACCAGATATTAGTAGTGTTTATGACGTGCCTTTAAATGTATTAAAGTCTGGGGTCCTAGAAATTTTGAATGACTTTGTTAGTGATGAAAAAGAGCCAGATATGTCTAGGTGGGAAGAATTTTCAAAGCGATGCGACCATCACTATCCAAAGACTGTAACAGTTGGCTTGGTTGCAAAATATGTAGGCAATGACGATACTTACATTTGTGTGACTGAAGCTTTAAAGGCTGCCGCAGCCTGGAATAAAGTTAATCTTAATTTAAAGTGGATTAAGGCCGAAGAGCTTGGTGACAATACGATGGATGCGCTTAAGCAATGCGACGGCTTAGTAGTACCAGGTGGCTTTGGCGTAAGGGGGACTGAAGGGAAAATTAAGGCTGCCGAGTATGCTTTAAATAATGATGTTCCCTATTTAGGACTTTGTCTTGGCATGCAGGTAGCTTGTATTGGCGCCGCAAGAAAAGGCGGGATCAAAAATGCCAATTCGGAAGAATTTGGTGCTAAAGAAAAGGATGGTAATAACATCATCTATATTATGGAGGGCCAAAAGGGTAAAGAATCTACTGGTGGTACTATGCGGCTAGGTGATTACAAGGCAGTGTTAGACAACAAATCAAAAACCAAGAAGATATACGAGAAATATGGTTGGGGAGGAACAAACAACGGAAAATATGAAGTCACCGAGCGCCATCGTCACCGCTATGAAGTAAACCAAAAATTCTTGCCAGAAATGGAAAAAGGCGGGATTAAAGTATCAGGAACTTCACCAGACGGTGCACTAGTTGAATTTATTGAAGCTCCAGATTGTAAATTCTTCGTAGCGACCCAAGCTCACCCAGAGTTTAAGTCGCGTCCGCTCAATGTCCATCCTCTATTTATGGAATTCATTAAAAGTCTAAAATAAAATAAGACCCTAAAGGGTCTTCTTTAATTGGTATGCCCGACAGGATTCGAACCTACGACCTTTTGCTCCGCAAGCAAACGCTCTATCCAGCTGAGCTACGGGCACACAACCTGATTATTGATTCACCGTGGGACCTTTAGGGTCTTTTGGTGCAAATGTGGATGTTTTAGTTAAATCAACATCCACCTAGAAATTAAATGAGCATCACTTTTTACGGTGACGATATTATTATACCATATTTTTAAGATTTGTGTGGCATTTTGTGAGATTTTATGGTAGAATTGTGGGTGGAAGCGTGGCCGAGTGGTTGAAGGCGCACGACTCGAAATCGTGTAGGGTCGCAAGACTCTCGGAGGTTCGAATCCCCTCGCTTCCGCCAGACAAACAGTATGGTTCCAGTGAACCATTTTTTGTTGGGATTCGAATCTTCGATGCGAATCTTTTTGTTTGCCTTTATTTGGGCATTAGAAAACCCGCCTTCAATTGGCGGGTTTTGCCTTGAATGTACGAATTAGTTATCGCGGGTGAGGTATTCTTCGAGGGTGAGATGGCTGACGGCGATCTCAGCAGCGGGGATTTCACCAACGTAGCGCAAATGCCACGGCTCGTAAGTGTAGCCGGTATAATCTTCGGCGCCAAGGGGGTAACGAAGAATGAAACCGTACTCTGGCATGACGCGGTGAATGATGGCGAAGGTTTCTTCGTCGGCAATCATAGCTTCGTTGTCATTGATGATTTCGCCGTCTTTGGCCAAGCAAATATCAATGGCAAGGCCGGTGTGATGCTCGGAATAACCAGGCTTGGCGAGGTATTTTGCGCAATATTCTTCACCGTGCAAATCCCTGAAGTAAGCCCAGGTTTCCTCTTGGTCGGGAATGGAGCGATAGGCGCTGTCAATGCGAATGTCGATATTGTATTTTTTCAATAGCTTATCGCGCAAAGCGTTAAAATGCTCCAGAGTGACGCTTTCAACCTGAACCTCGTCGCCCCATGGATCGTATTCAGTGACAAGCTCGATTTGATCAAGCCAGTCTTCGGGTAGGCCGTGCTCCTTGTTGACCAAGGTTAGGTAGATGCTATCCTTACCTGGGATCTCACCAGCGAGGGCAAAAGTACCGATAGCAAGGATAAACATCAGCATGGCACAAGTGATAAAGGGTATGGTTTTCTTCATTTTTAAGGTACCTCCTAGAATTTTGGCTGAAAGCCTATTCTATGATTATACCACACTTTGCTAAATTTGTCCATAGCGCGAAAATGTGATAGAATAATAGAGATGAAATTATTGATGCACACATGTTGTGCGCCGTGTTCGGTATACTGCATAGATTCATTGCGAGCGGAGGGGGTGGAACCGACGGTTTTTTGGTACAATCCGAACATCCATCCGTATATGGAATATAAAGCGAGACGGGATTGCCTCAAAGACTATTGCAAATCAATAAATGTGGAAGCGATTTTTGTTGAGGATTACGGACTAGATGAATTTTGCCGGAATGTGATTTCTGATATTCCGGGGCGGTGTGTGAATTATTGTTACCGCAAGCGGCTGACGGAATGTGTAAGGTATGCGGCGAAAAATGGTTATGATGCCTTTACGACGACGCTTTTAGTATCGCCATATCAAAAACATGAGGAATTAGTGCGAGTGTGCGAGGAACTTTCGGAGTTATCTGGAGTGAAGTTTTTGTACCGTGATTTTCGTGTGGGATTTCGCGAGGGGCAAGCAAAGGCAAGGGAACTGGGAATGTATATGCAAAAATACTGCGGTTGCGTGTTTTCAGAAGAAGATAGATACCGGAAACAGATTGAAAAGGACTTGAAAAATAATATCGGATGTGAGAGTACGATTGAAATTTAGCTTACTCAGTGGTAGGTGGCATAACCGAAATGAGTGGTGAGTAGAGATCGATTTCGGGTTCAATTTTAAAATCATCCATGGAAGTGGTGTCACTAAATGGGATGCCTTGATAGCCACGAAGAATAACAATTGGAGTACATTCATCGCTTTCACCCATTAGAAGGACAGCCATGCTGGCGAGTGGATCAATAAGGTTAACTTTAGTGACTTCCATTTCGCGGCCGAAAAGGTCTGGTTCGCCACGAATGTCACGCAAAGGCTCAATGCCGGCAAGTCCGATGGTGATACCAGTGACGCCCCAGCGAAGAGGCGTAGTATGAGAGTCAGTGGTGATTACTCCGAGGCGAGAGAGATGGCGCTTGGTCATGAGGTGAGTGCGGATTCCCCGACAAGTCGCGTCGGGATGTTGTGGCCACATCACATAGTAGCCATCGGCGTTGGATTCATCTATGCCTGCGGCGGGAATAAGGACGTTTTGGGTGACGGTGAGGTTGACGTGAAAGTTGCCAGCGGGATTACTATAATCTAGATAGCGAGTAGCTTCTTTCCTGATGAGATCTTTTTTATCAATATCGCCAATTTTCATGGTGCGACCTTCATGAAGACCGAGGATTTTAGAAGTAATAAAAATAATGTCTCCATCCTGAACTTCTAGGGAATCGATAAGGTCAGAAATGTCATCTTTGGGAGGGCGAACGATACGAGTTTTTACGGGGATAAAATCTAATTTCATGAGAGTATTATAACACAGATAGTGTATAATGGATTTAAGATGGAGGCCGAGAAGCGGATAGAGATTTATGAAGGCGCAAAGGGGGAAGTGGTTTTTGATGTTGATACGACGGGCGAGACAATTTGGGCGACGCAAGCACAGATTACTGAGCTGTTCGGAGTGGATAGGACGGTGATAGGACGACATCTGAAAAACATTTTTGCCGATGGAGAATTGGATGAAATGCGAGTATGTGCAAAAAATGCACATACTGGACCTGATGGTAAAAAATATCAAGTGAAAGTGTATAATTTGGATGCGATTATTTCGGTAGGGTATCGGGTGAATTCCAAGAAGGCGACGCAATTTAGAGTGTGGTCAACTTCCGTGCTGAAAAAATATTTGATGGACGGAGTAGCGGTGAACCAGCGGCGGCTAGAGGCCATGGCTAGCAATCGCGAAATTAAAAAACTTCACGACGTAGAAGATGTAATGGGGATAGTGCGACGATTAACAGCGCGACTAGAATTAGATGCTGGGGAAGCGAATGGCGTGCTGGAAGTAATTTCAAAGTATGCGGGAAGCTTCAAGATGCTGACTGAGTTTGACGACGGACGAATTGATTTGCGGTTCTTAAATCACACGAAAAAAGGCAGGGAATTAACCAATGAAATGTGCGAACGCGCAATTGAACAGTTAAGACGAAGTGTGAAAGGTTCGGAATTATTTGGTAAAAAACGTGGTGGCGGATTTGATGGAAGTCTGGCGGCGATATTTCAGAGTTTTGACGACAGGGAGTTGTATCCAAGTGTGGCGGAAAAGGCGGCAAATCTGTTGTATTTTGTGATTAAGGATCACCCGTTTTATGATGGGAATAAACGAATTGGAGCACTACTATTTGTGCTGTTTTTGACGATTAACGATTATCACCTAACAAAGAATGGGGAAACAAAGATATCAGACAGGGCACTAACGGCGATAGCATTACTGATTGCAGAGAGCGAACCGAAAGAGAAGCAACTGATTGTGAGCCTGGTATGTAAATTGCTGGAATAGATGTGATATAATTAGGCTATGGAAAAGCGAGAGAAGTCACAGGAAAAAAATAAAAATGGTGGACTGAAAGCTAAAAGCCAAAAACTTAAGGCAGGGATTTTGAAGTCGTATTATGGTAATCCGATGAAAGATATGAAACTCATAGCGATTACTGGCACGACGGGCAAGACTACTGTGGCACACTATGTGCATGAGATTCTAAAGGCGGCAAACGAACAGGTAGCGGTGCTAGCGAGTGACCAACCATTCAAGATGGGAATGTTGCATAAATTTTTATCTGATGCATGGAAAGCAGGGGCAAATTATGTGATAGTGACGGTGCCCGCAGAGACTTTAAAAGAAAATGTGTTTTATGGATTGCCAGTAACGGTGGCAGCAATGACAAATTTTGTGACTTCTTCATTAACTGATATGACGCCAACGGAATATATTGATAGCGAAAAAACCCTATTCGATATGAAGCCGGAAAACGTGATTTTAAATCATGATGATGTACATTATGACTCTTTTGCAGATTATCGCGGAAGCAAAGCGACAATCGACTATGGGCAGACTGGTGTGGGAGTGAGAATCCTGAGTTCTAAATTGTATCCAAAAGGAACTGAAGCAACTTTGTCTATTAAATCAGAAGTAATAAGCGTAGCTACATTTTTACCTGGCGAAATGGCTGTGTCGTATATGGCTTGCGCGGTAGCGATTGCAAAATCGCTTGACATTAACAATGACGCAATTGTAGATGGAATTGCGGAGTATCAGGCAAAATAGATAATTCATTTGTTCATTTTACGCAAAAGTGAGCGGGTGATTTTGATATCTTCAAAAGGATGAGGGCCATCAGCACGAAGGATGGTCTTCTCGTGACCTTTACCAAGAATTAAAACAAGGTCGCCCTTATGTGCTTTGGATAGAGCGAACTCAATGGCTTTTTTGCGGTCTAGTTCTTTGAACAAATCTTTGCCGAGAGTTTTGCCAGCCTTGGTGGCGCCCTGAATAAAGGCATCGGCAATTAGGTCTGGATTTTCATCGCGTGAATCGTCTTCGGTGATAATAACAATGTCAGAATGCTTAGCAAGAATAGCACCACGGATACTGCGGGTAGAAGGATCACGGCGGCCGGCGCCA
>JAZOUF010000050.1:0-18480 GCA_045657985.1 Candidatus Nanosyncoccus sp. | reverse complement strand
AAATCTAACAAACCACTCATCGTTACTACTGCCATCACTTCCATCCTCGCCCTCGCCGGTATTGCCACAGGAGTTTATTTTTTCATAGATTCCAACATTAAAACCACCGAAATCTCCAATATAAGAGCCAACTTAGATGATAAAACCGCAACAATCACCAAGCTAGAAGCCGAAATCTCTAATTTGGACACAGTAATCAAAGAAGAAAAGAACGATGAATCGGAAACTGCGACTGACGATGCGGGATCTAACGAACTAGGCAAAACCGCTGCTATTATACTAGGTGACATAATAAGCGAAAATGAAACACGTGTGACATATAAAATCAGTGAATGTTCTGCTGACGGCCCTTCCGTTAAGTGTCGCATAGATACTCCAATGGGTGAATCCTTAATATCTTATCTTACCACTGATGGCATATTGAGGTTAACTTTACCTAAAACTCAGCAATAGCATTGCTGTCTACTTCAGTAAAATATCTTTATCCTATTTCTACCCTTGGATAAATATTCAACTTATACGGATTCGTTGGCTTCACACCGCTCATAATCTCATAATAGCACGCCGTTGCCACCATAGCCCCATTATCACCAGATAGCGATGGAGTAGGGAAATATGCTTCCGGTAGAGCTTCATGCAGGGCGGAATTTGCTGACACCCCTCCAGCTAGCACCACCGACTGCACATCCGGGTACTCCGCAAGTGCCATCTCTAATTTTTCACACAGTATATCTACCGCTGTTTTCTGGAACGACGCCGCAAAATCCCGCACCTGCTGCTCAGACAACAATTCTTTCAATTGATGCGACGGATACGAAATCGGTACTCCGGCCTCCTTCTGTACTGCCCTTAACACCGCCGTCTTTAGTCCTGAGAACGAAAAATCCAACCCTTCCACTTTCGGATGTGGCAAACGATATTTAAGCGCATCACCATCAAGCGCCGCTTTAGCTATCGCAGGTCCACCAGGATACGGCAGCCCCAGTATTTTCGCCACTTTGTCAAAACATTCTCCTACCGCATCATCATGCGTAGTTCCAATTATCTCAAAATGATTATGCCTAGGCATATACAAAATCTGCGTATGTCCCCCCGACACCACCAGGGCCAGCAAAGGGAATTGAGGCGAATTTGAGGCAAGGTCTCCTGAATTCAGCCAATTCGCATACACATGTGATTTTAGATGATGTACGGCATATAATGGTTTCGAGTGCAAAATCGCCAGCGTTCTCGCCGTCAAAGTCCCAATGAGCAAAGACCCCAAAAGCCCAGGCGCGTGTGTTACTGCAATCGCATCAATCTCGTCCCAGGAAACCCCTGCATCAGCAAGCGCCTTCGAGACCACCGGCATCATTACCTCTAAGTGGCTCCTCGCCGCCACCTCGGGTATCACCCCGCCGTATTCCGCAAAAATATCAATTTGCGACACTACCACATTCGACAAAATCTCCCGTCCATCTCGCACCACTGCGGCGGCCGTCTCATCACAACTCGTCTCAATCCCTAAGATTAACATCTCTTAATTATACCATACCCCAGAACAATCATTACTAGGACAACAACATAAAATGTCCTAGGACAAAACTAGGACATTATCAGGACATTTCCTACTTAAAAAGTTCTTTTGCTTTCTTCGTCGCGCGGTAAATTACTAGTCTTCCATCCACCGCCGCATTCACTAGCCCCAAGGACTGCAGGGCTTTCAGGTCACGGTAAGCTGTTTTTGGCGTCACGTTATGCATCACGCTGTAAGAATTCTTGCTTGAAGTGGCATCCGGACTACTTAGCAAATATTTTAATGCATAAATTTGCCGCTGATTTAGCCCTGGCATCTTTTTGCGAATGACCAACCCTAATTTTTCATTTTCCGCCATTTTCTTTTCGATATGCACATTGAAAGAATCGATTGCTTTTAAAATGCACCGAATGTTGTAGTCGAAGAAATAAGTAAAATCATAATCGTCCTGTTCGGCATAGACATAGGCGAAAGTATAACTCTTCTGAGATCTCTTTAACATCATTGAAATCGGCACATACCCCATCGCCCAATAATTATGTCTGAACAGATACCAATAGAAAACTGCTCTTGCTATCCTTCCGTTGCCATCGGGAAATGGATGCAAATAACCAATCCAAAAATGCAGCTGAATTGCTTTAATCACCGGATGAACAAAATCCGAATCGTCGTTAGCGTATTCAACTAGTCTTTCAAGTTCTTTTTTGACAAAGTCCGCCTTCGGCGGTACATGGGCAATCTTCTCATCATATACCACCACGATACCGTCACTATCTTTTCTTAATTCTCCCGGGACAAACTTAGCATCTAGCGTCCCGTCCGTTAGCTCGCTCTGCAACATTTGTAACATATAAAGTGACAATTCACGGTCTTTGTATTCCTGCTCTATCTTCTTCATCACTCGGTAATTGTTCATAATCATCTGTTCACCCTTTGTCCGCGGCCTAATATTTTCCGTAATCATTTTCTTTGCATATTTACTCGCCGTATCCGCCCCTTCGAGTTGCGACGAAGCGATGGACTCCTCAACAATCCCGCGCGTTAAATATTTTTGCCGCTCATTTTCCTGCGCGGCCGCCGTCTTTTCGGTCAAAAACGCCCCACCAGTGTACATATCAATCTCTCTTAAATATTTATCAGTGTACAGCGGGCGATACCAAGTAAATTTTGTTCCATTTTCAGCCGCTATTGGTGTTTCGACAGACGAAATCTTCCTGATTTGTCGCACAATGTACCAGAGTTCATCAGGCCGCAGGATGTTATCATCGAAATAATATTTAGCTTTATCCCAGTACAAATATTCATCATTCGACACCTTATTAAATAATTGCTCCATCTGATTGCGATTTGCATCTACTAAATGGCTCACAAAAAGCTCGATAGCACGCTTTTTGTCTATTTTCGGTGGTTTTATTAGATGAATCTTCTCGTACATGAGTAGAGTATAGCAAAAACTAGGACATTTGTCAAGAATGTCCTAGGACAAAACTAGGACATTATCAGGACATTTCCCATATATCACCCCACGCATAAATAGCACATTATTCGTGGTGGTATGGCCGACCTTCTGCAATCTGCTCCGCTCGGTAAATTTGCTCCACCACCATCGCCCGAAACAGTTGATGTGGAAATACCAACTTCGAAAAACTCCACACAAAATCCGCCTTTCCCCGCACAATATCAGAAAATCCGTATGCTCCACCAATCAAAATCACCACCTCACGTCCACTAGCAAACGTCCGCGTTAATAAATCAGAATATTCACGCGATGATATATTTTTTCCACGTTCATCACAGCAAATCACGAACTCTCGCCCGTGTTCAAATGACCATCTCTCCAGCCACCGCGCCAGTTTCTCCTCCTCCATAAATGTCCACGAAATCTCATATGGCTTTCGGAGCCGCTTCTCATACTCAGCGCACGCTTCCGCACACCAAGCCACATTCTTCTTCCCACCGGCAATAATCCTAATCATATCAAAATTATATCACACTACAAATTCACCGCGTTCATCCCAGTTAGAGCAATTTTGCTCTTGCTTTTTTATCAAAAATGTGCTATACTTAAAGTAATCGACCTGAATAAGGCGTACATTAAGAAAGGATCACTCTCTTGCAGAGTGAAAAGGTGAACAAAATGGAAAGAAAAATGAATTCCGAAGGACTTCGTGAATTTGAGAAAAGTGTTCTCGCCGATGAGCCCAATGTGATCCCCGAGACTTCCACTCCGCCCGCCGGCTACGGTGATGCCGAGCACGACACTCTCTGCCACCGCAACCTGAAACCCCACACCTGCCCTCCCGAATATGATGCCAAGCATCACCATTATCGGGACACAGCCCATTAAGTAACGCTTCTTCTCCACCCCCCTTTCTCCCCCGCGCCCTCGATGAGGGCGCATTTTTATCCCCATTAATCGCCGCCATCTAAACTTACCCCTACACTATCACCATCGCAAGATACACCGTTCCCATCGATAGAAACGCCATCAACCAGAGCAAGGCTACCGCTAGCGTATGCCTTTTTCTCTCTACCACCATCTCTGCTAAGAATTCTCTCGCAAATGCATTTATCCAGAAACATGTTCGTGTCTTCGCCCCCACTCCTTCAAAATGTAGCCCCAAGTCCGAGGCAATTACCCCCGCTCGAAACACATGATAACTCGTCGTCGCAAAAGCCACCTTCGCCCGCTTCGTTCGCTTCCTAATTAGTACATCCGAGAACTTAATATTCTCCCGTGTATTCACCGATTTATCCTCTGTCAAAATATCCTTCTCATTCACTCCACGCCGAATCAGATATTTTTTCATTGCCTCCGCCTCCGAAATCACCTCATCGGCTCCTTGTCCACCTGATGGCACTAACACCAAGTTCTTGCCCGTCTGTTCCGCCTGCATTTTTCTAAACTCCACCGCCCGGTCAATCCGTCCTTTCAGCACGCCACCCGGCGTCCCATCGGGGTTTACATAACATCCTAAAATCAGCAGATAATCCTTATCCGGCTTCGGTACTCGCCTCGCCGCCAGTATCGTCACAAATACCGTGCTAATCAAGATATATTCCACATAAGTTAGGCTCATAAATACTGCCGACTCAACAAATCTCTGCACATACAGCGCTACACCCTGTTCATTGTGTACGTCCACGAAGGTCGCCTGTTGCAAAAACACGTTCACCAGTTCCGGTAGCAACGTTGCAAGACATAGCGACACCCCCATCATCACCCCTAGAAAATTTTTCCAGTTAAACCCCTCTCGCTTCACCATTATCACACCCGCTATCGTTAATCCTACCGATAAGATGAAAAACAGTGGCAATGTTACCATTGAAAATATATTAAATAGTCCCGTTATGTCATTTATCGTCTGCACCGGCCCATGATAATCAAAAATCGTAAATGCTTGCGCCAAAGTCGCAAACCCTAACATAATGACTAGCCCCAGCCTCGTAATATTCTCATATCGATACAAGTTCTTTTTAATTTGCTCCCGATATGTCTTAATCGCCACATATAGTACATAGGCCAGAAATATCGTCGTGCAAATCGGCACTACAACATCTCCTCGTACATCCCCCAGAAAATCTCCCACCGTAATCACGCCTAGATTATGTGCGTAAACTACTGCTAATCTCGTCTCTTCTCCTACCGTCACATCCACAAATACCTTACCGCGGTTCACCGACTTAATCTCTACCTCTACCTTGTCGTCCACTATCCTTTTATTCACTATCTCCACTATTGCATCGCCAACCTCACTTTCGCCCTCCGCTTCTTCCGCTGAACTAACCTCCACCATCACTTCATCAATATTATCTACCCCAGTAAACTCATCAAATCTCAGCGTATAGCTCCGCCCAAAAGACACTATTACAATCAGCGAAAATAGCCACAACACTATTCCCAGCACCAAAATACTTAGTTTTCTTCGCGTTAATACCTTCATTATAATTAGATTATAACATTTTAGTAAAAACAGCCACAGCTATTCCAAAATATGCTATAATGGTTATAGTTAACGAGCGGAGAATCAATGAAAAGAACAGCAAACATTTTTTCAGCATTATTGCTATCGATTTTAATTTCTGGTTTTGGCACTTTTAGTGTTTTCGATGCCTATGCGAAAAATAGTTATCAGACAACTACCATTACGTATCCATACTATGGTTTTGTAGAGAATCCAGATGACCCTTGGGAAACGGTTTATGATGCACTAGACGAAACTGGCACAATTGAATATAGCGACGAATTCTTTTACGAGCCATCTCCTGGTGACCATCCAGAACTCCGCGCGCTGTCGTATGCTCTAGCTCTTGCAGGGTACGAAAACAAAGCCGATGGTTATCCTTCAACAGATACTACACCCAACCCGAAACTAACCAATTTACTAAATCAAATGGGCTTTTCCGATTATCAAAGTTGGGATACCATCTCCGAAGAAGACGGTCATTCCATGGGCACTACAATCGGTCACAAAACCTTATCCAGCGGACAAGAATTAATCGTTATCGCTCCACGCAATTACAATTACATGACTGAATGGCTGTCAAATTTCAACGTTGGCACCTCAGGCGACCACGCTGGCTTTTCTGAATCCGCCGGTCTAATCAAGGATCGCTTTGATCAATACCTCTCAAATCGCGACCTTTCAGATTACAAACTTTGGGTTGTAGGCTACTCACGTGGTGGTGCCGTGGTTGATCTATTTGCGAGAAACATTAACGATAACATAGGTAATTACGAACTCGCCTATGATGATTTTTACGCTTATACCTTTGGTGCACCAAAAGCAAGTGCCACCGAACCTCAATATACCAACATCCATGACGTAAAAGACGGAAACGACCTACTCCTCGGTTATGTCTTCCCGGAACTCTGGGGATTCTATAATACCGGTACTTACGAAGAAATCCACCCCGCCGACCTTGAAATCACCACTTCAGTCGTCAATATCGCTGAACTCGCCAACCCTGCTACCGCCTTTAATGTCTTGTCGGATAACGAGGGTCTGACCGAGCAAGTGGGCGCCATGAATGGGAGAGAATTCATGGATTCCTGGACGCAGTTTGTAACAGATAATGGATTAACGCGCGAATATTTCGACTCCGAGGTGAAAGAGCCACTTTCCGCAATCATGAAGTTATATCAAATGAGAAAAATAGACAAGCAGAGTGAATTTACTGACTTCCTTAGTAGTACTAGCTACGGTCTTGCTGGTATGGTCGCCGGAAACGCTTTCTACGATCTGCTATCTAATTATGGTGGTGACTTATCGGCGTTTCCAACTTACAACCAGTTGGTTAGCGTCCTAAAAGGTACCGCCACCGACGCGGAAACTGATCCGCTCATCGCATCACTCACAAGCTACATCGGAGAATATAATGAATACGAAGAGAAACTAGGTCAAGCCCCCACTATCACCGAAACCGAATTTGCTACCATCAAAGAGAACCTGCCTAAGCTAGTAAAAGCTCTTATTCCACTCATTGTTGCTGACGCAGCATATACACAAGATAATTTCGGAGAAGATTATTCGTTGTTCTATACCTACACCCTAGCCTCAAATGCTAAGAACCTAGTCATCGGCCATATTCCAGAAAGCATCATGCCGATTCTAAAAAGTCTCATCGAGGAAGACAACGACGATATCGTAATTCCAAAAGTCCCAAATACGGGAATCCCCAACTAAAAAACGCTTCCTGGAAGCGTCAACTACGAATAGTTAGGCTGGCAGGATTTGTCTCAAACGTGGTGAGACTCTATCCTTAACAAATTCTTTAAAATGAAAAGTTCTTATGCTATAATGGTTATAGTAAAAAAAGGAAGGTGTTAAGTGAAAAGAAAAATTCAAAAATTTTTATCTTTTGTATTGCTAGCTGTAATACTGAGCACTAGCTTTTTTGACTCTAGTAGCGTATACGCCAAGAATAAGTACCTGGAGCTCGCAGATGTATCTATCATAGACCAAAGCACAACCATTGTAACTGAAGATCCCATAATTATCGGCAACAAGATTGTTAGCTCTATCACTTTTAACGAGTTAAATGATTACGTAACTTATCAACTGTCTCTCAAGAATATAGGATCGAGCCAAGTTAAGCTCGCATCTATTACCGATAATAATACTAGTGAATTTATTGATTTAGATTATCGCTATTATGATGATTATATTTCGACGGGCGATACTATTACGGCCACTGTTACAATCGCCTACGTTAGACAGCTCATAAATCAAAATCTTTCATTTGATGACCTGATGGTAAACGTGACCTACGAGAACGAAAATGGCGAAACTGGTGAGATAATTCTCGTTCCAGACACCGGTTTTTTCACGCATCCTAATGGCGGACTAGCCATCAATGGTGTCGTTCCGATAGTTGTATTTGTCGCCTTAATGGTTACTGGCATAGTCTTAATTGTCATCAAAAAGAAACATCATTTCACTAAAATAGGTTTCGCACTTTTAGTCTCTGCTACTGTTTTATTTTCTTTCGTCGCTTCAGCCGAAGAAAAATTTGAGTTAAGTTTTGAATTTACAAATCTAGAAATACTTGGCGAGTTTGAAGAATACGACGTTACAATTAATCCTGGTAGTGGAGCAGAACCGATTGCTCGCAGGATTACCTACGGCGAACCGATTGGCGAACTAAAACCAACAGAAATTGTGGGGTACGATTTTGACAAATGGCTCGACGAAGACGGGAATGAGATTACGCCAGAAACTATCGTTACTGGCGAGATGGCTGTAGAGGCTACTTATATTGCAACGACATATAATATATTATATACACTTAACGACGGTTCATTGTCAGAAGGTCAAACTAATCCGAACACATATAATATTGAATCAGACAGTATTACCTTAATTAACCCAGCCAAACTAGGATATACCTTTGACGGTTGGACTGGTAGCAATGGTAATACTCCCGCAACCAGCATCATCATCCCAACTGGCTCTTTCGGCGACAAGACTTATACTGCCAACTTCACCGCCAATGATGACACGCCATATACCGTAACTCATCGCTACCAGAAGGCAAATCTAAGTGATTACGATGAAGAAACTAGGATTGAGCATGGGACTACTGATTCAACAGTTCAGGCCCCGCTGAGTCCAAAGCATGGTTTCGTTACACCAGAAGCTAAAAATGTTGAGATCAAACCCGACGGCTCCGCCGAAGTTCAATATGACTATGACAGAGATTACTTTGATTTCAGTATTACTAGTCGTGACGACCTTGATGCTGGTTGTGTATATTACCATCAGTGTACTGAAAACGATTCATATCCTTACGAAACCCCAATTCACATCAAGCTCAAACATCGTGACGGATATCATGTAGTGTGGAGCACTGGTGAGACTGGTGATGAAATTGATTTTCAACTAACAGAGGATGTTGTTCTTTCCTATGAATATGAACCAAATCATTATACGGTCAAATATCACAAAATTAAAGAAGGTGCTGAAGATGGTATTACTGGCGAAGTAGAAGATCAGGAATTTATCTACGACGAAGAACAGGCTCTTAGAATGAATGAGTTTGAATATGAAGGTCACACCTTCCATGGTTGGGGGTACGGAACGGACTGGTGGTGGTCCACTGCCGGCGAGGGCGCAGTTGTTAAAAATCTTACCGGCGAAGAAAACGGCGTAGTTGATATGTACGCAAGCTGGTGGCTAAATAAATATGAAGTCGAGTATTACGATAAAGATGCGGACAGCGTCCTCATGCGTAGGAGCGGTATAGAACATGGGTCATTGGCTCCGGCCCCAACCTTTACTCCAACCAAACCACTCTATGAATTTGCTGGTTGGTACACGGATGATACCTACACCACACCTTATGACTTTGAGACCATGAAAGTAACCGGACCAACTACTATTTATGCCAAGTTTAATTATCTCTGTGGGGGTTTTGAAAATGATTCATGGGATAAAATTGTAGATGATTTGACCGCGGATCCAGATCTTTACCCGACAGGTTGCAAAAAAGCAATCGAAATGGATCTCGATGATGACTCTGAGGATGAAACTGTTTTTGTAAAGCTCGTTAATACATCTACTCCTGAGGTTTGTGCTACTTCTGGCTTTTCTCAGACGGCTTGCGGTCTGGTTTTGGAATTCGAGAATACAATCGGTAATCATACGATGAATAATGAAAGAGGCCAATATAGTTCCTACGGCGGGTGGAAGGAAACCATTCTAGCAACATGGCTAAATGATGACTTCTATCATAAACTGCCGGAAGACCTTAGATCCGTCATTATCCCAACTGGGCCGATTGTTTCAAGCTCCGGTTCTGATGGCGTTTCTGACAATATAGAATTAACAGATTTTGACAAAACTTACCTTTATATTCCATCAGGTAGAGAAGTTGGCCTCAACCTGGACCACGACAACAAGAAAGACGAGGCAACTGACACCAGAAATCTCGATTTCTATAGTTCCGGTTCATGGGAAAATAAACAAAGAAGGAAGAAAACCAATATGGCTGGCGAGGAGGTTTCTTGGTGGCTCAGAACGGCCGACTTTACCTACGACTGGGTATACTATCGTGTAGAGCCAAGTGGTGAACATTGGACTGGCGGCTCTGACAAAGAATATGGAGTAGTACCAATGTTTAGAATCGGCGAAACTCCAGAATATACTATAGATTTTAATACGGATGGCGCTGGTGAGATTCCTGGTCAAACTGTGCAATATGGTGGCCATATAACAAGGCCCGCTGAGAATCCTGTCAAAGAACATTATGATTTTAAAGGATGGTATGCTGACAGTAACTTTGAGCACGAGTTTGATTTTAATGCAGGAATTGCTGCAAGCCAAACTATCTATGCGAAGTTTGAAATAATTAAACTGGATGTTTCATTTGACACGGATGGTGGTACTCTGGTAGAAACTCAGATAGTAGACCATGGTCAACATGTCATACGCCCAGCTGAAGACCCACATAAAGATCATTATAGCTTCGGTGGGTGGTATACTGATGGTGAATTTGGTACCGAATTTGATTTTGACGAAACCGTAATCACTAGCGACATAACAATTTATGCTAAATTCACACCAGATACTTATGTTGTTAGCTTTAATGTTGATGGTGGCACTGAGGTTGTTTCTCAAAATATAACCTATCCTGGTAAGGCGAGTAGGCCAGACCAAGATCCAGAAAAAGAAAGCCATCGATTCGAGGGTTGGTTTGTTGATGATTCTTTTGAAACTGAATTCAATTTTGACGATACAATAATTGGACAAGATACAACCATCTACGCTAAGTTTGTGTATATTACCCATACAGTGAACTTCGATACCGACGGCGGAAGCAGTATTACATCACAAATTGTTGGCCATGACCAATATGCAACTCGTCCTGCCGAGAATCCAACCAAAGGCGCACTTGAATTCTACGATTGGTTTGCCGATGAAGATTGCACGATTAGATTTGATTTCGAGAATACTCAGATTACAGACGATATAACTGTCTATGCTAAATATAAAACTAATTTTGCCACTGACGACTGGAACACTATCAAAAATAGTCTAGTCCTCGATTCAAATTTTTACGCTGTTGGTAGCGAAAAGGAAGTGGAACTCGATATTGATGGTAATGGCCAAAACGAATCCTATACTGTCCGTCTTGCCAACACTTCAACGCCAGATGTCTGCAACAATCCTGAATATTCGCAGACTGCCTGTGGATATGTTATAGAGTTCGTTGATTTGTTAGACAGCAAACAATTGAATGATTATTTACATACATACATTGGATGGGGTTCTTTCGCATGGGGAAAATATGACCTTGATTTTACACCATGGTTGAATACTGATTTTTACAATAAACTTCCAGCAGACTTGAGAGATGTGATAATACCAACGTACCCAATCGTTTTTGGTGAGTCGGATGGGTGTAGAAATACAGTAGACATTGATGAAATAGGTTATAACAGATTATATTTGTCTTCGACGCGTGAAGTTGGATTTGATGTTGGCAATGATGATTCGGCGTCAAATATTAATACGGATACACGAACCTTAGATTATTACGCTACCAACAACACTGATTCTAGTAGGATTAAAAAAGATCTTAGTGGAACTAAAAGAGAGTGGTGGTTAAGATCTGCGAAGAATGATAAAAGTGGAGAATTCTTTACCGTTACTACGACTGGAGGATATTCTACTTCTCCTCAAACAGAAGAAAAATATTATGCACCAGTTTTTAGAATCGGAAATATGCCAGAATTTGATATAACGTTTAATACGGATGGCGGAACTACAATTGCTAGCCAAACAATTACATATGGCGAAAAAGTTACCAAACCAGCAGATCCTGTTAAAGATGGAACGTTATTTGAAGATTGGTATGCTGATTCAGAATATTTTAATAAATTTGATTTTAATGAACCTATCATTGAAAATAAAACAATTTATGCATATTATAAAGATCAATTTGGTTTGGATTCATGGGCAACTATAAAAGAAAATGTTTCTACTAATCCAAATTATTATCCTGTAGGAAGTCGTAAACAAGTTGCAATGGATATGGATAATGATGGAAAAAATGAATTGTACACTGTCCGTCTTGCTAATACTTCTACTCCTAATGAATGTAGAAATTCAACTATGTCGCAGACTGGCTGTGGTATTGTAATAGAATTTGTAACGATACCAGTATTTCATCGTATGAATGCATCTGATACAGTATCTGGTGGATGGAAACAATCAGAAATGATTACATACTTAAATGGTGAATTTTATAACAAGCTTCCAGAAGATTTACGTAGTATAATTATTCCAACGTATCCAATTGTATCTGGTAGTTATAAAAATTCAACTTCGGTTGATATTACTTCTGAAGATACTAATAAAAACAAACTATATTTACTTTCACCAAGAGAAATTGGAGCAGATTCAAGCGGACAAGATACAGGATATAACAATAATAGAACCCTTGATTACTATACGGGTACAAGTTCAGATATTATGTCTGTGGAGCAAAAACGAATCAAAAAAGGACTGTCTGGAGAAGATAAAACATGGTGGCTTAGAACGGTTAGAAAAGAAAGTACAAGATTTTATATAGTATATCCAAATAGTCTTGTTCAATATAATTTTGGCTCAGATAATTCAGAAGGTGTTGCACCAGCATTTAGGATTGCGGTAGAATAAATAGTATTACTGCAAGTAAGCAAGAACGAAATATCGAAATAAGAAATTGTTTGACTCGTATCTAAGAATCCCCAACTAAAAAGACTCCTCTGGAGGAGCCACGCATTTCTGGCTGGACCGGCAGGATTCGAACCTGCGAATGCTGGGACCAAAACCCAGTGCCTTACCGCTTGGCGACGGTCCAATCTCCAATCATTCTATCATACAATGACCAAAATCGCAACCTACACTTCTACTACCACGGCGGTTCGGTCGTCCCGTTTCGTTGCTCGCCTTATCAATGCTTTCGCCGCATCATTGGTTGTTCTCGCCTCAGTCACAATCCTTGCGAACTCTTCATCCGGTATAAAATCTTCCTTAAAATCCCCAGTAATCCCGTCCGAGCAGAATACGATTCTATCACCATCCCTAAGTGGCTCATCACCAAATTGTCTCACCATGGCATGCTCTCGCCCCAGGGAATTATATAGCCGATTTCCTTTACCTTCATCGCGCGTAATCATTTTTAGTTTGCCATTTCTCACCACATAAATCCGTGAATCCCCCACCGATACCCAGGCTAATCTTTTGCCATCTTCGTCATCAACTATCTTTCCAAATACTCCAGTAGTATAGCCGGCATCTTCATCCGCATAAACAGCATCATTGATTTCTTCGGCCAGTTTCCTTAAATCTTCAGTTGTCGTAAGCGGGTTGTTCTCATTTCTTTTCGTAATCTTTTCTAACGCAATTCCCGAAGCTGCCGCCGCGCCTTTTTCTCCTCCCGCTCCATCAAAGACTGCAAATAATCCGTCATCTGGGTCATAATACACTGCATCCTCATTCTCCCGATTCGGATTGCCAATTAAATTACCTTTATTAAACGTAAATGCCGCCGCATCAACTACAAGTTTTTCATGGTTCTTGGTCTTCTCACCGTCGACACTCGTAAGCACCTTTGAGCCTCTCGTCCGTTCTTTCCCAAACTCACTAGCTTCTTTTTCCAAGCTCTTCATTGCTTTATAATATTCGTATTTCTTTCCATAGATTGATTTACAGAAATCATCCATGGATTTCACATACTCTCGGTATTTACTTTCCGTGTTTGTTCTTTGAAATCGCTTCAGAAAAAGCGTCGCATCTGCATCAAAATCTATCGGCGTCGGATACATCTCTGTGAATCTCTCTACATCATTCCCGGATGCATTATTATATCCATTCCAATCTTCATCCACCATGTATCTTAAAATTCGTTTTTGATGCTTATCGTCGCCCATCCGTTCCACAATTTCCGCACTACTTCTTCCGTCAGGGAAGCTTACAATCTCTTCCAACAATTGCTTTTCGGCCTTGGCGCACACTTCCGGGTAGCCATTAATAAGGCCGAGCGCCATCCTTTTTTCTCTTTCGGTACTATGCCTTTCGCTATACCTATCATCCGCATCAAAAATATACCCCATATCTCCGCCAGACAATAAATACCCTACTAACTTCCTCTTATGCCGCTCCAATTGTCTTTGCTCACGTTCGGCCGTTTGCTCAGCATTAGTATTAATAGTATTAACACGACCATTTCCAGAAATAGCATTACCTTTTTCCATAGCTCAATTTTATCACAAGCTACTAAGCTCTCCAACTGTTGCATTTTTACATTAAATGTGATATAATAAAGACATATCACTACAAAGGGGGATTTTTAAGTGGTAGGTACCGTTGATTGGGCCAGTGCGGAAATTGAACGCATTAGGCACAAATACGAACGCTTCGTTGAAGAAGCCAACGCAAGACAAGCTACGGTTTGCCAGATTGCTGGCCGCGAGAATCTTTACAACCTTGAGCGCGAGCTCGAAGCCCCGTTAAATATCGTGGCGAGATCAATAGACATAGATGACATTGGTCTCTATTGCACCGCTAACGCTCTTATGGACTCTATTTCCGCCGCTCTCAATCCGCACTCGTAACTCTTGTCCCTTCGGCCCAGATTATCTGGGCCTTTTTCATACACCACTAGACACAACCCGATTTAGCGGTAAATTGCCACACCCCCATCCCCCTTGTGTTTTTCTCTATAATGTGCTATATATAATACATGGTAGCAAAGAAGAAATCCACCAGATCCAGAGCCACTTCCAAGCGTCGCCCTTCCGCAAAATCCAAAAGGGAAGTTACCACAGTCGAGCACGAGCTTCCAGGAGGTTTTTGGCGACAAATTGCCGCAGTGCTTATGATAGCTCTTGCCCTCTTCTTTGTCATTACTTGGTTCGGTCATGGAGGTGACGCACTTAATACTGTCCATGAGTTTATCATGAGCGGTCTTGGTTATGCCACCTACTTTATTCCGCCGCTTCTCGTTTACTTGGCCGTTAAAAAATTTCGTGCCGACGATAATCGCGTTGCTATTCCGGTTTACCTTGCTAGTATCCTTATGATTGTCTGGATATCTGGCATCGCTGCTATCTGGAACGGCGGTGGCATTGTCGGTAAATGGCTCAACGGCGTAATGACCGAAGCTTTAGACCAAGGTTTTGTGATTTGTATATACATAGTGCTTGTGCTTATTACACTTTTCTTCATTTTTCAAGTATCACCACTCACCTTTTTCAAAAGTACTAAAAATCTCGTTAAAACGAACAATAAAGTTACTCAGCCTAAGTCTGACAAAAAACTCGGCCAGCTTGAAATCAAAGTTAATTCTGGGCTTAGCTCTGCCACGGCTGCTGAGCCAGCCGCCAAAACCAAAACCAAGGGCATCTTCTCCCACAAATCTCCACGTATCAATATGTCAGCAGCTACACCCGAAGATGCCCCGAAACCTCAAGAGAAGCCAGAAGAAAAGGCTCTCACCGCCGCAAGCGACGCCGACTGGAAAATGCCATCTACCTCTCTCCTTAGTAAGAAGCAATCTCCGCAGGATGCCGGCAACGTCAAACAGAATGCCTATATTATACAAAAGACTTTCTCAGAGTTCGGTATTGAAGTTGAAATGGAAGATGCTAACGTCGGTCCGCGCGTCACTCAGTATACTCTCCGTGCCCCTGGCGGTGTTAACCTTGCCAAAATTGCTGCTCGCGACAAAGAGCTTGCCTACAACCTTTCCGCCCAAACAGTTCGTATTGAAGCGCCTATCCCAGGCACTCAGCTCATCGGTGTTGAAGTGCCCAACATCCGTTCCGCTTCTGTCTCCCTCCGCGGTATCATAGAAAGCCCCGAATGGAAATCTGCCAAAGGTCCCCTTACGTTTGCCGTCGGTAAGGACATTTCCGGCAAACCAGTTGTTGCTGATCTCGCTAGCATGCGTCATCTGCTCATTGCCGGTACTACTGGTTCTGGTAAGTCCGTTATGACCAACACTCTTATTATGTCTCTGCTTTATCACAATGCGCCTTCCGATATGCGTCTTATTATCGTTGATCCAAAGCAAGTTGAAATGGTCGCCTACAATGACATCCCACATCTCTTGACTCCAGTTATTACAGACACCGCCAAAGCTCTTTCTGCTATGAAGTGGGCCGTCGGCGAAATGGACCGCCGCTACTCTCAAATGGCCGAAGAAAAAGTCAAGAAAATCACCGAATATAACAAAAAAATGGAGCAAAAGCAAAAAGACGGCATCAAAGATGACGACCCAAATACCGAGAAAATGCCATATATCGTTATCGTCATTGACGAAATGTCCGACCTCATGATGCAGGCCTCAAAGGATTTGGAACCACTTATCGTCCGTATCGCTCAGCTTGGTCGTGCCGCCGGTATGCACCTCGTCCTCGCTACTCAGAAGCCTATCGTTAAAGTTATTACTGGTCTTATCAAGGGCAACATTCCATCCCGTATCGCTTTTCACGTCCTCAGCTCCATGGAATCTCGTATCATTCTTGATATGTCTGGCGCCGAGAAATTACTCGGTCAGGGCGATATGCTCCTTTCTACCGAGGAAACAGCCAACGGCCCGGAACGTGTTCAGGGCGCTTGGACTCCTGATGAAGACATAGAGAAAGTCACCGACTTCCTACGCGCACAGCGTCCGCCTCAGTATAATGCGGAAGTTATCGCGCAAACCGTCGCCATCAAAGGCATGGGCCCTGCAAGTGGTGGCGCCATTGGTGACCTCGGCCGTCGTTTTGACCCAAATGACCCTATTGTTCGCAAAGCCGTAGAAATCTCACTTTCCAAAGGCAAATTCAGTACCGCTATGCTCCAGACTTATCTTGGTAAAGGCCATGGTTTCGTCTCTGGTCTCGCCATCTGGTTTGAGGAAATTGGCGTCATTGGCGCCCAGAACGGCAATAAGCCTCGCGACCTTCTCATTTCTTCCATGGAAGAATTTGATAATCTAGCCAACGTATAGTACAATAATGAAATAATATCAAGAAGAAACGAGGGACCGGCCCGATGACTTTCTGCCAACCTAGCCATGCCAAGGTGGTAATTCCGGCCAAAGAAAGGAAAGATATGTCTACTAAGGCTACAAACCAATATCAATTTTATCGTACTGCAGAATCAGTATCACCCAAGCATCCAGATAAGCTCTGCGACCAAATTAGTGACGCAATTCTCGACGCATATTTAGCGCAAGATCCAGATTCCCGTGTCGCTGCCGAAACCTGTGGCGGCCATGGTGTCGTTTTTGTTACTGGCGAAATTACTTCAAAAGGTGACGTAGATATTGAAAAAATTGTTCATCGCATTGCCGGCGATGATGTTGAAGTTCACACCAAGATCGTCAAGCAATCTCCTGAAATTGCCCAAGGTGTTGATACCGGCGGCGCCGGCGACCAGGGAATTATGATTGGCTACGCCACCGATGAAACCGAAGAGCTCTTACCGCGTGAAGTCGTCCTCTCTCGCCATCTCAATGAATTTATTTATAACAAATACCCATATGATGGCAAAACCCAAGTCACTATCGCTCCAGACGGTTCTATCGACTCCATCGTCGCCAGCTTCCAAAATGTTAGCAAAACCGAACTCGAAAAACTCGTCAAGGATTTTATTAAGGAAAATGATTTAAAAGGAGCTCAAGAGTCCTCAATTGAGCTACATATTAATCCTGCCGGCGACTGGCATCAAGGTGGTTTCGACGCTGATACTGGCCTTACTGGTCGAAAACTCATCGTTGATAACTATGGCCCTCGCATTGCTATTGGCGGTGGCTGCTACTCCGGCAAAGACGCCACTAAGGTCGACCGTTCCGCTGCTTACATGGCGCGTAAAATCGCCGTTGATTATCTGAAAAAGCGCCACGCCCACGAAGTGCTTGTTCGCCTCGCTTATGCCATCGGCAAAGCTGAACCACTCGAACAGACCGTTATTATTGACGGGCAGCCAGAGGAAATCAAAGGCTACAATCTCACACCGAAGGGAATTATCGAATTCTTGAATCTCCGCCGTCCTATCTACGAAGAAACCGCCAAATACGGTCACTACGGTCATAATTTTGATTGGGATAAATAGCTCTAAACGATAAAAGTATTGTCAAATGCACCGCAGGTTGCTATAATTAAAATGCAACTGTTTAATAATCAATACTATAATGTATCGAACCTTTTTAGTAATTAGAACTAAACCAGGATGTGGATGGCACCGAAAGGGAAGCCAAAATTCTGGTTGAATTCTAATTCGATACGGATTATTAGGCAGTTGCACCCCTTGCGGTGCCATTTTTGTATAGGACCTCTTGGGCAACTAACTTATTTAACAAAGAGAGAGGTATCATACATTATGTCATACAGACCACATTTATCATTCACTTTACTACTACGCCGCCTAGAATTCTTAGGCCTTTATTCAACCCTTAGAATTCACCCCTCTCTTGGGCGGCGTAGT
>JAZOUF010000049.1:0-11796 GCA_045657985.1 Candidatus Nanosyncoccus sp. | reverse complement strand
ATTTTTTGTGTCATCAAAGTTTTTTGAGGCTTCAATGTCTGGGCGAAGAGTTTTACTAATTGGCGCACCGGCTTCAACGATGGATCTGCGTTTGCCAACCCAAGTAAAGTTATAAGACTCATCCTTGTCATCCAGTTTGTCTAGCGCCTCGCCTAATGATTCAAAGAACTCGCGACTGCTTTTCCAGTCTACGTGGTCTAGGTCGATCTTCTCGACATTATTCTCCATAAGATTTCCTCCACAATTAATTATAAATATCCTTACTATAATTATATCACAAAAAGCCGGCAGCTCCCCACCTTAGCGCCGGCTTTTTTGCTAGATTTGAGCTCTCTGCATAGCTTCTCGATAGTTTTTAATAAAAATATCGAGCTCATACTCTGGCTGAGTCTTGTCAGACTTCTCCCTATTTTCTTTCCAACGCATTGGTGATAAATTAGAGATATCGTTCGAGCCGTTTCTGGACTTTGGAATTGAGTGATCAATTTCCCATCCATACTGAGTGAGCTTGCCGTATTCACTCCATCGGATTACATTTCCGTTACGGTCACGACGCCATTCGTTAGGTGGCCATCCTTGTATAGGGGTGGCCTTTAGCCATGCCTGATAAACCAGGTTATTCATAGAGCATTCTCCTTTTTAAACCGGTCGACGACCTCGGCTGAGAACCTTTTGGCTCTCCTATATAATTTTATGATCAAAAAGCCTTAATCTGAAAAAATTGTCCTCGCTTGGACAATTTTATTTTAATAGTTGTTTTAGTTCGTAGCGTTGTTCGGCCAATTCTTGCTTTTTTCCGAGCGATGGTTCTGCCTTAATCTTGCGGTCTAGTGCGGCAATCTGCTTTAAGATTTTCTCGCGTTCTTTTAGGGCTTCGACATCTTCTTTAATCGACTTTGGAGCTTCTTCGCTAGTTTTCTTTGTAATCGTAAGTTTTTCTCCGGCGATTTGGCGCACAAAATTGCTGAAGACGGTATCTATATTAAGCCCATCGATTCTTACATTCTGAAGTTTCTCGTCGTTCCACTCGGTATAGAAATAGGTGTCGACTTTGGCCGTATTCTCGTCTTTTTGGTTTTGCTCCTTATAACAGATAGCGGCTTTTTCGATTGAGCCTTTCTCGATCAGGAAGAGAATCGGATAAGGTATAGCTGAGTCAATGGTTTTTAGAACTTTTTCTGGAATCTCTCCGTTTTTAAGAGTGACACGAAATACTTCTATTTCTGGCCACTTCTTTGCCGGAAGATTAATTGTATTTGGAGCAAGCTTATATTCCCAAGTTATACGAGCTATTTCGCTTTGAAATAAATTCTTTGTAGCCGTATCTATATTGCCGTAGAAGTTTTCTTTGGCTATGATTCGGCCGACCTTTGCATATTCGGGGAAAGTAACCATTATTTGACCACCAAGAAGTTAATTAGTTCAAAATCGTCGAGTCCAGATATTTGATTAGTTAAAGCGGTTGTGCCGCCGGCTTTAAATAGGCTGGCAACGTCTTTTTCGTCTTTAATCGTAACAATGCTTCGGATTGAGTCAGAGAGAAGTTCGGAGTATCTATCCATCTTCTTGCCGTTTTCGGTTTCAGAATTAAAGCTAGAAACGAGTTCTTTAATTGGCGTGTCTTTATCCTTGCAGAGTAGGCGCATTTTATCTAGCAATGACTTTGGATTTAAGTGATCCACAAAAACCTCGCCGTCATCTTTAATGTAGACCAGATAGAAAGGATGTAGACGATTTTGCTTATCAATATTTACGCTCGAATTAATATTTTTAAGGACATATATCACGCCTGCCGGAGCCTCGTCTTTTATGGCACCAGCTGTTGCGCTAATTCCAAATGGAGTATGGTCAGCGTCACCATATTTCTTGTGCAGTTCCTGTAAGTCCATATGGAACTCGTTAAGGCCAAGATCCATAATTGATACGCCGCTATTCATTTCTTCGAGATCTACAACTTCTTTCTGGAGTCTCTCAAGCTGATCTTTGCGATATTCAAGTTCTGGATCGGTATTTTCTAGTACGTCGCCGCCAGCACCAGTAATTGAGATAAGCTTTGTACGGTTTTCGACACGAGCTTTAAGGTTAATGTACTCGTCAAGCGTGACATTCGGCCAGAAGTTCACTAGCTGAATCTGCTTATTATCAGATCCGATACGATCGACGCGGCCGAAGCGCTGAATAATACGTACTGGGTTCCAATGGATATCATAGTTAATTAAATAGTCACAGTCTTGTAGGTTCTGGCCCTCGGAAATACAGTCTGTCGCGATTAATATATCAATATCTTTGTTTGCTAAAGCAGCTCCGAACGCTTCTCGGTTTTTTGACTTAGGGCTGAAGCACGTAAGAATGCTGTTGAAGTCCTTAGGTACGCCGGCACAGTTCGTGTCTGGGTTCCTACTACCAGTAATTACGCCGGTTTTAAGCCCATATTTTTCTTCTAATATATGAGCAGTCTCACCATAGAGATAATCAGCAGTATCTGCAAAAGCAGTAAATATAACTATTTTCTTATTGTTGCCGTTAATAGGATTCTCAATCTTCTTCTTGATTACTTTTTCCAATTCAAGAAGTTTTAAGTCATGTTCTGGGGTAATAAGACGAATCTTTTCCAATAATTCCTCGAGGACTTCATGGTCTTCGGATAGTTTTCGTCGCCATGAGATACGATCGATATCGCCAAGCTCAATTTTTAAATCTTTACCCACGGTATAGTCAGAATCATTATCGTCGTCATCAATTTCGTTTATATCATCCATAATCTCTGCGAAGTTGAAATTGCTTGCGCGACCTTGCTCGAATCGGTCGATATTGTTTATCGTGCCTACAATTAAGTTGTTCAAACGCTCCACAGTCTCGCGGAATGCATAGACTGAACTTTCTGCGCGTTTGAGCAAGTTTGTAATCATGAGAACATTACGGCCGGCCTCACGGTTCTCCCATGACTTACCTTGAGATGAATCGAGATCTACATATTTGGCCAGTTTCGACTTTAAGACGAATTTCAACGGAGTATAAATCTGGAGATTAAGTTTGTCGATGTACTCAAACATCGTATTGAAATTAATATCGTTCAGATCGGTAAGATCTGGGCGATAGCTTTTTGGAGTAAGTCTTTCTGGGAATGTTCCAAGATTTGCTTCGCTATAATATTTCTCAATATGCTTTCTTGAGCGAGCAATTGTTACGCTATCGAGTAAGTCGAAGAAGTCAAAACTAAGCATCTCGAGTAGTTTATCGGTAGTACGATCTTCAGGCTCAAGCTCGGACCATGTCTTGAATGCATTATTCGCGTCCTGGAATATTTTGTTCAGTGAGCTATTTGTTTTTAGTTTGCCGGAAAGTTCATACTCATTACCGCCACTCGCAATCATGAGCTGATTCTTCAGGTCAGTAAAGTTGATATTTACCGGCGTAGCGGAGAGCATTAACACCTTTGTGTTGACTCCCGACTTAATAACTTTGCGAATAAGTTTCTGATATCGGTTTTCGTAATTTTCGTCGCTCTTATGGGTACTGTGTTCGCCATTACGGAAGTTATGTGACTCATCGATTACGACTAAGTCATAATTACCCCAGTTAATAAGGCTCAGATCTATGCCATTGGAGTCTCCACGCTCGCGACCTAGATCAGTGTGATAAAGCACGTCATAGTTTAGGCGATCGTCGGCGAGAGGGTTGTTTTTATAATTGCCTTTGAAAGTATTCCAGTTATCACTTAGTCGCTTCGGGCATAAAACGAGCACGCGCTGATTGCGTGATTCGAAGTATTTAATAACACCAAGTGCAGAGAAAGTTTTACCGAGACCTACGGAAACGGCCAGAATACAGCCGCCATAGCGATTGAGTTTTGTGATACAGCCAACAACCGCATCGCGTTGGAAATTATAGAGCATATTCCAGACTTTTGATTGTTTAAAGCCAACGGCTTCATTCGGGAGAGAAGCGTCGTCGATATCTTCAAGGAATTCGCTGAAGATATTGTAGAGTGCGACGAAATAGATGAATTCCGGGGAATTCTCTTTATAGGCCGCAGTAATATTCTCGAGTACGGTATCCGTTACGTCAGCTAGACGATCGTTATCATTCCAGACTTGGTTAAAAGTATTCAGATATTGCTCAGTAAGAGGAGCGTAGACTTTCATGGTCGTAGAGTATGCATTATTGCCACGATCCTCGCCGAGCTCAGCCGTAGTAAAGTTTGCGAATGGGTTGTATGTAACGTTTTCCTCTGGGTTTTCGACGTTCATGAATGGAAGCATCATTTCGCCGGAGATATTGGAGCGGAAGTGAGCTTTTTTGCGGATCCAGTCAGCACACTCTTTGGCGATCGCTTGCTGATTAAGCTCGTTGCGGAGTCGAACTTCGAAGTTTGTACCATAAAGGGAGCGCTCGCGATCTAGTCTTGGAATGTAGAATTCGCGTGCTTCTTTTGGAGCCTTTTCCTTTGTGAATGTTTCTCCAGTAAAAAGAAAACGGAATTCATCTACTGAACTTAACTCTTTTTTAAGGGCCTCGAAAGCGTAAATAGAGAAAGAAGCGGCCGCTATTGAAACTTTGCTACCTTTTCTGATAGTTTCTTTCAGGTCGTCGATTACTTTTCTATTAACGTTATCTAGGACTTCCGGTGCCTTAGGCGCCGCCGGAGCCTCTTTGTTGAATAGGCCCATTTAAGCTTTTCTCCGCAATTAATTTATAAATATCCTTACTTTAATTATATCACAAAACGCATGCTTTCGGTGCTGAGTCAACCTCTATCGGAATTAGTGAAAATGTGTTATAATAATAGAGTTGCCACCTAGTGGCGGCTTCGGTAGAAAACCGAGATATGTCGTTGACTTTATGACTTTATGAGTTATAATGGGATTAACGAAAAGATTGCGATAAGCGGCTCCGCGTAGGAGCCAGTAGCTCCTATGTGAAATAGGAGTTTTTTGTAACTCCAGTGTCGATCTTCCCGGGTGAGATGGACGCGCAATAATATTAACTTTAATCTCTCGTGGAGGTACGAGTATGTGTATTTTTGCGAGCTTCTTCAGGAGCGGTGTTCATGGGAATTCAAAGCCTCAATGACATTGTCAATGATTATTCCTCTTTAAGGAATACCAATGTCAATGACAATGTAGAGAGAAATAGGACGCCTGACGAAATTGCGCGCGCGGATCGAATAGCAGATTATGTCTGCAGGAAAATCGGCGACAGTGGTGCAAGGAGGTATTACTGTAAGGCCGCCTACTATCTCTCAGAAGATCAGATATATCGATGTCTAGATTTAGCACTCAAAGGTCGTTGTCCAGTTAAGTATATGTCTTGGCTATTGAAGCGAGAACTAGGAACTAAGAAGAACTAACGCTAGCAGCGGTTAGTTTGGAAACTGGCTTCTTCTAGCAGAAAGGAAACTATTATGAAGTCAGATTTGACTCTCTCTGAAGCTTTTGAGCTTTATCGCAAAGACGTAATCGTCTACAAAAACCAATCGGCCAAGACCGAAGAAATGAACCGGTGCGCTATGAAATCCATCGTGGATTTTCTTGGCGATATACCAATAGCGGAACTGGACTTTGACTCAGTCCGTAAGTGGTCTGCTAATCTAAGGAAGACTCGAACATCTAATACGGTTCGTGGCTACATTCTTAAAATTCGCGTAGTACTTAAACATCTTCGGGCGCTCGGTTATGAAGGTATTCTTGATCCGGAAGCCGTAGGAATTCCAAAGCGAGATTCACGAGTTGTCGATTATCTCGAGGTGGATGAAGTACAGGCCATGCTTCATGCCGTATTTCAAAAAGGAGCTGGATATTCCAAATTCAAACGCTATAGAAATCGTGCAATGATTGCATTGATGTTTAGCGCCGGTCTTCGCAATGGCGAGCTATGCAGTATGGAGCGTACTCAAATTAAGGATGGTATAGATAGCTTTACGGTAATTGGAAAGGGTAACAAGCCTCGTGTATGCTTTATCGATCCCGTCACTCATAGATATATTGATGAGTACCTCGCGCTTCGCGATGATCCATATCCGGCTCTTTTCGTCTCGGAGCAACAAAAAGGTAGGGAGAAGATTAATCCCGGAGTAGTTCAGATGGTGGTTAAGAATGCGGCTATTAAGGCAGGATTGGAAAAGAATATCCATCCACACACGCTTCGGCACTCGTTCGCCACGGATCTTCTTCGAAATAATACTAATATCGTGTATGTAAAGGAATTGCTCGGCCATGCTAGCATCCAAGTCACAATGACTTATACCCATGTCGTGAACGAGGATCTTCGCGAGATCCACCGCCTGAAGCATACCGTCGTTCACGCCTAAACCCCACGCATCAGAAAGGTCGTGAAATCACGACTTTTTTGATTATTTTCACGAAATTTATGGTATAATTGAATCAGGAAAATAAACTGTATATTAACAGAATGTTCATACATCAGGGTATGAACTTTTATTATCCAAAATTACCGTAATGATAGTTGTCGAGCAGGCTTACAACCTGCGTCCTCGTCTTACCCATCGGTCGATGATAACCATGGTAAGGATGAGGTCCCGGGTTCAAATCCCGGTCGCGGCTCCATTTTTTTGTTACAACATGAATACGGGCTGGAGGCATAAACGTTCATCTGAGTTTTCTGACCTGTTTTATGTGTTCCTCGCGAATTGATTCGTCTGGTCGAGACAATGGAGTGAGTTTGGCCATGATGGTCTTATAATATTTGGCAATCTGTTTGGATGGCTCCATTTTGGCAAGAATATCTTTCAGGTGAGAATTAATTCCAAGAAGATAATCTTCGGGACCGAGATTTTTTACCTTCCATTTACCTCTGGTTATTACCGTGACGACAGGAATAATAGGCACTTCGCCAGCGGGGCCAAGGAACTCTTTTAGATTTTTTACGTGAGTACGGTTTTGGAGAAATGGATTATAGAAAAAACTCTTTTTCTTTCCAAGGTATTGAATCCATTGTTTTTTCTTTCCATCGCCATAGATATTACCGGCGTAGTTTTTACACTCAAAAACAATAAGACCTTTTTTGGAGATAACGATGAGATCGATTTCGGATGTCTTGCCACTCTTAGTCGGGATATAGACATTTCTTAAAATCTGATTTTCTGGTACACCGATTTTGTCTATAAGAGTTCTGTATATGATGCGCTCACCAGATTTCCCATTATCCACCCACTCGTCTGGATGTTTTATTTTATCTATGCCGTGGCAGAAAAATAGCCAAAGGAAACTCGCAAATACAAAAAGGCATACGGCAATGATTAAACCTGATATCGTGAATAGCGATGCAACTTGATTAACTGCGGAATTCATGTGATTATTATACCATTTAATGCGCGTATAGTCAAATATCACTGTGCGTCGTTGTGCCTCAGAATATTTCGCATTTAAAAACCGCCTAATTTAGGCGGTTTTGAGTTTGTGGTGATGCTGAATTTTGGATTTGAGCGACTGAATTACGATCGCTAGGAGAATGCCCACAAATACGCCAAAGAGATTGATGCAGGCATCAAAGAAATGCGTTTCGCGACCGCTGAAAAATTGCTGAGTAGACTCGGTGAAAATCGCAGTGACCGCACAGGTAATGATTGCCAGAAGAGTTGATTTCTGCCAATCAGTAATCGTTGCGTTGAATGCGAAATACCCATAGATGGCCAAAATAGTGAAGACCAGAGCGTGCCCTGTTTTCCTAATGATAAGATAGAACACTTCCGTATATTCAACGCTGATGCCAATACTAGCAAGCAAGCTTTGAACAAGTTGGCACACTCCACTCGTCATAGATGACGACTCGGTTGGATTTTGCCAACAGAGAAAAAGCGTTAGCGCGAAGAATGCTACGAAATACAGCCATCTTCTGATTCTTAGAATCAAAATTTGATCACCCCTTTTAATGTACATCTTTTTATTATACACCTAAACTGCTAAAAAGTCAATAGCGGAATTGGGTAACTACCCCAACAAGATGAGATATAATAGAAATATAATGGGTAGGATATACATCGCGATTGATCTTAAATCGTTCTATGCTTCGGTGGAATGTGTGGAACGGGGGTTAGATCCACTAACGGCACGGCTAGTGGTGGCGGATTTTTCACGAACGGAGAAAACGATTTGCCTTGCAGTATCGCCCGCGCTTAAGGCTTTAGGATTATCTGGGAGGGAACGGCTTTATGAGGTTCTAAGAGTGACTAAGGCACATGGTGTAGATTTTGACGCGGCGGTGCCACGCATGAAAAAGTATATGGAGGTCAGTAGGCAGATTTATGGTATCTATGCTTCATTTGTTTCACCATACGACATTCATGTCTATTCCATTGATGAAGTATTTATCGATGCGACGGATTATATAAAACTCTATAAAGTTACGGCTCATGAACTCGCGGAAATGTTAATCCACAAAGTATTAGCGCAAACAGGTATTACGGCGACGGCAGGAATCGGGACGAATATGTATCTTGCAAAAGTGGCGATGGATATAGAGGCGAAACATCTAACCGCTGATAAACACGGCGTCCGCATCGCCGAGCTGAATGAAAAAAATTATCGTGAGAAACTATGGTCACACCAACCACTAACGGATTTTTGGCGAGTGGGGCCGGGCTATGCGCGCAGACTCCAAAAACTCGGCATTAATACGATGGGGGATTTGGCGCGTTATTCATTAGCCGGCGCCGATAAATTGTATGCGGAATTTGGCATCAATGCTGAACTGCTGATTGACCATGCTTGGGGCTGGGAGCCAGTTGGAATGGTAGACATAAAATCATACCACACCGATAATCACAGTGTAAGTTCTGGTCAAGTGCTAAAATGTGCCTATAACTACGAAGACGCAAGACTAGTGACTTGGGAGATGACGGATTCTTTAGCGCTTGAGCTTTTTGAGAAAAATCTTATGACTAACCAAATTGTGCTCACGGTATGCTACGACAAAGATTATGGTAAATATCGTGGCGCCATGCATACGGACCACTATGGCCGTTTAGTCCCGAAGCCGGCGCATGGCACTATTACGTTGAACAAATATACGAATGATGCAAAATTATTATGCCAAAAAGTCCTGGAACTATATGCGCAAATCGTGAATCATGAACTCAAAGTGAAACGTATATACGTAGTAGCCGGAAAAGTGCAGGGTAATCAGACGCACAAACTGTTACAACAAATGGATTTATTTACTGACTACGAAAAACAGGCGGAAGCGAATGAGAAAAATAGACGCTTGCAACAGGCGATTGTGGAAATCAAGCATCGCTACGGCAAAAATGCTCTGCTGAAACTCGCCAATTACGAAGAGGGGGCTACAATGCGAGAACGCAATATGCAGGTCGGAGGACATCGCGGATGAACCTAGGTAAAAATACCAGTGAGAGATATGCAGACATTATCGATTTGCCACATTTTCATGCGCCGGATAGACCATATATGTCAGCGCACGATCGAGCAGCACAATTTGCACCATATAAATCTCTGGTTGGATTTGAAGACATGATTGACGAGAAGCGTGATGCGATACTGGGCGAAGGTGATGAAGTAATTGAATATGACGATTATTTATAGTTATTTTATGGAAAATTAGTTATAATGAGATAAAGAAAGGAGTGTAAAATGTTTAATTTGAAAGGTCGCGTTGCGGTGGTGACTGGTGCGTCAAGCGGGCTTGGCCAGCAGATGGCTTTAGCTTTGGCAAAGCAAGGCGCAAAACTCGCAATACTGGCGCGGCGAATTGAAAGATTAACGGAGTTTGAACCGAAGCTACGCGAAGCGGGTGCTGGAGATGTTTTAGCGATTAAATGCGACGTCACTTCCACGGAAGACATCGAAGCTGCGGCAAGAGCGGTGGAAGAAAAATACGGTCGTGTAGATATTTTACTCAACTGCGCTGGCTCGTCTAAGGATAAAGGCGTGCTCGAAATGTCGGATGAAGAATGGGATTTTACGATTGCGACGGATGAGACTTCGGTTTTCAAAATGACGCGAGCTTTTGCGGCGATTATGAAGAAAAATAAATACGGTCGCATTATTAATATCGCGTCGATTTACGGGCTAGTGGGGAATACTGAAATCCATACGGTAGCTTACCATGCGAGCAAGGGTGCAGTAGTGAACTTTACGCGGGCAGTAGCGGCGGAGCTAGCAATGGATGGAATTACCTGTAATGCAATTTGCCCAGGATTTTTCTATACGGAGCTGACGACTGCGGTGCTGGATACGCCAAAGTTTCAGGATTTTGCTAAGACCCATGTACCGATGGAACGATATGGTAAACCTGGCGAACTCGATGCAGCGGTGGTGTTTTTGGCTTCGGACGAAGCGTCATATGTTAATGGTGTAATCTTGCCGGTGGATGGCGGGTTTACCGCAGTATAAGAAAGGAGATTGTATGAAAACTAAATATGATGGGACTAAAACTTACGAAAATCTAAAGAAAGCGTTTGCGGGAGAAAGCGAAGCGCGCAATAAATATGATTTCTTTGCATCGAAAGCCAAGAAAGACGGCTTTGAGCAGATTGCAGCGATTTTTGCGGAAACTGCACTTAATGAGAAAGAGCATGCGAAATTATGGTTTAAGGAA
This sequence comes from Candidatus Nanosyncoccus sp., assembly GCA_045657985.1. GTDB lineage: Bacteria > Patescibacteriota > Saccharimonadia > Saccharimonadales > Saccharimonadaceae > Nanosyncoccus. Next base: position 1,221 of record JAZOUF010000049.1, on the reverse strand, counting down.
TTGCATGGTGGCGCTGTAGAAGACACCGACGTAAATCTTGAAGCAGCGGCGGATGGCGAGAATTACGAATGGACTGACATGTATGCTGAATTTGCCAAAACTGCACGCGAAGAAGGTTTTGAAGAGTTGGCTGAGAAATTTGAAGGTGTAGCAAAAATTGAAAAATCACATGAGGAACGCTACCGTAAATTACTTGCCAATGTGAAAGAAAAGAAAGTATTTTCGCGTGATGGTGATGCGATTTGGGTTTGTCGCAACTGTGGTCATGTAGTGATTGGTAAGAGTGCGCCTGAAGTTTGTCCAGTTTGTAATCACCCACAAGCATATTTTGAAATTAAACCAGAGAATTACTAGAGTCGAAAAAGGGCGCGGCTTTTAGCCGCGCCTTGGGGAGTTGTGTCACTCATCGGTATCCACTTCGGCGAAGGAGATGTCGATGAAGATTTGATCTCCATCAATGTTATCTACACCGATAGGAAGCTCGTCGTCGGGAAGCCGAATGTATGCTGATGCGTAGATGTCGACAGTGCCTCCGGCTGGGATATCGTTGATTTGCCGAGAAGGATTCCACGTGTCCATGAAATTTGCTACGCTATACACGAGCTCTCTATTTTCGTCGTAGACGAAATAATGGAGCTCCATTTCGACTAGCGATGACACTTCGCTACCGCTAGCCTTGTACTGTACAGTGACGGCGTCGATATCCTCATTGGCCGCAAGAACCATTTTTGGTGCAGGCAGAGCTTCGGCTCCGCTTTCGTCGTATGCGGGCTCTCCAGGATAAGGGGAGCCATAAACTGTTCCGGACAAGACTGGGATTACCGCTTCTTGGTCACTGTAATCTCCGCCGTCCTCTGCCTCAGTGTCTTCGATGAAAAGCGTCAGCGACGGCAGACCGTCCTCGGTCGTTTTGTTCCAGACTATGCGCGCTGAAACAAGGCGCACGTTCGAGACCTGCCATTTGTAGTAGGCGGCGGCGCCGACGGAGCCGACGGAAGCGATAATGGCGAGAACGAGGATGAGGGAGAGAATTTTGTTGGTCTTCATTTCAGAAGATCTCCTTTCCAAATATTTTGAGCCGTAGATATCAGCATGATCCTAGGACTCGCTATTCCGGCCATCGTAAATGGCAAGAAAGGCGAGTCCTAAGACCTCAAGTAAAACAACCTTTAAATGTACACTTCCCCGGAAAAAACCGAGATTATGTTTTTATTATAGCAC
>JAZOUF010000048.1:0-7495 GCA_045657985.1 Candidatus Nanosyncoccus sp. | reverse complement strand
GGAGAGCGAAAAGCGGGGGCGGAACTGTAAAGATGTGGGGGAGTTTGAAACGGAGTTTGCAGAAAGTCCGCTGAATCAGCAGTATCTGGATTTATTCACTGAGATTGCGAAGAAGGGGGTGGCTAAGGGAATCGTAAAAGGTGCGGCTGTAGGCGTAGCGCAGAGTGTGGCGGAGCAGGCGTTCCAAAACGTTGTACCGACGACGCGGGCGGCGGCGCATCAGAAGGCTTACGATGCGGTACGAGATGTACCAGTGCTTGATGATGTGATTGATGTTGCTGAAAAGGCTAGCTATGTGGCGCATCTTGGGAAATTGTTTAAGAAGAAAAAAGACAAATAAATATTATATTGACTATTTATATTTAAAACCAAGTGAGTGGTAGAAGTCCATGGCGGTGGGAAGGCCGAGGTTTTTGAGGGTAAGATTAGTGATGTCATCTACCATGACAAGGGCGAAAATAGTAATGGCAAATGTAAGAAAAGTGCGTTTTTTCATGTTGAGAGCTAATTTGATGCAGAATGGAACAAGTAAATACATGAGAAGTAAAGCGCCGATGCCGAATGTAATGGCGCTAACTGGACAAACGAAACCGTTGATATTACCGAATCCCCACCAGCGTTCAGTGTAATCCCAGTAGCGAGTGCCGTTGCCAAGTGTGTAGACGAGCCAACCAGCGAGAAGTTCTAGAAGTCCGGTGCCGATGGAGGCCACAATAAAAACCGCCCACGGATAACGGCGAAGTTTGTAGGTCATTGGAATAATCAGTATCGCGCCGTAGGCATAGAGGTTAATCCATGGTAGAAAATTACCACCTTTGATGTAAATGTGTTTGAATCCACCGCTGATTTCGTCAAGACTAAATTCCCAGAGCCATCCAGCAAAGCCAGAAAAAACAATGATGAGTAAAAAGATGCCGATTTTCTGATATTTAGCGAGATGGAAACCTTTGGACAAGTATTGAAGGAAAGCAACCTTAAAGGTAATTTTCTTTGTAGGCTTGATGGCGTGGGATTTGGATGGGTTAGTGGATTTTCTGTTTGCGGTTTTATGGGTTGTCATAAGAATATTATATATTACCATAAAAATAATGTATATAAGAATAAGATTTTTAAGATAAGAATTTCTGCTTGTTGAGATGTGAGGACTAGGGTATAATGAAGATAATAAGGAGGAGATAAAATGTGTGGAATTGTAGGTTATGTGGGCAATAAGAATGCGCAGGATTTTTTGATATCTGGACTTAAGCGTTTGGAATATCGTGGATATGATTCGGCGGGGATTGTAACGCTATCGTCCGATGGTGAACCGACGTTACTTCGGGCGAAAGGAAAGATTGTTAATCTTGAAGAGAAATTAGCGAGTAACAAACGTAGCGACAAGATTGGAATTGGACATACACGTTGGGCGACACATGGGGAGCCTTCTGAAATAAATGCGCATCCACATCAGGCTGGGGATATTTACTTAGTACATAATGGGATTATTGAAAATTATAAGGAACTGAAGGAAACATTAACCGAGCATGATTTTAAGTCGCAGACGGACACGGAGGTGTTGGCGGCGCTTGTAAATTCATTTTATGGTGGTGGAAAATACCCTCTTGTGAATGCGGTGGTTCAGGCGCTGAAGTTAGTGAAGGGAACTTATGGCATTGCGGTAATTTCGCGGCAGAACCCGAATGAAATTGTAGTTGCAAGAAGTGGCTCGCCACTTGTGATTGGTGTAGGGCACGATGAAACTTTGATTGCGTCTGACGCTTCGGCGTTAGTGGGGCATACAAAGCAGGCGATTTATTTGAATGACGGCGAGGTGGCGTTAATTAAAAAAGATAGCGTAGAAATTCGGACGCTGAATGCAGAGCCAGTGTCAGCGAAGGTGGAAGAAATTGAGACGAATTTGGCGGCGATTCAGAAAGGTGGTTATGAGCATTTTCTGTTAAAGGAAATAATGGAACAGCCAGAATCATTGCGGGAGACTTTGCGTGGGAGAGTGAATTTGCAGGATGGAACGGTGCGCCTGGGTGGGCCTGGATTAACAGATGAGCAATTGAGAAAAATTAAACACTTGGTAATAGTGGGATGCGGGACGGCTTATCATGCAGGTTTGCTTGCCGGCTATTACATTGAACAGTTCACGCCGGAGATGACAGTGGAGACGGTGATTGCGAGCGAGTATCGTTACCGAAATGCTTATATTCCAAAAGATTCAGTGGCGCTTATTGTGTCACAGTCTGGTGAAACGGCGGATACTTTGGCGTGTCTGAGAGAAATTAAAAAACAAGGGATTCCGACGATTGGAATAGTGAATGCGATTGGTTCGACAATTGCAAGGGAAGTGGACGGGGGTACTTATGTGCATGTGGGGCCGGAAATTTCCGTAGCTTCTACGAAGGCTTTTACGTCACAGGTGATTGCGATGGTGATGTTTGGACTTACGATTGCGCAGGCGAAAGGCGTGAAACACGGCATGTTGCAGCCGTATGTATCGGAAATAGCAAAGTTGCCAGAAGAAATTGGCAAAGTCTTGAATGGGGTGAAGGATAAAGTACATGAAATTGCGGAGAAATATAGTGATTATGAACACGCGATTTATCTTGGGCGCAATACGGCCTATCCAACTTCAATGGAAGGTGCGCTTAAATTAAAAGAAATATCATACGTAGATGCAAATGCTTATGCGTTTGGTGAACTAAAACACGGGCCCTTGGCATTGATAGATGATAGATTCTTTGAGATGGCACTTCTGCCGGAGGGGGTATTGTATGAAAAAGCGGTTTCTAATGTACAAGAAGTGTTGGCGAGGGGTGGCCACATTATTGCGGTGACGAATGTGGATAATTTTGATTTACCTGTAGATAGTGTTGTGAAAATTACAACATCTTGCAAATTGTTTGCGCCGATTTTGATGAACTTAGTATTGCAATTGTTTGCGTATTATATGACAGTAGCGAAGGGCTACAATGTGGATCAGCCACGTAATCTTGCGAAATCAGTGACAGTAGAGTAAAATAAAGATATGCGGAAAAAATCCGATTTTATCTTGAGAGTCGCATTAATACTCGGCGATGGGTTGATGTTGATTTTGTCGTTTGCAGCGGCGTATGCGATTCGGGTGCATGTGGATCCGCGACCGTATGAGTTTGAGTCACAACTATTTGAGTTTACTTTGGAAGTGATGTGGGTGGTGCCGATATTGCTTGTGATACTAGCAGCACTTGGGCTTTATAAGAAATCGGTGTTTCTTGGTCGGTCAAGATTATCGGAAATTGGAAGAGTGTTCCTTGCGGCGGTGCTTAGCGTGGCGGCCCTTATTGTGTATGATTACTTTACGGGTAAATCTCTTTTTCCGGTGAGGGTAGTAGCGTTAATGAGTGTGGTGACGACGTTTGTGTTTTTGATGATAGAGAGGATTGTAGTCAGGATTGTGGCGAGACAAGTGTTTAAGAAAAACTACGGAACGAAGCGAGCGGTTATAATTGGCAATCAGCGAAATACGGAATATTTGGCGGATTACATAGCTGCGACTCCAGAAGCTGGGTATAGGTTAGCTGGTGTGGTGGCGAATCGGAAGTATATTCCGAAAGATTTGCGCGTGAAGCAGTATTCGTCGCTCAAAGAGGCGCTTAGAAAAGCGCGGGCAGATGTGATTTTTCAGACGGATGAAAAGTCAACAGAATATGTGTTTAAGCAAGCGGTGAATCGGCATTTATTGTATTATTTTGTGCCGAGTGAAACGGCACTTTCGTCGCATTTTGGTGAATTAGAATTAGTGGGAAATACGCCGGTGGTACAAGTGAAGCTGACACCATTAACTGGTGGTGCGGCGGTAGTTAAGCGAACATTTGATATAATGTTTGCGCTTATAGCGATTGTGATTGCGGCTATTCCGATGATGCTTACGTGGTTGATCTTGAAGTTGTCGGATATAAAGGCGCCGGCGATTTATGCGGGCGAGCGATTGACGCAGTATAATCGCAAGTTTAGATGTTACAAGTTTCGGTCAATGAAGCGAGAGTATAGTGGGATGACACCAGAGGAAGCGTTCATCAAAATGGGGAAGCCGGAGCTGATTCGTAAATATCGCAAAAACGGTGATTACTTGAAGAATGATCCGAGGGTGACGAGTTTTGGCAGATTCATTAGAAGAACTTCAATTGATGAATTGCCGCAATTATTTAATATATTAAAGGGCGATATTTCGTTGATAGGACCAAGAGCGTTACTACCTGGTGAATTAAGAGATTATGGTGATAGATCGCTTCTTTTGACAGTGAAATCGGGATTAACTGGATTTGCACAGGTGTCTGGGCGAAGAGATATTTCGTTTGCGGAGCGTAGAGCGCTGGATATTTATTATGTGATGAATTGGTCTATTTTGTTAGATGTGCAAATATTTTTTAAGACAATAGCCGCGGTGCTAAGAAGGGATGGGGCAAAATGAAAGATAAAGCCGTAAAAGAAGCGATTGAAGAGATTTTGAATGGACGAAGCGTGACAAAGAAAGAAAAACGTAAACTTGAAGATTTGAAGGTGGCGATTGTGTGCGATTGGCTAACGAATGTGGGTGGAGCGGAAAAGGTACTCCTTGCGATCCATGAGCTTTTTCCGAAGGCGCCGATTTACACTTCAAAATATGACCCGAAGGGAATTGATTGGTTTCGGGATGCCGATGTGAGAACTGGATATTTGCAAAAATATCCAACATGCTTAAGGAGATTTTTGGGGGCAAAAAGACAAAAGTATTTTGAAAAGTTGGATTTATCGGAATATGACGTGGTGATATCAGTGACGGGAGCGGAGGCAAAAGCGGTACGAGTACCGAAGGGAATACACATTTCGTATTGTCATGTGCCAACGCAGTATTATTGGCAAATGTATAATGATTACGTGAAGAATCCTGGTTTCGGAGCGTTGAATCCATTAGTGCGAGTATGTTTTAAGAAAATGGTGAAACCGTAGAAAGAAAAAGATTTAGCGGCGGCGAAGAAGGTGGATTATTTTGTAACAATTAGTGAGTATGCAAAAGATTTAATCAAGAAATATTATGGATCGGATGCTGAGATTATTCATCCACCAGTTGAAGTGGATGATTTTAAAAATGTAAAACCGAAGCGGCGGATGACGGTGGAGAGATTTCATGTGGATGAAGCGTATGTGGTGACTTCTAGACAAGTAAACTGGAAACGATTGGATCTTGCGGTGAAGGCTTGCATGATGACAAAACGACATCTTTTGGTGATTGGCGAAGGTCCGGAACATAAAAAGCTAATGAAGATAGCTGATGGGTCTAAGTATATCAAATTTTTACCACTTATGAAAAAAGAAGATTTGGCGAAGTATTTGTCGCAGGCGAAGGGGTATTTGTTCCCGAGTTTGGAGCCGTTTGGAATCGCACCGGTAGAAGCAATTGCGGCTGGTTGTCCGGTGATTGCGTATGGTGAAGGTGGGGCGCTGGATTATATCGTGGAAGGAAAAAATGGGATTTTATTTTATAAACAGACGGCAAAGGAATTAGCGGCGGCGATTTTGGAATTTGAGAAATGTGAATTTGATAGAGAAAAATTGCCGAAGACAGTGGAGAAATTTGCGAAGAAACGGTTTGATAAAGAAATGGTCGAGTTTGTTTGTGAAAAAGTTAAGTAAAGTATTGCAGATACTGTTATATGTGTTGCCATTGGCGCTTTTGTTTTCGTATCATCCAGTGATTTCGTTGGGTAGAAATACGACGATGAATTTTGAGTTGTCGGTAGCTTTGTTGTGGTTGGCGGCATTTGACTTGACGGGAGCGATAGCGTTTGTGGTGGCGATGGTGCGCGGTAAAGGACGGGAATTATTGAGGCGATGGAAATGTTTTGTGTGGTTATTGTTACTGCCGACATTCGCGACAGTGAGCCTTGCGTGGACGGCGAATCTAACGCGTGGAATATTAACGGTAGGGCTGATGTGGTTGGTAGTGATTGCGGTGATGACACTTGTGGTATTTAGGAAGTGGTTTGCTGAAGAAATATTTCGAAAAAATTTTTGGCGGTGGTTTTTTGGAGCGGCATTATTTGCGTGCGCTTGGTGCATCATCCAATGTATTTTGGATTTGGCGGGCGTAGCGAGAGATTATTCATTACTTTGTATTGGGTGTACGTCGCAAAGTTTTGGATTTCCGCATCCGAATGGGTTTGCGGTAGAGCCGCAGTTTATGGGAAATTTGCTACTCGCGCCAGCGCTCGCGGCGGCGTGGTTATACTTGAAGAAACAAGGCAGTAAGAAATCAGAACTTGAGCCTTCGCGCTTTTTAGGTTCTGATTTCTTACTGCCTTGCTTCTTTATAGTAACCGCGACGCTGTTCCTAGTCTTTTCGCGAGGGGCGATTTATGCATTTGTGGTAGGGATGGTGTTTATGAGTGCAATGTTGATGGCGATGTGGCGGAAGAAAATGAAATTGGTTTTGAAGAGGATTGGGATTGTGTGGGGGATTGCAGTAGTCGCATTTGTTTTTGCGCTAAATATGCAAGGTCTGATGGCGCAGGTGGGACCGACAAACGATACCTATGTGGATGGGATGGCAAAAGTATTGAATCAGTTGTCGCTTGGGATTATTGATATAAGGAGTGAGAAAGTTGTTGAAAATAACGATGAAGCGAAAAATAATGTTGTGGAAAAACCTGTGGAAAAGTATGAAGACGATGCTGCGGTTGAAAATAGTGCAGGAATGGAAGCGATATTTGATGGCTATGTGGAAGAGTCTACCGAAATTAGGAAAATGATGACGCGAAATGCTATTAAAACTTGGTCGCAGAATGTTAAAACGATTGCGGTGGGGGTAGGCATTGGCGGGGCTGGACAAGCGATGTATGATGTAGGCTTTACGGACTGGCCGAAGGAAATCGTGCAGAACGAATATGCAAATGTTTTGCTTGAGCTTGGTATTGTGGGGGCGGTGCTTGCGCTAGTAGTCGTGATTGCGGCGGTGTGGGTTTTCGCGAGGAGCGTGGCGGCACCGATGCTATTTACGCTTATAGTAATGTATGGTGTGACGCTGGTGTTCTTTTCTGGAATGGTTAATGCGTTGCAGATATATTTGTTGCCGGTTGTATTATGGGTGATAATACGGGGAAATAAAATAAAAGTTTGATGTATTATAAAATAATCTGTATCTTAGTCAATACTTGCGTGGTGGTGGATTTTGCGGTATGATTAAAGTGCTATACTTTAATTGTTAGATTCGAAGCGATTTTGTTTTGAAGTTTACCAAGCGGGATAATGGCACCGAAAGGGCATTGACTGCTTGGTTCACTTCGAATTGGTAGTTAAAGTATAGCACCCCTTGCGGTGCCATTTTTGTATAGGACCTCTTGGGTAGCTAACTTATTTAACAAAGAGAGAGGTATCATACATTATGTCATACAGACCACATTTATCATTCACTTTACTACTACGCCGCCTAGAATTCTTAGGCCTTTATTCAACCCTTAGAATTCACCCCTCTCTTGGGCGGCGTAGT
>JAZOUF010000047.1:0-2024 GCA_045657985.1 Candidatus Nanosyncoccus sp. | reverse complement strand
TATCAAAATGCGTCAATTTCCCCGCATCGCCTTCCAAATGCGCATGTTCGATTCGCACTCGCGTACCGGACGGTAATTCTACATAACCTTCTCCAATAATCGGTTGATAAAACTGTGTAATTTGATAACCTTTTGGCGAATCTGGATAAAAATAATGTTTTCGGTCAAATCGCGAATGTGCGTTAATTTCACAATTCATCGCTCTCCCTGCTAGTATTGCTAATCTAATTGCTTCCCCATTTAATCTTGGCAACATGCCAGGTAAAGCATAACACACTGGCGATACGCACGAATTTGGCTCTTTGCCTCGTGCATCGTTGTCTACTTCAGAGAACAGTTTCGTCTTAGTGCACAATTGTACATGGCATTCAATTCCAATCGTCGGTAAATATTTCATATTGCTCCTAAATCCTTTAATGCCTGTTTATAAACCGCCACCGCATTAGAAGCTTGTTTATAACTTACTTCCAAGTCCGATTCATGCGCGATTGCATTACGCAGTTTATGTGCTCGCCACACCGCGTTTAAATTTGTAAATTTCTCCCCTGCTTTTTTCAGCCTATCTCCCATCTTTTTGCCGGGTATTCCCATTTCGATCATCGCTTTGTCTAATAATTTATCGCAATTAATCACGCTAGTCGTATAGCTCGCTGTATTGTCTTGTTTTAGACCATTTTCAATTTCTAAAAATCTTGCCTGGTATTGTTCAACGTTAAAATGGTATCCGCGTTTTCCAGTCAGCAAAATTGCCACAAAAATCAATATACCGACAATCAAAATCGCAATGATAAACGTTATCGCTCCACCATCCATTAGATTAACTCCTTACTAAATTCGATTAATGTTTTATCACTTCGCCTCGGCCCGACCAATTGTAAACCTATTGGCAAGCCAGCTTTGGTCTTGCTCGCTGGAATCGCTAATCCAGGCACTCCAGCCAAGTTTAATGATACACTCATTACGTCCTCTAAATACATAGCAACTGGATCATTAACTTTTTCACCTAACTTAAACGCTGGGTTTGGCGATACTGGCGTTAGAATAAAATCACATTTTGAGAACGCTTTTTCGTATTCTTTTACAATCAAAGTTCGCGCTTTTGCTGCTTTTAAGAAATATGCATCATAAAAACCAGATGACAACACAAAATTGCCAATCATAATCCGACGTTTGTTTTCCGGCATAAATCCTTCTGAACGTGTGTTAAAATACAGCGCATCTAAATCTGCGGCATCGTCCGACCTAAATCCATAACGTATTCCATCATAACGTGATAAATTACTCGCTATTTCAGCTGGCACAATAATATAATACGCAGCCAAGGCATATTTCAAACTCGGCATTTCGAGTTTGACTATTTCATGTCCTTTCGCTTTCAGTAGTTCGCATTTTTCCTTTAGTGCCTCGCGCATTTCTGAATCCACCGAATCATTATCAAAATCTTTAATTATACCAATACGAGCACCTGATTTCGTACTTGCGTCGTCATTATAATAATCTGGTAATGTTGTCATATCCTTCGGGTCTTGTCCTGCAGCAATCGACATCAATAAATCCATATCGTCTGGTGTTTTAGTAAAAAATCCAATACAATCTGTTGACGAAGCCATCGCTACTACGCCATAACGTGAAATACAACCGTAAGTCGGCTTCAAACCATATACACCGTTAAATGAAGCCGGTTGCCGAATTGAACCACCCGTATCCGTGCCAGTCGCAAACTCTACAATATCGAGCGCGACAGCAACTGCCGAACCACCAGAAGAACCGCCGGCTACTCTCTCACGATCATAAGCGTTTAAAGTCGGTCCAAAATATGAGTTTTCGGTAGATGAACCATGCGCAAACGCATCCATATTGGTTCGCCCTATCATGATAGCCCCCTCAGCTTCTAATTTAGCAACTGCCGTTGCAGTAATTGGTGATACAAATCCTTCCAAAATATGCGCCGAAGCAGTCGTCTCACCGTCAGGCGACAAAAAGTTGTCTTTCAAGGCATATGGCACCCCAGCCAGCCGCCCCAC
>JAZOUF010000046.1:0-23076 GCA_045657985.1 Candidatus Nanosyncoccus sp. | reverse complement strand
GGGGGGAAAGGAGTTATTGGAATGTCAACAAATATTACAAAAATTTTCTTAGTGCTTAATTCTGGGTCGTCGAGTGAGAAGTTTTCATTGTATGAGGGTGAAGATGAGGTGTGCTCGCTATACTTTGAGGGAGTGGAAATTGACGGAGCGAAAAAATTCATTTGCACAGTGACGAAAGAGGATGGAACCGAATATCAAGTAGACAAGAAATGGGATTCTTTGGATGATGCATTTAAAGAGGCAAAGGCGATATTTGAAAAGGAAGGTTATATTAACGAGGCGCACCCGCTAGATGGTATTTTGGTAAGGACGCCGGCGGCGGGCACATATTTCTCCAAACATCACATTGTAGACGATGAGACGTTTGCAGAGCTGGAGAAAGCGAAATTAACTTATCCTTTGCATGTGCCTGGTGCGATTCGGGGAGTGAAGAATGCAATTGCTGCGTTCCCGGGAGTGCCAGTAATGACAATGAGCGACTCTGAGGCTTTGACGCGGGATTCGCGCAGGGATGCTTTGTATGCTTTACCGGCGGAAGTAGTGGAAGAATTTGATCTCGGGCGTTGGGGTGCGCATGGTTCGTCGTATGGCTATGTGATGGGACGCATTAAAGAACTGGGGATTCTGGAAAAGAAAATGGTGGTGTGCCACTTGGGATCTGGGTGCTCAGTGACAGCATTTGTTGATGGTGAGCCGGTTTATACTTCAATGGGCGAAACGCCACTTGAAGGGCTAATGTCGTCGACGAGGACTGGTTCGATTGACCCAACAGTGGGTGCTCTTCTTGGGGAGAAGTTGGGTGCGGCAGAAGCGATAAAGGTGATGAATAAGGCCTCTGGACTTGTGGCGCTAGCTGGTTCTTCGGATATGCGTGAGATTATCGCAGGTGCAGAAGAAGGACGAGCGGATGCGGCGCTCGCATATAATTTGTTCATTGATGGTGTAGCGGGGAAGATTGGTGAATTTGCGGCGAAGATGGGTGGAATTGATGCAATTGTATTTACGGCAACGATTGGTGAACGTTCGATCCCGGTAAGATCTTCGGTGATTGCGCATCTTGAGTTTATGGGCTTTAAGCTGAAAAACGATGCAGCGATGGATAAGTCGAAGGGATATACAAATGTGGCAGAGGAAGATTCAAAGCCAGTGTATGTGATCCCGACCAATGAAGCGGCATATATGATTAAGAAAGCATCAGAACTTATTGATGGCGTGGCATAACGATCAAGTTTCGGAAAAAGAGACTGATAAGATACTAGAAATCGCTCGGGAGTGCTTGGCACTTCCGGGAGATTTTGTGGAAATGGGATGTTATAAGGGGGACACATCATTGCTGCTTGCGGAGATTATGAGGAATGACGCTAGGCTTACGGATGGTAAACTTGTGGAAAAACCCGTGGAAAAGTATGCGAAAAAGTTGTGGATTTATGATTCGTTTGAAGGGCTGCCAGATAAGCGAACGGAAGATGAATCGGCGCTCGGAACGGATTTCAAGGGTGGGGAATTGTTCGTGACGAAGCGCGAAGTGAAAGAGAGGTTTCTTCGGGCAGGTTTGCCAGTGCCGGTAATCAAAAAGAAATGGTTTGCCGAGCTTACTAGTGAAGATTTGCCGGACAGGATTGCCTTTGCGTTTTTGGACGGGGATTTTTACGAGTCAATTCGGGATTCGTTGTCGAAGATAGATGGAAGAATGACGGAGGGAGCGGTTGTGATGGTGCACGATTATAATAATCCAGCTTTACCAGGGGTGAAAAAAGCGGTAGATGAATGGTTGGTGAGGAAAAGTTTGAGGTTAGACATTTATCAAAGTATGGCAGTAATTGAGGGTTTTTAATATTGACAATATTGCTTAATTATGTTATAAAGATATAAAATGACAAAAATAAAAAAGGAAAAAATGAGCAGAAAATATGCGGCGGGGATAACGGAGAAAAGATTGAATAATCATAGGTTTAGAAAGACGGAAGATGCGATACTTCGCGTCTTTTTTGAGGACAATGTTTACATTGGGGCGAAGGAGATGGCGGAAAAGGCTGGCGTGGCAAGGTCAACTTTTTATCATCACCATAAGACGATTAGTGAAATAATACCAGATTATAAGAGGTTTATTATGAGAAAATATTCGGCGACGATGGGTGCTTTGATCAAGCGAAAACAAATTGGGATGAGAAAAATTTATTCGGAAACGTTATTTTTTATAATGCGGAATCGGAAGGTGTTTGAGATAATGGTGAAAGGTAAAGAGTCGGTGATAGCGAAAGAAATGTTGGGGCGAATAAAACCGAAAATGATGGAACGCATGAGGTTGGGGCATAATAAAGATAAAATTTTGATGGTTTATAATGGTGAAATTGCAGAGCTGATATGCGAATGGTGCGAGAGTGGGTTTTGCGAAAATGATATTGTATTATTGCTTGATAATATCATGTATTTAACAGATACGGTAAAGGCGAGATTGGGAGGATTGGCTTAAATAAGCATTAAAAATTAGCACTCGCTGCTTTACAGTGCTAATTTTTGTGCTATAATGGGGATAGAAAAGGAGAAAAAGCTCCTGTGGATCGGAAGATTGATAGGCGCTAGGAAAGGAAAATATGACACTTAAACCTTTAAAAGACAGAGTAGTAGCAATAGTGGAGAAACCACTAGAGAAAACAAAATCCGGAATCTTGCTAGGCGAAGCGAAAGAAAAGCCGGCTTATGCGGTGGTGGAATCGGTGGGCCCAGAGGTGAAGGAGATTAAGAAGGGCGACAAGATTGTTTATAAAGAATATTCAACTACAGAGATAAAAGTGGATGAGAAAGATTATATTATTTTGAAGGAAGAAGACGTACTAGCGACAATGTAGGTTGTGGAAAACCTGTGGAAAAGTTTGGTGGAGACATGGGGGTTTGAGAGGATAAATATAATAAGGAGAAAATATGGCAAAGAAAATTTACTATGAAGCAGAAGCACGAGAGAAGGTTTTGTCTGGTGCAAAGCAATTATATGATGCAGTAAAAGTGACGTTTGGGCCTAAGGGCAAGAACGTAGTAATTGAGAAGGAATATGGTGCGCCAGTGATTACACATGATGGCGTGACGGTAGCGGAAGCAGTGGAACTTCCCTCTAAAGATGAATCGCTCGGTGAGGCTGTAGGCGCAAAATTGATTAAAACTGCAGCACAAAAGCTAAATAAGGTAGCGGGTGATGGTACGACTACGGTTACGGTTTTGACATATAATATACTGTCGGAAGCGAACAAATTAATTGCGGCTGGCGTGAATCCGATGGAACTGCGCCGTGGAATTGAAAAAGCAGGCGCTGAGATTGTAACCGAGATTGAAAAAACAGCGGAAAAGATTGAGGGGGATTCGAAGAAGGTAGCAGAAGTGGCTACAATTTCAGCTGGCGATGCGGAAATTGGTAAACTGATTGCAGAAGTGATTTCGAAGATTGGCAAAGATGGCGTCGTGACAGTAGAGGCCGGACAAGGTTTGGAAATGGAACAAGAGATTGTGGAAGGATTCTCTTACGACAAGGGGTATGCTTCGGCGTTCTTTGTAACCGACGTAAATAGACAGGAAGCATTGTTTGAAAAACCTTTAGTATTAGTGACGGAAAATAAGATTTCGGCAGCGAATGATATTCTGCCGATTTTGGAAAAATGCGCACAGGCTGGCAAAAAGGATTTGGTGATTATTGCGGAAGAGGTGAGTGGCGAAGCGTTGTCGCTACTAGTACTAAATAAGCTAAAAGGTGTGTTTAATTCGCTCGTTCTTAAAGCTCCATCATTTGGCGATCGTCGTAAAGAGATTATGGAAGACATTGCAATTTTGACTGATGCGACAGTGGTGTCGGCGGACAAGGGACTGAAGCTGGAAGAAGTTGGGCTTGAAGTGCTCGGCTCGGCGGCAAAGGTGCTTGCGACAAAAGATGAAACGACGATTATTAAGGGTGCGGGTGATAAGAAGGCAGTGGCGGACAGAATTGAACTGATTAAGTCACAGGCGGAGTTGGCGAAATCTGATTATGAGCGTGAAGAATTTGAGAAGCGGGCGGCGGCTCTTCTTGGTCGCGTAGCAGTAATTAAGGTCGGTGGGGCGACGGAAACTGAAATAGACGAGAAGAAATTCCGCGTGGACGATGCCGTAGCAGCAACTAAGGCAGCACTAGCTGAGGGCATCGTAACTGGTGGTGGGGTGACGCTGGTGAATTTGGCTGGTAAATTGTCTAGTGAAGACGCTGGAACTCGGATAGTGAAGAATGCTTTGAAAGCGCCATTTGTGCACATCATGGAAAACGCAGGACTTAATGCGCAGGCATTACTCGCGGAAGTGGAGAATGCTAAACCTGGTATGGGCGTGAATGTGATGATGCCTGAAAAAGGTTTGGTTGACCTTAAAAAGGCAGGTGTGATTGATCCTGCTAAAGTGACTAAAGAGGCAGTTAAGAATGCGGTGTCTATTGCGGCGACGGCGATTACAATGGGAGCTCTAATTTGCGAAATTCCAGAAGAAAAACCAGCTATGGGCGGCGGCGATATGGGTATGGGATACTAATAAAAAATAACCCCCGATAAGGGGGTTATTTTTATGTGATGCTTACATTTTATCAATTGATTCTACGAGGTAAAGGAGAGCTTCGGCGCGTTCGTGTTCGTCGGAGATTTCACTAGCGGCATGATAGGCACGCTCCAAGATGGTGTAGTCGCTTAAATCTTCAAAGATGTCACGATAAAGATTAAACTTTTGTGATGGTGCCATATCGAGATGATCGATTAGCGGGACTAAATCACGCAGAGCGGCGGTTTTAACCTGGTGCATGTTGAGGTTTGAAGTATTAGCGGTAGTTTCACTCGCTACCACTGTTGGTGCTGGTGTTGGTGCGACTGGTTCGGCTACGGTTGGAGCGGGTGTTGGCTGTGGGATTGGGGCAGGCGCTGGTGTTGGTTCCGGAACTGGTGTTGGTGTAGGTTCTGGTTCTGGGTTAGACGCTGGCTCTGGAACTACAGCGGGTGCTGGTTCTGGTGTGGCAACAGGTTCCGGATCGGCGGGTGGCATAGGCAAATCAGGAAGAGTGAGCGGTTCAATTGGGGCCATTTGCTCGGTAGCTTGGACGACTTCAACTTTTGGAGCCGGAAATGGTCCAACAGGTTCAGCTAATTCACCGGTATCGTCTTCTGGAACCGAAGATGGAGCCGCGACTGGATCGGAAAACATCGGGTCTTGATTAGTACTATTAGTAATATCGTTAATTGCTTTTTGTAGATCGTCTTCTACTTGTTGATCTTGATTCATGTATGCCCACCTTTAATAATATTATACTTGTGTTAATTTTAGCACATAGTTTTCAAATGCGCAAGAAGTTTACGATTTTATCTAGAAAATCTAGTTTGACTTCTTCCATGGGGAGATGATTGCCGAGTTGATCAACTATGGCTTCGCCGTTGCGTTCTGGAAAATATACTTTAACTTGTAGTCCGAAGCGCTTTTTAGGGATAAGGACGGCAGAGTAGTGCTCTCCTTCTTTAAGGATGCCGAAAGCTCGAAATTCGTCGTATTTGTGAAGTGTCTTTTCTTCGGTGAGACCTTGATTATTTAGAGTGTAATGAATTTTACGCGGTGGACGTAGGGAATAAACTAAAATGGTGATGACACTGATGATGATGAGTGCGAGGAAAGTCCAGCCTTTAAAAACTACAGCTAGCGCGGAAAGGCCGATAGTGATGACGGCAAGACCAAAATACCAACCGATATTGTGGCTTTTTACGACGTATTCTTCGCCTTGCCAAGAGACTGGAGAAAGATTTGCTACCATAAGTTGATTATAACATAGTATGGTGAGGTTGGCGGAATTTTGGGCTGCGGTGTATTGCGAAAAATACTTTAAAGTGGTAGAATGGAATAAATGGAGGGTTACCCAAGTGGCTGAAGGGGACGGTTTGCTAAATCGTTAGTCTGGAGTGATCTGGAGCGGGAGTTCGAATCTCCCACCCTCCGCCATGCGTCCACGAGACGCTTTTTGTTTACTTTTGCAGAAAGATGTGATATAATTAGATTATGAGAAAGATTTTGAAAATTGTTTTGCCAATGGTAATGTGCGTGTTTATGATGGTGGTAACGGTGCATGGTGCATCGGCATTGACATTGCAAGAGGGAGCACAAGCCGCGCAGTGTGATGGTTGCCCTTCGGATTTGTTTGGTGATACTGGTATATTTAAGCAAGTGACGAATACTATCTTATATGTGGTTGGTATTATAGCGGTAGTGATGCTGATTATTGGCGGTATTAAATATTTGTTATCTGGCGGTGATTCGAAGAAGGTGACAGATGCGAAGAATACAGTGCTCTATGCGATTATTGGTCTTGTAGTTTGTTTCTTGTCGTTTGCGATTGTGAATTTTGTGATTTCTTCGTTACCGTCTAGTTCTAAACTTGGTGTAACTTTAATCGATGCGGCTTACTGCTAATAAAGTGACAATTATATTAGAAACTCCGGCAGCACGGAGTTTTTTGATGGCGGATTTAACACTGGCGCCGGTGGTCCAGACATCATCTAAAATGATGTAGGTGGCGTGTGGGTTGATAGTGAGCTTGGAATTGATGGTATAAGCCGATTCGGCTTGTTCAATGCGAGTGCGACGATCTGCACCAACCTGGGTAGTGTTGGTGGCACGAAGAAGAAGATTTTGTGTAGTGAGATGGCGAAGTTTGGCGAGGCGTTTGGCGAGAAGGGTGGTGTGGTCGAAACCACGACTGCGAATGTGTTTGAAGGAGGTGGGAAGAGGAATGACAATGGTATTAACTGCGAGTGTGGTGGGTAGACTGCCACTGATTAATTCTGCAAGAGGACGGGCGAGGGAACGATTTGAATTGTATTTATAATTATGAATAAGATTTGTGAGTAATTCGTTTCGTTCGCTGACGATGTAGAAGGGCGGTAAATCTGAACAGTTCGGACAATAATGATCTGTGGTTTTGGATTTGCAATTTGGGCAAAGTGTGAATGGATGGCTCAAAATGTATTTTTTACAACGTTCGCAAAGTGGCTCGCCGAGTTTGCCGCAACCTCTACAAGAGTGGGGAGAAAGAAGGTCTAAAAGGCTAGGAAATGTTGTATTTTTTACAATAAAACTCATATTACTCTTGATTTTACTACGTGATTGGTATATAATAAAGCATAACAATATAAGTGGAGGAAATATGGCTCGTAAAAACAGTGTGGATTCGCTGATGGAGGATGATCTTGCGGCTGCATTTCTTGGTGGCGATGACGAATTGGTCGCGCCAAAAGAAGACGCAGGTATGGAGATGCCTCAAGAACCTAGCGAACCAGTTGAAGACGATGAGTGGGACAACGCCGACGATTTTCCTGGACAACTTGCTGTGGATGTCTATGAAACCGCCGACAGATTAGTAGTTAAAGCCCGCACAGCCGGCATTTCAAAATCTGATCTTGACGTCAGTATTTCCGATAATATTTTGACGATTTCTGGTGTATTGTCTGGTGGTGAGGACGAACAGACAACTCGTTGGCATATTCAGGAGTGCTACTGGGGTGAATTCTCAAGAACGATTGCTTTGCCGGTACAGGTACGTGAAGATGAAGATAGTGTAAAGGCAGAACTTAAAGATGGAGTACTCACGATTTCGTTCGAAAAGGAGAAGTCTGAATCGCCAAAGAAGATTAATGTTCTCTAGGTTGTACTAGCAAATAAGGTCACTTGTATGCGGCCTTATTTTGTTGGTTTTAGTTTATATTTAGTTGACTATATGACAAAACGTAGCAACAAAAAATCCCCCGAAGGGGATTATTGTACGGATTAGACGTTATTCTTGAGAATATTCGCAATGACGAAGTTGACGATGGCGAATGCGAGAACAACGATCACGAGACCAATGACACCGTAAAGAATGGTATCCTTGGCTTTTTTGACTTTGCCGGCATCGCCAGAAGAAGTCATGTAACCGATACCACCAATGATAATAACGACTACGGCGACGATACCAAGAACGGCGATAACTGCATTGATGATGCCAGTGATGCTGTTGACTAGGTCGCCCTTACCATCACCAACTGCGTTTGGAATCGTTGCAGCGAGAATTGTGAGTAATTGATTCATTTTGTGTCCTTTGAATTAACTTGATTCTATTTTACAATGTTGTTTTAAAAAAATCAATGGGGAATTTAGTGTTTGGAAATTTGAGATTGGCTAGAGACTTCAATGACAAGGCTAGTGGCGGGGTTGCTGGAATTGTTGTCAATGATGTTGAATACGAAAGTAGTGATAAGTCTAGCGAGCGCAACAATGACAAGGCCGATAATGGCGTAAAGGATGGTGGATTTGGCTTTTTGGAGTTTGCCGGTATCGCCACGAGACGTCATGAAACCTACGCCGCCGACGACGACGAAAATGACGGCGACAATGCTGGAAACACCGATGAACCAATCAATGAGGCCACGAACCATAGTGTCAACATCATCAACGTTGACGCAGGCTTGTTCAATACAGTTATTATTGACGAAATCTGCGCCAAGGGCGATACGGATGGTGTTGACGATGGTGGAAGCGAGCATGACGATGGCGAGACCGATAAAGGCACGAGTGAGGGTCTTCTTGCCGGTGGCGGCTTTGACTGGATCACCAGAGGAGAACATATAGAGGTAGCCACCGTAGATTACGTAGCCTATGACTAGGTAGACGGCGATGACGCTGATATCGGTGAGGATGTTGAAAACGATTTGCCAGATGGCGCTGGTGAGGTTATCGGTGTTGTCAATATTGTCTAGGTCGACGTTGCAATCCCAGGATGGCATGCCGAGTAAATAGCGACAATTTGAATTCGAAGATGGACTTGTTGGGTCGGCATAAACTGATGTGGCGTTTGGTATGGAAATGACTGTGGCAGTAGAGAAGAGAATTGCTAGAAAGACAAGTATTTTTTTGATAAATGTTTTCATAATGAGATCCATTAGTTATATTGAGATAATTTTAGCATATTTTGCGAAAAAGTCTAGAAGTGTTTGACATAAGCGGTAAAGATGTATATTATATTGACAAAAATGCTTATGTGTGCTATAATTGAAGGGTGCCTTTTAGGGAGGCAGTGATTGTTATGATAAGAGAAAGATTCTCAAAACAGCAGAGACTTGGAAAAAGTCGCTTCAAAAAGTGGGTTTTTGGGTGTCTTTTTGCTATGATGACAATCGGGGGGATAGCGAGTGTTTTACCGAATACTTCTGTGTATGCGGAGCCGACAACAAGTGAAGTGACAACTGATGCTTCGTCTGAGCCGACGACAACTACTACTGCGACGAAAGCAGAAAACAGCGCTTCTTGTGAGAATAACTTAGGGGCGATTGGTTGGTTAGTGTGTCCATCTACTGGCGTGATTTCAAAGGCGGTAGATTTTTTGTATGGCTTGGTGGAGAAGATTTTAGTACTTAATCCGGTGGAAATTAAAGATGGTTCGCCGATGTATGAAATATGGAAGTATATGCGGGGGATTACGAACATTATTTTCATTATTTTCTTCTTGGTGGTGATTTATTCGCAAATTACTGGTGTAGGAATATCAAATTATGGAATTAAGAAGGCGCTACCAAAGATTATCATAGTAGCAATACTGGTGAACCTGAGTTTTATTATTTGTTCACTAGCGGTGGATGTTTCAAACATCGTGGGTGGTGGAATTAGGGATTTGTTTGCATCAATTGAAAGTTCAACGTCAGCTTCAATGGCAACTGGGTCGGCACATGTTTCATTAAGCGAAATGTATGGTGCGCTGGCAGGTGGTGGGACGCTTGCGGTGGGAGCCGGAGTGGTGGCGGTGGAGACTGGCGCGATTTGGATGCTAATTCCAACGGTGCTTGGTGCGTTGGCAGCGGTGGTAGTTGGTGTGGTGACGATTGCGATGAGGCAGGCGGTGGTGGCACTTCTCATTATGATTGCGCCGCTTGCGATGGTTTCGTATATGTTACCAAATACGGAGAGTTGGTTTAAAAAATGGAAACAGTTGCTTGTAAAAATGTTGGTGTTTTATCCGTTGTTTTCATTGCTGTTTGGTGCGTCAAGTTTGGCGGGATGGGCGATTATTTCTAGTGCAGATAGTGGATTCTGGGTGATATTAGGGGTGGCGGTGCAAATATTCCCATTATTCTTCTCGGTGAGTTTGATGAAAATGTCCGGAACGTTCCTATCTGGTATCAACAGCAAATTACAAAGTATTACAACAAAGCCGTTGGCAAGAAACAGAGCTTGGGCGGATTCGCATCGTCAACTGAAGATGAACCGAAGTATGGCGTCAAATAATGTATATACGCCGTCACTCAAATTAATGCAGTTTTTGTCTGATAGAAGGATTATGCGTGATGAGGAAATAGCGGAACATGCGGCGACAGTGAAAAATCGTGGTTTGGCTTACGCGGCTAGTAGAAATTATAGGAAAGATGGGACGCCGTCAAAAGAAGGTGAAGAAGCCTATGAAGCACAAGCAAGAAACATTAAATATAAGACTATAATTGACCGTCATAAGAATAATATGAATAAGGGTATGGGTCAACTTGAGGCGGTGAAAAATCGGGCGAGTGTGGCACAGAAGGCACGACTCGATGCGCTTGATGCGGAGACGGTGACGGTGGCGGATGCGGCATTTGCAGAAACGGCACGCGGTGAAATGATTGAGCGGAATAATGCGGAGGGCAGATACAAGAGGTTTGAAGCGGCAATCAATGCGCATATGGATGATATGAACGGTTATACTCTAGATAAAGAAACTGGTGAGAGAATTGCACGCAAAGATTATAAATTCCACTTCAAGGATAATGAGAAAGCGAGAATTACAGCAACGAATCGTTATAATGCAATTAATGAGATTATGGAAGGCGAAGTGTTAGATACACAGTTTGCAGCGGCGGCAGCGGCGCAAGCCTTTGACACGCAGGCAAAAATTGTGGGCACGAAGTTCCAGAAATACTTTGAATTGGTACCACCAACACAAGATTTGGAATATCGGTTAAGAGAATTTTCGAGACGTGTGTCGGTAGACCCGAATTTCAAGGTGACGGATAATATGGATACGATTATTGCAGGGCTTCGTGTGGTAAATCAACGTGGCGATACGGATATCGTGAAAAGCATTATGGATGACGTGCTAGATAAGAAGTACGGTGGACTTGAACTTGGTACGCATGCATCACAATCACTGGCAAGTTTCTTGATGTTCGAGGTGAAAGATAACGACCCGTTCCTCAGGCGGTTTGGTAAGTATATTAATTTGGAGACGGCGCGCGTATACAATAATAACGATCGTCAAGAAATGAGTGTGACGTATGATGAATATGTGCGAGGTTATCATGATGAGCCGGATGGAACGAGAATGTATGCAAAGAAAGATATGAAGAAATTGGTAGAAGGTACTTCGCTTGATAACATTGAGAGAACAGCGCTTTCTAACTTGGATGATAGTTTGAAGAAGGCTTATGGTTTTGACGCGGCTGAGCCAGGTAAAAAATGGGATGTGGATGGATGGCTTAGGAAGCGTGAGGAAATTCAAACATCGTTTGAGCCGGCATTCTTGTCAGCAAGCCTTAAGTGGCTGTCTGGTAGCGAACAGATTAATAGCGCAGTGAAATTCTGGACTGGTTATGATTTGAAACAGCAGAAGAACCCTGATGGCACGATTAAAACGGACGAAAACGGCGATCCAGTATATGATTTGTCGCCAGTGTGGACTGGTAAGGAATTTGCTGGACATGAAGATCAAGTAGAAGATTATTTCCGTAGGAAGACGATGGACTACTTTAAAGATCAGACGACTGGTCAAATTCTTGGCATGAGAACAGATTATCGTGATGCAACGATGGAACATTTGGTGGAAACTTATCTAAACAGTGATTCTGAAGAAGAGACTTCTGACGAACGTAAACGTAAATACGAGGAAGCGCGAGCAGAGATTCAGTCGCGCTATGCAGACAAGCCTGCTGAAGAAGCGCAAAAGTTGCGTGCGAAAGATTTGAAGAAACTGAAGATGAGTATGGCTGGCAAGCAAGTAAGGAAGATTCTTGGCGAGACTGGTAAACTCAAGCAAATTTATCGTACGCGAACGAGCGGTACAGCAATTAATGCGAAAGACTGGCTACGTGGTTGGGTGAATTTGGATGATGAGGATGCGTTGAGGGCGGAAATGAATTATTACGACAAGTTGCGTAAGGATAATGTGAAGAGGAAGCGTGATGATGAAGAGGAACGTAAAGGTGCGGATTCGGAAAAAGATACTCCTGCTAAAGTGAGAATTTATACGGAAGATGATAGGGAGCGTTTCGTTAATGAAATGCAGGATTTGAAGGATAAGATTTTAGATGAAGAACCAGAGTTGTTCTATAATGACACGAAAGCAAAGCTGGAAGAATGGTTCGGTGAAGATACTACTATTGTGAAAAAATATGAACATTTTCATGATGTAGACGATCCAAGCGCGGACAATATTGAACTTTATAAATTCGTAAAAGAATTATTGGAAGACATGGATAATTATCCGGACGCATAATATGTTATAATATATAATATATGGCGCAGTACAAGGTACCTCAAGACGTTGAGGCGGATGATAAATTGATCGGGCCGTTTAGTTTCCGGCAGTTTGTGTATCTTTTGATTGCTGGTGGGTTGATTGCGGTGGGGGTGCTGTTATTCCAGCTTTTTCCGGCACTCGTGGTGATACCGTTGCCTTTTGTGGCGTTTTTCTTAGTGTTAGCGTTGCCACTGAAAAAAGACCAGCCGATGGAAACGTATTTGGCAGCGCTAGTGTCATATTATTTGAAACCACATACTAGATTATGGACGCCTGGACAACGAGACACGACTATTTTGGTGACGGCGCCGAAAATGGTGGAAGACACGCGGGCGAGGAACATTACTGGTGAAGAAGCGAACACAAGATTGTCGTTCTTGGCGAATTTGGTGGATACAAAAGGCTATGCGATTAAGGGCGCAAGTAATACATCAGTGCGTGAAGATATGTTGGCAGAAACGAATGCAACTACCGATATGTACGATACATATAAAATGATGTCGCTTGGAACTGTGGCGAATCAAGAACGACGCGAGCGTCATGCGGAGGCAGTTCAGGAGATGCGTGAAGCGATTAATAGAAATAATACATCTTTGGGTGTTAATGAGGGATTAGCAACTAGTTATGGTTTGACACAAACACAGAGGGTACAAACTGATTTTGGAGCGAAAATAAACGTGCCGAAGACTCCGGAAGAGGAATTGAAAGAGCGAGTAGTAGTGATGCCGACACCGGAACCGGTACATAAGGCGGAGAAGAAATCAGAAAAACCTCACACAATTAAGGCGAAACCTAGTATAATAGAATTAGCGAGTAATACTGATTTTAAAGTTTCAACTATTGCGAAGGAAGCAAATCGCTTAAATAAAAAGAGAAAGGACGAAGGAGAAGTATTTATTTCTCTGCATTAGAATATGAATCCGCAACAGCAAAGTAATCAGAATGGAATGGGTGGAATGCCAAGTGGACCACAGATGATTTTGCCTGGGCAGCAACCTAGTGGACCAAGTTCGGTTGCGATGAATCAGGGAATGCTAAATCGTGAGAACATGATGAATCAACAAACGATGGCGGCGATAAATCGTCAAGGAATGACGCAAAGTATCGGTTCGGCGGCGATGACAGCGCAGCAAATGGCGCCGGTGTCTGTAAATCAAGATACGCCAACTTCAACACAGGCAACTTTGTTGATTTCGGAATTGCGTGACAATGTGGTGATTATGAAGGATGGATCGTTTCGGGCAGTAGTGGCGTGTCGGTCTATTAATTTTGATTTAATGTCGGATATGGAACGTGAGGGTGTGGAATATTCGTATCAGAACTTTTTGAATTCACTGAGATTTCCAACGCAGATTTTAATTCGTTCACAAAAAGTGGATATTGGACCGTATATTGAAAGACTGATGGAAATTCGACGGAATAATGATAACATGTTGCTCGGTGTATTGATGGACGACTATATTAATTTTATAGATATTTTGTCGCAAGAGGCAAATATTATGGATAAGGCATTCTTCATTGTGATTCCATACTATACTTCGGCGGATGCGGAAAAAGTAATACAACAAACAAAGAATTTGTTTAAAGCGTTTTCAAAGACGAAGGGACCGGAAGTGACGAGAATTGATCGTCCGACTTATGATAAGGCTTTGTCGGAACTTAATAATCGAGTGGATACGGTAATTTCGGGACTATTCCAGATTGGGATTCACTCGGTGAGATTGAATACGAGAGAGCTTGCGGAGCTTTATTATAACTTTAATAATCCAGATACGGCAGTGAGGGAGCCGTTAGTGGATTTTTCAAAACTCGCGACGATGTATGTGAAGAAGGGAGAGAAGTAAGATGGCAAGAAAACCGACAGCGGCTGAAATTGCGGCGCAAGCTGAGGCGATGGAAGCGGCGGAGATTCAGCGAGCGTTTGAACAGGGAACGAATACTTTGCGCGATTTGATTTCGCCGTCTGCAATTGAGATTCATTCGGATTATTTTAGATTAGGGACGAAGTATGGGCGGACACTGTATATATATGGTTATCCACGGACGCTATATACTGGATGGCTTTCACCAATTATCAATATCGATGAAGTAATTGACGTGTCGATGTATGTGTATCCGGTGGAGTCGGCGGTAGTAATGAAAAATTTGAAGACAAAAGTGACACAGCTTGAGGCTTCGATGAGCTTAAATCAAGAGAAAGGTCGGGTAAGGGATCCGGAGCTTGAGGCGGCAATTAATGATGCAGAGGAGCTTCGTGATCAGTTGCAGGTGGGGGCGGAGAGGTTTTTCCGGTTTGGGCTTTATGTGACGTTGTGGGCGGATTCTTTGGATGAACTTAAATTCGTGCAACAAAAGATCGAGACGATTTTTGGACAGCAAATGATTTTTTCAAAGGTGGCTTCTTCGCAACAAGAACAGGGGCTTAATTCGACGATGCCGCAATGTTCGGATCAGTTGCAGATTAGGCGAAATATGAATACAGGTGCGATTTCTACGTCGTTCCCGTTTACGTCGGCGGATTTGACACAGGACAAAGGCATACTGTACGGAATTAATATGCACAATAATGGTTTGGTGATATTTGATAGGTTTTCACTTGAAAATGCGAACATGGTGGTCTTTGCAAAGTCGGGTGCTGGTAAATCGTTTACGGTGAAACTAGAAGCGCTAAGATCAATGATGGTGGGGTCGGAGATTATAATCATAGATCCAGAAAATGAATACCAGAAATTATGTGATGCGGTAGGTGGTTCTTATATTAGATTGTCACTTAATTCGGATGTACGAATTAATCCGTTTGATTTGCCGAAAGTGGTAGATGCGGAGGATGCGAATGATGCTCTACGTGCGAACCTGGTGACATTGCACGGACTATTTAGATTGATGCTCGGTGGAAATCAGATTTCGGCAGGCGGGCAGATGGTGCCAGCGCTCACGGCAAATGAAGAAGCTGACCTTGACCAAGCGCTCATAGATACTTATGCGCGGGCGGGGATTACGTCGGATCCATTGACGCATCAATCTATGCCTCCGACGATTATGAATTTGTACGATACGCTTTTACATATGGATGGGACGGGGCCACAACTGGCGCAGAGATTGCGGAAATATACGACGGGAACTTTTGCAGGGATTTTCTCGCAACAATCGAATGTGGATATTAATAACCAAATGGTAGTGTTTAATATTCGTGATCTTGAGGATGAACTGAGGCCGGTGGCGATGTATATAGTGCTATCACATATTTGGAATGTGGTACGAGCAAAGCAGAAGAAGCGACTTCTGATTGTGGATGAGGCATGGCAGCTGATGAAATATGATGATTCGGCGAACTTTTTGTTTTCGTTGGCAAAACGAGCGAGGAAATACTATTTAGGACTTACAACAGTGACGCAGGACGTGGAAGATTTCGTGGGTTCAAAAATGGGGCGTGCAATTGTGGCAAACTCATCAATGCAACTACTGCTTAAACAATCGGCGTCGGCAGTGGATGTGCTAGCGGATGTGTTTAAATTGACGGAAGAGGAAAAACGGAGACTTGCGAACTTCCCGGTGGGACAGGGATTGTTCTTTGCTGGGCAGAATCATGTGCATATTCAAGTGATTGCTTCGGAGACGGAAGAGAGTTTGATTACGACTAATCCGGGTGGAAATGCAAGGAAATAAAATGTTACATAGCGCGAAATGGCAGAAAGTACTGGTGGGGGTGACAGTGGGGGTGATGTTGATGGTGATGCCGCTTATAGGATTTGTGTCATTTGGGGATGGAGCATTTGCAGACAGTAAGATTTCGGAAGATACACTTTATTTTAATGGGCTTAATGGGATTTATTTTTATAATCCGAATGAAGGGAGTCGTAGAAAAGGTAGATGCCCAGCTGGTTCTTATGTGAGTGGTCCAATTGCGATTGTGGGGGGTACGGTGAAGGAGAAGATTTGGAATGCGCTAATTGGTTTCATGACGGAAGAACAGGCAGCGGGGGTGATGGGGAATATGCAGTCGGAGTCGAATTTTAATCCAGCACAGCATGAAGTGAGTAAAATGAATGAATTGCAGCCTGGGTTTGATTTGGCGAGTAACAGTGATGTATCGTATGGTTTGGGACTAGCACAATGGTCGTTTGATAGAAGAATAGCGTTATATAATTATGTAGGCGATACTGACCCTGGTTTGTTAGAGTTCTTTGATGACTACCAGACTTATAGTCCGTCATTTTATAGTGGTGAGCAGTTTATGGCTTTGGCTGGGGAAAATGCGACTGATGCGCTATTGTCGCTTGAAATACAATATTTGAAAGATGAAGTTGATAATAGCTATTCAGGAATATATGAAGCTGATTCGGTGTATGAAGCAACAAAGTATTGGCTGGAGAATTTTGAGAGACCACAAAATCCACAAATTGAATATCACGAGGAAAGAGTCACGCAGGCGGAAGCGATTTATGATGAGTTTGCTGATGGTGGGTCGGGGGCGAGTGGTGATACTTCTGAGGATTTTGACGACGGAACAACGGAAAGCGGAAGCGATAAATCTTCGACTGTGGGGACAGTGTGTGATTCGGAATCTGGAGTTTTGGAAGAATACGTAAAGAGATATGCGTGGCCAGATTATAGAAAAGAGCAGGGTGTAAATTACACTAACCGAATGCCGGATTATGCGGATGCGGTGACGAAGCGTCAATCGGAAGGAAAGTATGTAGGGGGTACTGTGGACGGCGTAGCTGGTATTGACTGCGGAGGGTTCGTGACAACAATAATGCAAGAAAGTGGATATGAACCTGGATATAACGGCTGTAATAGTAATGTAGCGACGCAGGAATACTGGGTACGAGAAGGTGATGGGGCTGGAAGCTGGGAGTGGCTAAATCCGGATGGCGAAACGATGGATGCGGCGGACTTGCAACTTGGTGATGTGGCATTTCAAGGTGATTATACTGGTGGATGTGTGGCTGGGGGCGATCATACATATATGTTTATTGGCAATATCGAAGGTTTTAGTGCGAATGTTGTATCGGCTTCATATGATAGCGGTAATGGCGATTTTAGCGGGCGGGCGCCGATGGCCGGTTATGAAGGAGTTGAAGGTGTACGCTGGTATAGGAAGGTAAAGTAGATGCAGAGCGAAATGTATGATAAAAAGAAATTGTTGATGATTGTCGGTGGTTTTGTCATGCTTGTAGCGATTGTGCTAGCGGTAACGTTAATTAGTATATTGCCGAGACTTGGAAAGGTAGAAACATATGTGGGGTATGCGCCGTTTATTGCGGAAGTGTCGCTTGATGGTGAAATAGTGAAGAATAATGCGAAAACTTATTTGGAACCTGGAGAGTATGATTTGCGTGTAGCGCTGGATGGTTTTGAAACGCTAGAAAAGAAAGTGACAGTGAGCGACGAAAATAATTCGCTATTTGGCAGTATTGTGGCAAATACGGATGAAGGGATTAAATTGGCGAATGCACATCTTGATGATTATGCGGCAGTGCAGAGTTTGTTTGGTATGGAAATTTCAGCAAGAGGCGAACGAAATAGAAAGGAATGGCCGATAATACAGAAACTGCCAATAACTAATTCATTGTATAAGATTGGATATATAATTGAGGACGGTGAGATTAAATTGTCATTGGCGGCTTATGCAGCAAATGTAAATGTAGCAGTGAAAAAACTCAAAGAAGCAGCGACAGCGACAATAGATAATTTGGCGGAGTATAATATTGAGTTTAAGAACTTTAGGAATGATTATAAAAGTTTGTTTGAAGAAAATACGATGACTAGTCCGGAAGCGAGTTTGATTTATGGATTTGCTGGAGTGACGGACCTGGCCGTAGTTAACGGAGTACAGAACGGTGATTATTACTATGCAAAGGTGACGACAGGGTCGACTGAAACTTATACATTAGTGGAGAGAAAAGTAGTATTGAAGAAAGTGGGCGAAAAGTGGGAGATTGTATCAGAAGTGAGTCCAATATTGACTGTATACAATAGTGATAATGTGCCGCTTGAGATATTAAGGCTTGCCAATGATTTAGAATAGCTTGAACATGTTTGGTGTTGTGGCTGGCACTCTTGCATTTTGAGTGCTAGTGGATTATAATGTATATATAATATATAGTATAGTGAGATAGAAATGGCGGAAAAAAGAGATTATTATGAAGTACTTGGCGTAAATAAAAACGCGTCGGATGATGAGATTAAGAAGGCATATCGCAAGTTGGCGATTAAGTATCATCCTGACAAAAATCCTGGCGATAAGGAAGCTGAGGCGAAGTTTAAGGAGATCTCGGAAGCGCACGAAGTGCTTTCTGATAAGCAGAAGCGAGCACGGTATGATCAATTTGGCCATGCTGGTGTAGGTGGCGCATCGGGTGGAGCGTATGGTGGGTTTGGCGGTGGAAATCCGTTTGGTGGGGGGAACTTTAATTTCAATGGGCAATCGTTTAATTTTGATTTTGGTGGTGGGGGAGCGTTTGATGATATACTGGGGAGTTTGTTTGGATTTGGTACAGGTGGCGGTGCGAGACGGCCACGGAGAGGAGCGGACTATCAGACTTCGGTGACGCTTGAGTTTGAAGAGGCGATTTTTGGAACGACTAAGACGATTTCAACGGAAAAAGGTGAGCTAAAAGTAAAGATTCCGGCTGGAATTGATGACGGAATGTCAATCAGGCTACGTGGCAAGGGCGGTGCGGCGCCTTCAAAAGATGCAGAAGCGGGTGATTTGTATGTGAGGGTGCGAGTGAAACCGCATAAATCGTTGACACGCGAAGGTGCGATTATCCTATCCGAGCAGAAAGTGGACATGGTAGATGCGGCTCTTGGGTGTGAAATTGATGTGGAGACTGTGGACGGTGTGGTTCGAATGAAAGTGCCGGCGGGAACGCAGAGTGGTACGCCGTTTAAGCTGTCTGGACACGGAGTGCCATTTCGAGCGGATGGTGATCGAGGACCGCATATTGTGACGGTGATTGTGGAAACGCCAAAAAATCTATCGCGGAAGCAGAAGGAACTTTTGGAACAATTTAAGGGTGCAAAGAAACGTGGGTTTTGGGGATAATTTAGTTTAAGACAATACTTGTGCTTGTAATTATTTTGGTGGGGGAGTATAGTGGGAGAAAATAAGTGGAGGTATTGTTGTGGGGTGTTTAGAGGAAATGTTACTCAGGAATGGCTTGTTATATACGGCACCTGATGGGTCGCGGTCGTACATTGAAGGGAGTATTCTGTCTAATTCGTTGGTAGTGAGGGATAGTTCAGGATGGGTGACGCATAGGATTGAACGCGCGAGCGATGGAGTAGATTTTGTGGTGCGAAATGAGGCGACTGGCTGCGTGGAAATGAGGATTTCGGCGGCGGCTTTGTAATGTTTATGTAGCGGTTCGCGGGTTTGATTTTGTGGTTTTCGTGATATAATTAAAAGTGGAAATTTATAATTTGATGTTATTTGTTAACCCGTTGGTATAAGAAAAATATCGACAAAAACAATTAGAAAGGGAATTTATGGAAATTGCAATTCCGATTATTGCCGCAGTGGTGGGGCTGGCGGTAGGCGCGGGAGGGATTTTTGCGTACAATAAACATAATGAAAATGGCGGTAAGGACAAAGCGGAAGATTTAGTGCGGAAGGCAAAACGTGAAGCATCTGATATTGTGCTGAATGCAAAGAAGGAAGCTGCTTCGGTGACCGAGAAAAATCAGGCTGAAGAAAATGAGCGTCGTAAAGAGTGGAAGCGGACAGAAAACCGCTTAAATGAGCGGGAAACGACGCTTGATGCGAAATTGGATCAGTTGGAAAAAAAGGCAGAAAAGCTAAATCGCGAAGAACGTGAGATTGAGTCGCTAAAAGGGGAGATTCGAGAGATTCGGGAAAAACAACATGAAAAGTTAGAGAAGATTGCGGGGCTGTCAAAGACGGAAGCGCGCGACAAACTGATGAAAATGACAGAGAACGATATCAAGCAGGATCTCGTAGGTCTAGTTGCGAAGCAACAGAAAGAAATTAAACATGATGTGGATGAAACCGCACAGGCGATGCTTCTCACGGCGATGGAAAGAATGTCGTCGGAAGTGACAGCGGATAGGACGGTGACTGCTTTGAAGTTGCCAGATGATGATATGAAGGGGAGAATCATTGGTAAAGAGGGGCGGAATATTCAAGCGCTTCAACGAGCGACTGGTGTGGATATTCTGGTGGACGATACGCCAGGAATGGTGGTGCTATCGTCGTTTGATCCAATTCGCCGCCAGGTGGCGAGATATGCGCTTGAACGTTTAATGAAGGATGGGCGAATTAATCCTTCGTCAATTGAAGAAGCAGTAGCGAAAGGTGAGAAAGAAATTGAAAAAGAAGTGGTGCGCGCTGGTGAAGATGCAGTGCGTGAGGTGGGACTAGTCGGCATACCTCGTGAATTAGTACATCTTCTTGGCGAATTGAAGTTTAGGACTTCGTATGGACAGAATGTGCTGCTTCATTCTATTGAGATGGCTCATGTGGCGGGAATGATTGCAGAAGAAATAGGTGCGGATAAGCGTGTGGCGAAAACGGCGGCCTTGATGCATGATATGGGCAAAGCAGTTACTCACAAAATTGAAGGTAAGCATGCGGAAATTGGTGCAGAGCTTGCGAAAAAGTATGGGATGCCAGATAATGTTGTGCATGCGATAGCGGCACATCATGATGACATTGAGCCGACGACGCCAGAGGCGATTATTGTGAAGATTTGTGATGCGATGAGTGCGGCTAGGCCAGGTGCGCGTAATATTTCGGCGGAAAACTTTGCAGAAAGAATGCGTGATCTTGAAAACATTGCAACTTCGTTCCCTGGAATTGATAAAGCCTATGCTATTTCAGCGGGTCGGGAGATTCGGGTGATTGTGGAGCCAAAGCAAATTGATGATTTGTCGGCGCTTAAATTAGCACGGGATATTGCGAATAAGATTGAAGCGACGATGAGCTATCCTGGTGTGATTAAGGTGAATGTGATTCGTGAGACTCGTGCGGTAGAGTACGCAAAATAACGGATTGACGTAGTACTTTTGGCTTTGTGATATAATTTTGTTATGAAGGAGGTAAGATGGAATTTGTCAGAGTGAAATATGCCAACAATAAGTTGATAACCGCTGATGTGAAAGAGCAGATTAAAGATTATCAGGACTTGGTGACAGAATATGTGGAAAAGAAAGGATTTGAATTCCTTGGGTTCGTGCCGATAGTGTTTGGGGCGAATGGGAGACCGATGGAAGGAGATTTGGTGTTTCGGAAGAAGCCAGAAGTGAAAACAGAAAACGTGACGAAAAAGTAAACTTATAATATTGGTAGTTGATGTTGTGATTGGCTTTGCGAGTTTAATAAGTAAACTAAAAGAGATATTGGAACTATCTGAGTGGGCAATAGTAGTAGTGATAATTTTTGCGGTTATTTTGTTTGTGTTTATGATTTATGTGGGGATTTGCATAATTAAAATGAAAAATTATATGAAGAAAATTACGGAATTAGAATATAAAAGATTTGCGGAAGAAAAAACGTGCCTGAGGAAAAAGAATGAGGACATGAAGGAGGCGAGAGAATAGCTTTCGTATGGGTAGAGAATTGAGCATAAACAGAATCTATCGGCATTTTAAGGGTGATGAATATATCGTAGAGGGAGTATGTGATCATTCGGAGACTGGAGAAAAGTTGGTGATATATCGGGCACTTTATGGCGAGGGGAAATTGTATGCGCGGCCATTGGGGATGTTTATGAGCGAAGTGGATCACGAAAAGTATCCTGAAGTGAAACAAAAATATCGGTTCGAATTAGTGGAAAGAAAAAGTAAAAATGAATGATTTACTGCGTAATGTGAACCTAGCAGTTCGGGAATATGTTGAAGGGGAGATTTTGCCGCAGTATGAAAAATTGAAGGGGCATACGGGGGAGCATATTGCACAAGTGATTTCGCGGAGTTTAGAATTTGCGAAACAAGTGCCGGGGGTGAATGTGGATATGGTGTATGTGATTGCAGCATATCATGATTTGGGAAGGCTTATTGATAATGAAACACATAATGTTGAATCGGCAAAAATGCTGCGTGCGGATGAATTTTTAAAGGAGAATTTTGCCGCTGAAGAAATTGAAACGATGGCAGAAGCGGTGGAAGATCATCGGGCGTCGCTTGGGCGGGAACCGAGAAGTATTTATGGGAAGATTGTGTCGTCGGCAGACAGAAATCCGAGTGTGGAGAGCATGCTGAAGAGAGCCTATGATTATAATAAACTGCTACATCCGGATTATAGTGAAGATGAGATTATTGAAGATGTGCGGGTGCATATTCGTGAGAAATATGCGCCAGATGGATATGCGGCGAAGACGATGTATTTTAAGGATCCGTCGTTTGAAAAGATGTTGGTGGAAGTGGAGAAAATTACACGGACGCCGGAGGGATTTGCTAAGGTGCAGAAAATATTTAATAAAAGGAGATTTGGAGAAAAATATGGGGAATGAGATTGAAGCACAATTTCTAGATATTAATAAAGATGAGATGCGGGG
>JAZOUF010000045.1:0-5130 GCA_045657985.1 Candidatus Nanosyncoccus sp. | reverse complement strand
GACTCCCGAATGGCTTGACTACCGAGAATAGCGCTACTAAGATGTCTGAGTTTAATCAACTCTTAAAGGCCTATGAGGTAACTGGTACTGGTGGTACTAACGGTGTAGATTTATCTGGTGGCGTGGACGTAGGCTATGCTTCTGGCGCCTTCGTAAATACGATGATTGACAACCCTCTTTACTTTGTTCGCTCGGGCTACCTCGATGGTTCTACGCTTTACCTTTTTACCGGCTACGGGTTCTACTGGTCTAGTACAGTACGTAATGGCTCCGGTGCCTACGACCTGTTCTTCAGTTCCGGCGGCGAACTGTACCCGGCTATCGGCAACGGTCGCAGCAGCGGAAGGTCAGTGCGCTGTGTAGCACGCTAAGACAAGATTTCCTTAATCCGCTCTATTTCATCGCGAAGTAGGGCGGCTTTTTCAAATTCCAAGTTCGCCGCAGCTAATTGCATTTCCGACGACAACGTCTTAATAAGGTTCGGTAATTCGTCTTTCGGTATTCGCTTGATGTCTAATTTATTTTCTATTTCTTTTTCTGGGATAATCGCACGTAGCCCTGCCGAGATTTCTTTTACTACTGAATGCGGGGTGATGCCATGCTCTAAATTATATTCTTTTTGTATTTCGCGCCGACGATTGGTCTCCGTGATTGCCTTTTCCATACTCTCTGTAATAAAATTTGCATACATAATCACCTTGCCTTCTTCATGTCGCGCCGCCCGCCCAATCGTCTGAATTAATGCCGACTCTGACCTCAAAAATCCCTCTTTATCCGCATCTAGTATTGCGACTAGTGATACTTCCGGCAAATCCAAACCTTCACGCAACAAGTTAATTCCCACTAACACATCATACACTCCTGCTCTTAAATCTCGTAGAATATCTCCACGTTCCAAAGTGTCAATATCGGAATGAATGTAAGCAGTTTTTACACCGCGTTCTTTCAAATGGTCAGTCAAATCTTCTGCCATTCGCTTCGTGAGCGTGGTAATAAGTGTTCTTTGACCTTTTGCGATTCTTTGGTCTATTTCTTCCATTAAATCATCAATTTGTCCATCTGACGAGCGCACTTTAATTTCCGGATCCAGCAAACCAGTCGGGCGAATAACCTGCTGAGCCGGTTCCGGCGAATGTTCAAGCTCGTATTCTCCTGGTGTCGCCGACACATAAACCGCTTGGTTGATGTGCGCCTGAAACTCGCCATAAGTTAAAGGTCTATTATCTAAAGCGGAAGGCAATCTGAAACCATAATCTACCAATGTCAATTTTCGTGCATGGTCACCATTATACATTCCACGCACCTGTGGCAAAGTCATGTGCGACTCATCCACAATCAGCAAGAAATCATCCGGGAAGAAGTCAAGTAGCGTAGAAGGTGGTTCTCCTGCACGGCGTCCGTCTAGATGTCGTGAATAATTTTCAATTCCCTTCACAAAGCCCGTGCTGGCCAACATCTCTAAGTCATATTTAGTTCGTTGTGACAATCTTTGTGCTTCCAAAAACTTTTCGTGCTTCTGAAAATACGCTAATCTTTCATCAAACTCCGCCCGAATCGTTTTGAGTGCTCGCTCTAGCTGGTCTGTCGGAGTAGCGTAATG
This sequence comes from Candidatus Nanosyncoccus sp., assembly GCA_045657985.1. Classification (GTDB taxonomy): domain Bacteria; phylum Patescibacteriota; class Saccharimonadia; order Saccharimonadales; family Saccharimonadaceae; genus Nanosyncoccus. Next base: position 3,530 of record JAZOUF010000045.1, on the reverse strand, counting down.
TGTATTCGGAAAGATATGTATATTCTCCGGCTTCTCTCGCACTTCAAAAGTTAGCGGATCTACAATTTTCACTTCTTCAAGTGTGTCAAAACCAAATTCAAACCTATAAGCATACTCACCATTAGCTGGGAATAAATCTATTGTATCACCCATCACTCGGAAATTTCCTCGCTCAAAAGCAAGATCGTTGCGATGGTATTGGATGGACACTAATTTTTTAATAAAATCTATTTGTGATAGGCTATCGTTGCGACTTACCTCAAATGACATTTCTAGATAGTTTTTTGGTGAACCGATACCATAAATACAAGAAACCGAAGCAACCACAATTACATCTCGCCGAGTTAACAGCGCTTCAGTTGCCCCGTGTCGTAGCCGGTCTATCTCGTCGTTAATCGCCGAATCCTTCTCGATATAAGTATCCGTCGAGGCAATATAGGCTTCTGGCTGATAATAATCGAAGTAAGATACGAAATAATGCACTTCGTTTTCTGGAAAAAAATCCCGAAATTCTGAATATAATTGTGCCGCCAAGGTTTTATTGTGTGCCAAAATCAAAGTCGGTTTCTGGACGTTCTGGATAATATTGGCCATGGTAAAAGTCTTGCCAGACCCAGTCACGCCAAGTAGCGTCTGTTCCTTTACGCCCGCCAAAATCCCATCCGTCAGCTGTTTAATCGCAGACGGCTGATCACCAGTGGGCTGATATTTAGAAACTAACTTGAACTTTGACATAAAAATATTATAACATAAAATCACGAACTTGTTTCTGGTATTGAGGTGGTCACTATATATAATATATGGTAGAATGAATGTAAGATGTCTATCTATCATATAACTGTAAAGCCCGGTAGTAGCCAAGAAAAAATCACCAAAACTGACGATAATTCTTTTACTGTTTATCTTCGTGCCAAGGCGCATGACGGCGAAGCTAACGAGGCTCTGCTCAAGCTTTTATCTAAGCATTTCAAAGTCGCCAAAACCACCATCCGCATCATTCGCGGTTCTCATTCTCGTATGAAAGTAGTAGAATTTTAATTTCTTCTAATTAATGGGAATGGTACTGCCTCGCGTCCAGAAACTCCTTCTAAGAGCCAGAAGTTCCGTTCTGAATTGCCCCATCCGCATGCCGGTGGCATCCCGTATTCAAGCATTTCCACGAAATCCATATCAAGCATTTGAGCTTCCTCGTCTCCAGCGTCGCGCGCCGCCTGCTGTTCCTTAAAGCGTTCCAATTGATCTAACGGATCATTCAATTCCGAAAAACCATTGCCCATTTCCGTCCCAGCAATTACCGGATGGAATCGCTCGGTCACCAAAGGATTCTCAGTAGATTTCTTGGCAAGTGGCGATAAGCTAAGTGGCTCTTCAATCACCCAATATGGTCCCACTGAAGTTTTGCGAATAAGCTTCCAAACATCATCAATCAAATGCGGCGTTGTGGTGTTCTTTAGCTTTCGCACAAATTCCTCTTGCTTTAAATCTTTCGCTTCCCAATTCTTTAGCAAAATTTCTATTAGCTGTTCGCGGTTAGGATTAAATACGTCCACATTGTACTTTTCGTGCAACAAATCTGCATATTTATAGCGCGGCCATTCGCAGTCCAAGTCAATCTCAAAGCCACCCACGTTGAATTTGAGCGTTCCCCAAGTTTCTCGGCAGACATACTTCATCATCTCTTCATAAAATTTCATCCCGTCTTCATAGTTCTCGTATGCCGCATAAGCTTCAAATGCGATATGTTCTGGCAAATGCTCATCATCTACACCCTCGTTCCGGAATCTCGGCCCAATGTCATAAACTTTTTCAAATCCGCCACCGAGCAATCGCTTAAGTGGTAGCTCGTGTGAAATGCGAAGATAAAAATCCTCATCCAAGGCGTTCATGTGTGTCGTAAATGGTGTAGCGTCTGCTCCGCCCGTCGTGTGTTCTAGTACCGGCACGTTGATTTCGATAAACCCATGTTTATTCATGAAATCACGTGTCGCTTGCCAGAATTTCGACCGTCGTACCAACCTTTCGCGCACTTCTGGATTCACATTCATGTCTACATAGCGACGACGATACCGCTCTTCTTTGTTCGTAAATACTTCCGGTAGTGGCCTTAGTGACTTGGTAAGTAGCCTTACATAATTTGCAAACACTGAAATCTCTCCAGTCTGAGACTTGTCCACGGTGCCAGTTGCCTCTACGAAATCTCCTAAATCCAACAACTTTGTATCCTTTGCGCCAAGCATCCCTCCTGGGGTTTCCTCCGGTACTGCCTTCATGAATATCTGCACTTCCCCAGTCATATCCCTTAGCTTCAAAAACACCAACTTTCCAAACGACCGAATCGCCACTATGCGTCCCGCCACGCACACTTCTTGCCCTTGTTTTTCGTCAAAATGATTCACCACTTCTATAATTTTTGTGTTGCGCCCTGACTTAGAGGGGTAAGGCTCAATTCCTCTCGCCCGTAGCTCTTCTAGTTTTTTCAATCTTTCGTTTCGGTAGTCTTCAAGTAACATAAGATTATTATAACATATTGACCATAAAAAAGCACCTCTTGAAACTACTTATCTAAGAGGTGCAGATAATTATTTGATTTCTTTAATCTTCACGGTCTTCCCGTTAAACTCAAAACTCTCCCCCGTTTTACGCCCGACCAAAGCCTTTCCGATCGGTGACGCGTCTGAGATTTTGCCCTCCAATGGATTAGCTTCTGTCGCACCAACAAGCGTATAAGAAACCTCACGTCCGCCCATGTCAAGAGTGACGAGCGAGCCGAGCGCCACTGCGCCTTTTTTGCCACCGCGAATAATCTTAGCATTTTTCAAAATATCCTGAATCTCCAAGATGCGACTTTCAGCCATCTTCTGTTCATTTCGCGCTGAACTATATTCTTCATTTTCAGACAAATCACCAAAAGCCCTTGCCGTCGCAATTTTCTCCGCAATCGCAGGGCGGCTCTTGATTAGCTCATCTAATTCCTGCTCAAGTTCCTTTTTGCCCTCAGCAGTCAGGCTGATATTTTTCTTTATCATATAAGCTCCACTTTAAGACTTCTCTATTTTACGACTAAACCGCTAAGCTGTCAATACCAAACAACTATTATAGCTCGGATAATTTAACCTTTTTTACCTCGCCAGTTGCACGATTGGTCACTTCGGCGACATTTTCCGCTAAGGTCTTATCTGAAATCACTACACGATAAGGAATCCCCATCAACTCTGCATCTGCAAACTTTTCCCCTGGTCTTGCATCGCGGTCATCAAATAACACCGATTCTTCTCGTCCAGCATACCACTTCTCAGCTTCGGCAAGACCTTTGTCGCCAATCCCTACCAGATAATACTTAAATGGCGCTACCGCTTCTGGCCACACTAATCCTTTCTCGTCGGCGAATTTCTCCGCGATCACCCCCATCGCTCGCGACACGCCGATGCCGTAGCAACCCATGTATACCGTCCTCATCTCGTTGTTCTCATCCGAAAACTTCAATCCCAACGGCTCCGAGTATTTGAACTTCAGCTTAAAGATGTTTCCCA
>JAZOUF010000044.1:0-30645 GCA_045657985.1 Candidatus Nanosyncoccus sp. | reverse complement strand
CAGACTCTGAGCAAAAAGACCTCATCTCATATTCGTCTGCCGATAAAATGGGTGAAGAACGCTTGCGTCTAGACCTCGCTATAATTGCCGCCGAAAAAGTCTTGACCAAGCAGGGACGCGAAAAACTCGCTAACATCTCGGCGGTAGTAGAGCAAGAAATTAACGAAAGCGTTCAAACATCCGATAGAAAATTCCGTAAACTACGTTTGGCGCAATCCATTAAACGTGCTGGTAAAACTATGGCTATTGGCACTGTCTTTGCTGCGACTACACAAGAAATTATCGCTAGCATCAGCCCTAACAAAATTAGCCTATTTGAAAAAGCTGGCCTCCTGCATCACAATAACAACGAAAATGCCAGCGAGACCATTTTGGCTGGACTCGCGGGGCCACGTGCTTACACTGAATCCGTTGCTATTACTGGATCGAGCAGCGAACAGATTGCAGAAAATTATCGTGCTGCCGGCTTTGAAGTTACCAAAACCGCTGATGCTCACATTGAGTTCCAATCCACAACCAAACCAATCGGTATTGAAGAAGTAGGCGGCATCAATACCATTACTCAATATGCCAATAATAGTACCGCCTACGCGGACGGCAATGAACTTGGCCTCCGCATTGACAATGCAACTGGCTCCGTGATCATGAATTATCGTGGCAACTCTACTCTTCAGTCTGGTGAAATAATTGATGTCGCTAGGGGTGTTACTGAAGGCAAGGCGCATCTCATCATTCGTCACGGCTCTACCAAAGTCGAAGTGCCAGCCTTTATCATCGATCCAGCTTCTGGACAAATCACCTTTGGTCAAAATGGCTCAGTCTTTACTACGAGCGGAGAAATGATGTCTATTCTCGGACCCAACGGGGAACGCTGTTACGACTCAATTCAATTCGTCCTAGATAATGGCGTTGATGAGAATACGGTTCATCACCTTACCGCTATAGCTACTTCTAACGGCGATGGTGTAGTTGGCGAAATTACCAAAACTTTCAACATCCCCACTGAACATCCAGCTGAATATGTGGCTTCCAGAATCGTTCAGCGTGATGTTTCTGGCGCCGGGTTCATTTCGCCACTTTCTAGTCGCACCGGCCTTGGCGCACCAGTTTCCGCAGAGACAGAAGAGAATACCTAATCTTCATAACCGCTTTCCGATTTCTATGGTATAATGAGTCATAAGGAGATTTCTGATGAAATATACCAAAAAAGATTACGAAAACCGCCCATGGCTTAAATATTACGAGGAAGAAAACATAGCAAACAGTATGGAATATCCAGATTGTTCTATGGTTGACATGATAATGCAATCCGCCGAAAAATGGCCAGATAATGTCGCCTATTCGTATTACGGTCACAAGGTAACCTACAAGAACTTCGTTAAGAAAATTGAAAAAGCTGCCCGCGCTCTCAAAAATTACGGCGTCAAAGAAGGCGACCGTGTTACTATTTGTATGCCGAATACTCCAGAGGGAATTACGATGGTTTACGCCGTTAATATGGTCGGTGCCGTCTGTAATATGGTCCATCCACTTTCATCTGAAAAGGAACTTGAATATTACATCAAAGTTGCCGAATCAAAATACGTTCTCGTCATTGATGCCGTGTTTGACAAAATATACCGCTTGCGTGATACTGCCCAGCTAGAGCGCATCATTGTAGTTCGTCCATCAGACGGCCTAGGTTTTCTTAAAAAGAAGCTTTATAACACTCTCCACGTTAAGAAAGTTCGCTTGCCAGCAAACGACAGTCGAGTAGTTTTATGGGAAGATTTTATTGCTAATTCATACTTCTACCAAGGTAATTACCACGAGGAACGTGGCGCCAATGACCCAGCCGTAATCATGTATTCCGGCGGCACTACTGGCGCGCCAAAGGCGGTTTTGTTATCTAATCTCAATATCAATGCTGAATCCATGTGCGATGCTGCTATGATTCGCCAAATCGTTCCGGGGGCTACCGTCTTGTCCATTTTGCCACTTTTCCATTGCTTTGGACTTGGCGTCTGTATTCATACACCACTTTGTAAAGGCATGGGTTGTATTTTGATCCCAGCCTTTTCGCATAAACAATTTGCTGAAATAATTCGTAAGAACGAACCGAATTTCATCGTCGGCGTGCCTACGCTATTTGAGGCGCTTATTAATACTAAGCTAAAACCAGACGATCTCAAGTCGGTTACTGCAGTCATTTGTGGCGGCGACGCTCTGAACCAAACATTGCGTGACAAAGTTAATAATTACCTAGACGCACATGGCTCTAATGCTAAAATTCGTGTCGGCTATGGACTTACCGAAGGTTCTGGCGCCGTCTGTCTTTCGCCAGAAAATACTTTCGCCGATGGCATCATTGGTGTACCTTTTCCAGATATGGACTTCAAAATCGTCAAAAACGGCACCTTCAAAGCCCTGAAAAACGGGGAAGAAGGTGAAATTTGTCTCTCTGGCCCACTGGTTATGATGGGATACCTCGGCGATGAGGCCGAAACCGCACAGACCATTCGCCTGCATGACGATGGCAAAATCTGGCTTCATACTGGCGATCTCGGCAAACTTGGCGACGATGGCCTTATCTATTTCGCTCAGCGCTTAAAACGCATGATTATCAGCAGCGGCTACAATATCTACCCAACCCATCTTGAATCTATTATCAATTCACACGAGGCCGTACTTACCTCCATTGTCATCGGCATAGACCATCCGTATAAGGGCCAAGTACCCAAAGCCTTTATTGTCTTGAAACCAGGCTACAAGCCAGGCAAGCGTCTTGAACGCGAAATCAGGGAACTTTTGGAGCGCAACGTCCCAATCTACGTGCTTCCTACCGCTTACGAATTCCGTGACAAACTTCCGCAAACCCTAATTGGTAAAGTCGCCTTTAAGAAACTCGAAAAAGAAGAACAAGACAAGAAAAAATAAAGCAGGGCGGGTAACGGATTTGGAAGGGCTCCCACGGAGCACCCGAAGGGCGGAGCTGTGGGAGGGGAAAAATCCGGCAGGACCCACCGCGGCTATTTGTAATAACTTAATCTTACTCGTATTTTCAATTTTAATGGTTTTTCTTTCAGGAATCGATTGCGCCGCCAGGCAGGGAAGTACCGCTTCAGCATTCTTCGTGAACGAGCGAAGCCCGACTTACCTTCCGGGAATCTAGCAAAATCTTTCGCCGAATCAATCAACAAGTTCCAAATGAAAAACCATTCTAGCTCGTCGTGGTATTTTTGTTCAGCGCCCGCCTTTTCAAATCTTTCGTATAATCCCTTTAGCGCCGGGAAGATGTCAAAAGCATGTTCATCCCATTTAGTTTTATGAAGCACCGAATCGTCATTTTGGTAATAATAATATAACGGCTCATCCACCGATGCATAATTATTCGTAAACAGTATCAGCGCTGAAACCATTTCCATGTCTTCATGAATCATGCCCTCGCGGAATTTAAAATTATTTTTTGTCCACCAGTCTTTCAAAAACAAAAACTGCCACGGACCTGCTCCATAACGTACAAAACGACTTTTGTAGTCTGCGCTATTCATATCTACAGCAGATAGATAATCGCGATGCCCATCTGGATAGATTCTTTCAGCCCCCATCATCGTCATATCAGCCTTATTCTTTTCGGTAGTTCCAATCAATTTATGTGCTGCGTCAGATCTAATCATGTCATCTGCATCAATGAACCAAATATATTTACCCTGAGCCTTCCGTGCTCCAAAGTTTCGTACTGCCGATGCTCCAGGTGTATTGCATTGTAATACACGAATAATTTTCGGATGCTCTTTTTGCATCTTCTTCAATAGCGCTAGGGAATTATCAGAGGAATTGTTATCAATTAACAAAATCTCGCCACTCATCTCTCCTAGCGACGCTACCACCGACTCGACGCACCTCTCAAGATATTTTTCAGCATTATATACCGGGATTATAATTGAGATTGTTGTCATATATATTTATTATACCACGGGCATACCTCTTATGCTTGCAAAATAAAATAAAATTTGCTATAATAAGTCACAATCGGAGGTTAGAGGCCGATAGTATTTTTAATATTTTATTTTTTTAGGAGGTATCCTGCAATGAAAAAGATTTTTTCCTTGATTCTCACGTTCGCAATGTTGATGTCTCTCATGCTCATCGCGACCCCGGCGGCTTATGCCGATGGCGGAACGCTCGCTCCGATAGAAGCGCCCGTAGTGCAGTCGGAGACACCCACTACCCCCGCAGAGGCCCCCGTTGTTTTCTCGGTGGAAAAGCATCCCACTAGTGAAACTATCACGGCTGGCGGCAAGGCAATTTTCATGTCTTACCCCAAAGGCGAGAAATCCTACGCAGTTTACTGGACGTTTGAAGATGACAAGGGAAATGTTACTGAGGCAGAAAACGCCCCTGACAGATTCCCCGGACTCATTGTCGAGCTCCCTGACCGTCAGCGGATTCGTCTGCGTAACGTCCCTGACTCCATGAATGGCCTGAAAGTCCAGGCGCACTTTGCCAAAGCGGACGGCGAGACCATTCATAGCGACTACGCCTATCTCTGGGTTGAACCGAATGAGGCCTTTGTACCGCAGCAGTTTGTTGGCACTCAGCCTACTCAGCCCACAGCGGAAAATCCGTGCGTCCAGCAGCCGGCAGTTCAGCCATGCTCGAAAATCGTAATCACCAAACATCCCATTGACGAAATCTACCTGAAAGACGGCCAGTCGTCCACCTTCTTTACTTCCTACGCCAGCAACTACGCTTGGATGACGTGGGAGTTTAAAATTGGTGACTACGGCGATCCTTTCTCGGCCGAAATTGCCGCACGTGACTACGGTCTTCATCTCGAAGGCATCAATTCGGAAAAACTTTGGATCCGCAATATCACTTGGGGCATCAACGGCTGGTATGTCAGAGCAGTCTTCTACGATTGCAACGGCTGCCCGACCTATTCCAACTGGGCTTTCATGCGTCTGGTCGAATGTATCGCACCGAAACCTTGCAAACCCGCTTGTCCGCCGCCGGTCTGCTATGACCCCTGCTACGATCCTTATTGGACACCTTGTGCAGTAGCGGTCGCGCCGGTCTGCATGGTTCCTGAAACCACCGTGTCTTACTCCCATACGGAAATTGACACCATGGCAGTTGAAACCACATTCCCCGGAGTTATTTACCCCGGTTTCTACGCCTGACCTCTAACACCTCCTCGCACTTTCCCCAAAGTCCCACTTCAAGTGGGACTTTTTCATGTTATAATAATTCTATGGGTAAGAAATTGGGGATCATTATTGGCATTATTATCTTGGGTTTTATGGTTGGTGCCAGCGTGTTAATCGCGAATAATTCCTCTACGCCAAGTTTTAGTTTTCAATCAGTAGTAAATCGAGTAATGAATATGAACTTTGATGGTTACGATAAGGATACTGTTCTACCAGCAAACGACGACTCGGGCAGTTTACCAGAAAAAATTGAAGGAGATCCCGACAAAGCCAAAGTCATCATTTACGAATACGCCGACTACGCTTGCAGTCATTGTGCTGAATTTAATAGCATTATCAATAAAATCGTCAAAGATTCCAACGGTAAAGTTGCCGTAGTCTTCCGTAATTATCTTATCAATTATTTCAAGAATAACGTTATTGCCGCTTCGGCTGCCACTGCTGCTGATATTCAAGGCTATTGGGCTAAGTATAAAGACCTTCTCTTCGAGAAACAAGATGTTTGGTACAATCTAACCGGCTCAGAACTTCGCGACTATTTAATTGAACTATTTAATGAAGCCTCAGACGGGCAAGGTGATACGGAAAAGTTTGATAAAGACTTAAATAGTGAGTCTGTTGCTCGTCGTGTAGCTTTTGAATTCGGTATCGGAGCTCACATTGACGAACTAACCGGTACGCCATATTTTCGCATCAACGGAGAGGCGGTCGCCGCCTCAGACCTTCGTGCCATGGTGGAAGCCTTACTTGCAAAATAATTATGATATAATTGGCGTATGATCTGGAAAATACTCATCGTTCTTGTCATCTCAATGATCCCACTTATCGAACTTCGTGGTGCCATCCCAGTCGCCGTCGGTATGGATTTAGGATTGCCGGAGTGGCTAGTCCTCATCATTGCAATTCTTGGCAACATTGTGCCGGTACCAGTTATTTATTTATTTGCGCGTAAAGTTCTCGAATGGGGCAAAACCCGTAAATGGAAACCATTTAAGCAGTTTTGTACCTTTTGTCTTAAAAAAGGCAACCAAGCCGGCGACAAACTCTTAAAGAAAGCCAAAAACGGTGTTTATTTTGCCCTATTCCTCTTTGTGGCTGTGCCCATTCCGGGCACCGGTGCCTGGACTGGCACTCTCGCCGCCAGCATCTTAAATCTCGATTTCAAAAAAACCATGATCGCTATCATCGCTGGCGTGCTTGTGGCTGGCCTCATCATGCTTGCTTTTTCACTCGGGCTTTTTAAGGTCCTCTTTGGTGGCTAATGTGCTATAATTAAATAAACATAAGTGAAAGGAAATTATGCCAAAGCCAAAAACTGCCAAAGTCAAATCGCCGGCCTCATCTTTCATCAATAACTCACACGCACCATGGATCATCGGACTCCTCTTTATCGCGCTTATCGTAGTTACGACTCTTGGTGCTATCAGCATCAAAAAGCTTGAATCTGAAGCTCGCACTGATCTTGATATTGCGAGGCTTGCAGTTTTTGATGACATTGCTGCTGAATTTATTCGTAACCAAGATATTCGCAGCGATAAGACTGTTCAAGAAATGACTGGCTACGGTATCTCCGACGAGGACGGTGTATTCTATATTACTTTCAATTATTATACTTTTAATGATGATGATTCCGTGAATCTAGTTGCCCACCCAGCCATTATCTACTTCTGGAAAGACGCCGAACGCGGCACCTATTCTCATGCCTTTAGCTACCCAGATGATCCATCTTATCATCCAGATGGTATCTACGTAGAAAAGAAAGGTGAACTTACTCAAGTTCTGCAACAAGACTAATCATTGATGGCAAAAGAGACGAATACCAAGCTAACCGAAGACGTCGAGCTCATTCTCAAAAAAATCAACGACATCATGCGTAATCAGCTGATTATCGACGTGATGTTGTTGATTCAGGGCATCAATTTTCTCATCCACCCAGAAAAAGCCCACAAGGGAATTATTGAGTCTTTAGCGCTTGCTGTCTTTTTCGCCGCCACCGGTATTATAACTGGTCTTCTTATTGCTCATGGCAGTATCAAGCGTCATAATTTGCGTCCTATCATGCTTGCCATTATCTTTATAGTTCTTTCTATAATTGTCTATCTCAATGCTGGCCATCTCGCTCCTGCCTTCCATTATTTTATTGCTTTTACTATTATTTTTAGTGGTTTTGTTAATATTTTAAGCGCTTATCATTTAATCAAGCTTAACACAGCTAAAAAATCTCTCAATTCCAAAATTACCTCCGATAGGCATAAGAATAAAACTGTCGAAGGTGTAACCGCCACCCTTAAAAACACCACTAAACTAGAGGCCGAGCGTATTCTTTCGCCAGCCGTTTTCTTTTCTGGCAAAGTTGCCAAGTTTCGTTATGGCCAACTCTTTATTAACCTCCTGCTTATCGCTGTCGGTGTTTCAATGGTTTTCTTTCGCTTCCGCACCAATGCAGTACTACTTCGTATCAGCGGTGGTATTCTTATTTTCAGCGCCCTTTCCGATTTTGTTGCTCTTCTCTGGACTCACCGCGAGTCTACCTTTGTTCATACCATTACGCATTACAACGTCCAATCAAAACCTAAACAGTGACTTTTAATGTTGATTTTTTAGGTAGGATGATGTATAATAAACTTACATTCCCCTGTAGCTCAATGGTGGAGCAAGAAGCTGTTAACTTCGAGGTTGCCAGTTCGAGTCTGGCCGGGGGAGCCACGAATAAAAAAGTAAGACCCTGCAGGTCTTAATTTTTGTTCGTTACTTTTCGAGCTAGGCATAAAAAATCCCCCATTAGGGGGGATATTTTAATTTGCAAAGAGTTTAATTTTCATGCCACAGGTACGTTCGATGATTCTCATTCTCCTCTTTTCGACCTCCGCCAAGAATTCAATGGACATCTGCTTGTCGACATCCTTAAGGGTTTTGAAGAAACGATAGTTCTCGTCGAAGCAAATCAGGGAAGAATCGCGGTTCGGCTTGAACGCTCCCGGACGCACAGCCGGTACATCGAGCAGCTCTGCCATCCCTAAATTTAGCAACCAATCATCTTCGCCGGTTAGGACGCCGATGATATTGGTCAATGCAGACAGTAGATAGACAGAAAAATTGATTGAATTCTGCATACTCGTGTAGTCAAAGACATTTGCGATAAACCCAGCATAGAAAACCCCCATACTGGTTCTGAGCACCGTCACGATGGGTCCAGAAACCTCCCCATTAGGACGGTAAACATAATAGCCAGTAGTCAGCGGATATCCATTCTGGCGTTTGTCAACAGGGAGCATGATGCGCATTGCGGATCGCAAGGGGAAGAATTCACAGGTTGCCTCGTGCGCCGCCATTATTGCTTTATCGAGTACCATGCGGCAGCTGTCGCCATCATACATCCCTACAGGCTCATCGTATTCTTTGAGTGCCTGAACCCTCTTGTTATAATAGCTCACGGTCTCAAATTCCATCTGCTTCACCGGCTCCTTACCATTCGGGCAGGCCCACAGGGCAAAAAGCCCACTACATTCGCGGCTACCAGGCATACTCCTGATCGCCACCCCCATCAAGTCGCCTATGATGTCCAGCGTCTCGCCAAACATCGTTTCCAGGTTGCCCTTCTTCTCCAGGTTTACAATTGTCATGATTAAAACTCCTCTCAACAAATTTTAAAGGTACATACTACCATTATAACACGAAACAGAGAAAAATGCAAGGTAAACCCTTGTCACAGCCTCTACTTTGTGGTAAAATCAGACAATACATGGAAGAGAAAACGATACAAATTGCTGGCTCTATCACCGTGGACGAACTTAGCAAAGCCCTCGGCCTTTCTGTTACTGAACTCATTGGTACTCTCTTCAAAAACGGCATCGTAGCTACCATTAATCAGCGCTTGGACTATGAGACTGCCAGTATTATCATTGATGAATTGGGTCTTAAAAATGTTAAATTAGAGAAGAAGAACACCGCTACCAAGACTAGCCATCTTCACCGCGAGTTATCCGATCGTGCCACCGAGCGCCCGCCAGTCGTAGCAGTGATGGGTCACGTAGACCATGGCAAAACCACTCTTCTTGACACTCTTCTTCATAAGAAAACCGTCGAAGGTGAAGCTGGTGGCATCACTCAGCATATTTCCGCCTATCAGCTAAAGCATGATGATCGTCTAATCACTTTCCTTGATACTCCAGGCCATGAGGCCTTTGCTGCCATCCGCCAACATGGTGCCATGCTTACCGATATCGTCATTATCGTGGTAGCCGCCGATGATGGCGTGAAACCACAAACGATCGAGGCAATCAATTTCGCCAAGTCCGCTAACGCCAAGATTATCGTCGCCATCAATAAAATTGACCGCGAGGGAGCCGATATTGACCGCACCAAGGCCGACCTTTCTAACCACGGCCTCCAACCCGAAGAATGGGGTGGTGACATTACTATGGTGCCTATTTCCGCCAAGCAGAACCAGAACCTCGACCAACTCATTGATATGGTACTGCTCACCGCCGATATCGAGGAACTAAAAGCCGACACCGACATCCCAGCTGAAGGCCTTGTTATCGAATCCCACATGGAAACGGGTCGTGGCTCTGTCGTCAATCTGCTTGTCACGGGCGGGGAATTAAAGACCGGTGATTTCATCGTGGCCGGAAGTACTTATGGCAAAGTCCGCACTATGCTGGATTGGCAAGGCAAGCCAAAGGGCAAAGCTACCCCATCCACCCCAGTCACGGTTACAGGATTCAAAGAACTCCCGAACTTCGGTGATCGCTTCGTAGAAGTATCAGATGAAAAAACCGCTCGCAAGATGGCACTACTTAATGCTCAAGCTATCGCAAATGAGTCAGCTTCCGCCAACGTCACCAGCTCCGACCTTCTTCGTATGATGAATGTTGCCGACAATTCCAAGATTTTCAATTGTATCGTCAAAGGCGATGTGCTAGGCTCAGTTACCTCAGTAGTTGACAGCCTCAAGATGATTGATACTCACGGCGAAATCACGCTTAATATCGTTAGTACTGGTGTCGGCGACATCAATGAAAATGATGTCTACATGGCCGCTGGTGGCCACACTGTTATTTACGGCTTCAATGTTAACGTTCCAATCAATATTTCCAAGATGGCAGCGCGTGACAACGTTCCGATTCGCACTTATAAAGTCATCTACGAACTCCTAGACGACGCCAAACACGAGATGGAAAATCTCCTAGACGCCGAGATTACCGAAGAAGATAAAGGTGAAATGAAAGTCCTCGGCGTCTTCCGCACCGAAAAGACCAGCATCATTGCTGGTGGCGAAGTGTTAAAAGGCGACGTAAAGCCAGAATATCTTGCTCGCATCGTCCGCGACAAGGAATACCTCGGTGAGGCCGAAGTTACCTCCGTCCAGAAAGAAAAGATGGACGTCAAAGAGCTCGTCGCTGGCGAAACCGGTGGCCTCGCCTTAAAGACCAAGTCCAAGATCGAACTAAAAATCGGCGACCGCCTCAAATTCTTTACTCGCGAAACCAAGAAACGCACCTTGTAGCCTAACACTGTTTATGCTACCATAGTAATATGAATGAAGCAGATAACAAAAACACCGAAGAACCGCTAAATAGCAAGACCCCCCAAACCCCATTCCAGCAAACCGGCGATACGCCAAGCGTTGTTAAAGAAGATTGGGAGACAAAAGAACGAAATAAAATAGAGAAAAACAGAATATCAGCCATCACTGGTTTAATAACTATGGCAGTTGCTGTAATCATTTTCTCAATCGTATTCGCTATGGCTATGCCATCTTGTTTTAATGGAGGGAGATGCGCGTCTTTCATGATTTTTTATATAGCATGGATCCCGCTCCTGGTATTATTCCTAGCCGGGTTCATAACGGCCATCGTTAACGCTATCATATGTTTTGCCCACAAGAATAAGAACAAAATTCTTTATGAACAACAGGGGAATACAGAGAATAATATCAAACAGAAGACTAAAAGCCCCAAATCATTAGTTATAACATTATGGGTACTTGGTATCATACTTGGGATTATTGGAATAGTAACAATTATCTTTGGTCTCCAAGAATTTGCCGGTTTAACATCCTATGTCTTTTATATTTTTGCAGCAATCGTAATCGCACTATCCGTTCCTTTCTTCGTTGTTGCCGCAAACGAAACCAAGAGAAAATAGCACCCATGGGAACTCGCCACCCAGCACCCCTCTGCAAAATTAGTCTAAAATAGCGCACCCATGTTATAATAGCCATAAGGAGTATCAAAATGCAATTTGACGACAAATTTTTGCAAGAAATGGGCCTTTCAGCCATGCCAGAGGAGCAAAAACAAGAGTTTTTAGATTATATTCAAGAGGAGCTAGAAGTCCGCATCGGCGAACGCATCAGTAAAGGCCTCACCGAGGTACAATTAAACGAATTTGATCGGATTACCGACCAAGCCGAAGCCGCCAAGTGGCTAGAGAAAAACCGCCCAGATTTCCGCGAAATCGTCGCCCGCACCATCAATGAGATGAAAGACGAAATCCGCGCCAACCGCACTAAACTTATCTAGCGTATCCATTTACAAAGCTTTTCGCATCCATCGTTTTGCGCCCTTCCGGTTGTAATCTATCCACCGCTACTAAAAGCCCGTCAGCACAGGGAATCGTGAGTGGCGCTGTACCACCCTGCTTAAGTATATGCGCTTCTAAAATAATGCAGGGCATGCCGTAGAACGCATATTTCGGTTTCGGAAAGCCCTGAAAGGCAACAATTTTCCGTAAAGTTGTTTCCGCCGTATCTGTTTCTGGCGTTAATCTCCCCATTTCTTTTGCCATTTTCCCACAAAAAGTCGCTTTTGATTCGTCTTGCGCCACTGGCTCCGGTAAAGCATCAAGATGTCCGCAAATCCATTCTGCTCCCGTTTCCGCCAGTGCCTGATAAATCGCAAGTTTCTGAGGGATCAGTCCCGATATTAGCTCAGAACCTGTTCTTTCTGCAATTTCCGCACCCGTTAGTGTCACCTGATAATAAACCGGCCCCGCATCCATCGCTTTTACTAATTTCATCACCGACACCGAAAACTCTGAGTCACCAGCCAAAATCGCACTTTCTATCGGCGACGCTCCACGGTACAACGGCAATAGGGAAGGATGCACATTCAGAATCCCTTCCGGTTCAAACAATTCCAGTACGTCGCCCCGAATCATCACCCCAAACGACGCCAGCACCCCATGCGCCTCAGGGCACTCGGCTTTTACACGCTTCACCTCTTCCAAATCCTCTTTTGTCCGCGCGTGAAAAACCACTTGGCACTCTTGCTCCAATACTGCTAACGCATAATCTGCGAGCGGTCCATTACCAAAGAATATCACCTTGGGCTTATTCAACATCGCTACACCCCCACTCTTCTTCTTAAACTCATCCATCCAGACCTCCTTTGAACAAATTTATTACTCAGCCGTCACCTCTGTTAATCGTCAGGGAATAGCTCTTTATTTCCAGCGATTCGCGTGTCGTAATCTACCGGCACTAAGTCACCCTTGTCGTTCATCTCGTAAAAGGCATCCTTCACACCTTTAATATGATCAATAAATAACACTCCATCCAGATGGTCTATCTCGTGCAGTAAAGTCCTCGCTAGCTCATCTGTTGCTTTGATCCGTACCTCTGTGCCATCTTCTAGTTTCGCTTTCACTCGCACTTTAGAAGCGCGTGGCACCATTCCGTAAATTGATGGCACTGATAAACATCCCTCGTAATCTTTCTTCACTTTGCCTTCAGCCTTAATCACCACTGGATCAATTAGCGCAGTAAAACTAGCGTTTTTCTTATCTTCCATATCATCACGAATAATAATAATTCTCTTTAACACCCCCATTTGTGGTGCCGCCATCGCCGCCGACAGTTCGTATGGATGTTCTTTTTCCCATGCCAAAGAAAGCTCGCGCATTTTAGCAATGATGTCTAGCACTTCTGGCGTGATTCTGCCAACTTTTTCCGATTTCTCGCGTAGTCTCGGACCTGGCGTCGTAATAATTTCCATAACCTCATTATATCATAAGATATACAAAACACCAAGCACAGAGGGTAAACCTATAACAGCCCTGGCGGGTCCAGGCTCACCCTAAAATTCTTATCAATCCCCCCGCAAGCCTCCACCAGTGCCTTCCGTGATGTACTCCTCACTACTACTTGCCAAGTATATCCTCGCGCAGTTCGCTCATGAAACGCCGGCATCGGGGGAGACACCAGGAGCCGTTTATCCCGCACTAGTTGCGACACCAGCTCTCGCACTTTTCGTACCACCAAAGCCTCAGTTTTCAGGGTGATATCTAACCTCATCACATACCGATACGGCGGGAAACCGCCTCGGCGCCTCACGCCTAGCAAATAATCTGCAAATCCAGCATAATCTTCCTCTATTGCGAATTTAAGCGCTGGATGCTCTGGTCGAAAAGTCTGGATAAACACTTCGGCTGTATCCATATGACCTCGCCCCACTCGCCCGACCACCTGAGTTAAGAGCTGAAACACCCTCTCTTCCGCCGCAAAATCCGGCAACGATAGCCCCGCATCCGCTTGCACCACGCCCACCGTCGCTAATTTTGGTAGATCTAATCCTTTCGCCAAAGTCTGCGTTCCAATCAATATATCCACCTCGCCATCTCGCACCGCAGAATATAGCGCGTCCATCCCCTCGCCTTTTTTGTTATCCGCATCAAATCGCCTTACCCTTGCGTCAGGGAACAGCCGCGAAATCTCGCTCTCTAGCAATTTCGTCCCAAACCCCTTATGGACCAAATCTGGATGTCCACATTTTGGACACCCCACTGGCACTGAGCAAGAGTATCCGCATGTATGACATTGTAATGCATAATCATCCGCGTGCAGAGTCAGTGGTAAAAAACAATTCGGGCACAGCATCTCCTCACCGCATTTTTCGCAAATCGTGAGTGGCGACGACCCACGCCGATTATGAAAAATCAACGTCTGCCTTCCTGCGTCCAAATTCTTCCTCATCGCCGCAAGCAGGGCATTGGAAAAATACCGATTTTTCGTAAAGTTATCTCGGTTCTTAAAATCAATAACTTTAATGTCTGGTTTTATTGCTGACGCCTTGGCCTTCTCAGTTAAACATATTAACCCGCCTCTTTCTCGTGCCAAATAATAATCTTCTACCGTTGGGGTAGCCGAACCCAGTAAACAATCACACCCGCAAGATTTTGCTATGAAGCTCGCTACCCGCACTGCTGAGTATTTCGGCGTATTTTCTTGATAATAAGTCGTCTCGTGCTCCTCGTCTATGATAATCAGCCCCAATTCCTTCACGGGCGCGAAAAGTGCCGACCTCGGCCCCACTATTATCAAAGGCTCCTCCGCCTCTAAAATTCTCTCAAAAATCAAATGCCGCTCCGCCTCAGTCTGTCGTGAGTGAATTAGTACCACCGCTTTATCAAATACTTCCCGAAACACCCGTACTAACTGTCCAGTTAACGCAATTTCTGGCACCAATAGCACGACCGATTTATGCCCATTAAACGCATTTAGAGCCATTCTAAGGTATATGTTGGTTTTACCACTACCAGTAACGCCAAACAGCAGTTTCGTGGCTCCTGGAGCCTTCCGGAGGCCTTCTAGGGCCATTTTTTGGGCAGGGTTAAGCGGAATAGAAGCTAAAACATTTGAGTTGATGGCTCGTGAATTCTTCTCGAGGGACTCTCCGGAGGTTACGACCGAGGCGGAAGGCGCGCTCCGCCCGTAACGACGGGCCGGAGCGACGCCGTGTCCCGAGAGAATGGATTCCGAGCCATCAGGCTGTTCGGTTCCGTTCGGCTTTGTTCGGCGTTTCTTCTCCACCCCCGTCGGCAAGATTAAAGACACCGCCGACCCCGACGATGCCAAATAATACTCATGTATAAATTTTATAGTTGCCAACAAATGCCGCGGCAACGGCTTTGAATACAAAACTTTCAAAATCGTCTTCGTTTTAAAATCCGGTTGCGCAACTTTTTTAATAACCACACCGGGCACGTTCCGTCGCCCCACTGGCACTACCACAATTTGCCCAGGTAAAAGGGAACCATCGTAATCGTAGGTCAGCGCCTCCACCTTACCTTCCGGTATCACCTCATAAAACATACCCATATTATAACACCCAGAATCTTAAATGAATTGTTGTAAAAAATACATCTTTTTGCTACAATAAAAGTAAATAAGCGAGGTAATATGTTAGATATATTCGTTACATCACGCGTACGCCGCAAAATCCTAGTCGTTTTTGCCAAGTACCCAGATTTCAAAACTCACACCAGAGGTCTAGCGAAGCTCATCAAGGAAGACCCAGGTAACATTCAACGCGAACTGGAGCGTCTAGCCGAGGGTAAGTTCTTAATAGTTACCAAAAAAGGCCGCACTAAGATATATCAAACCAACAAGCAATTTCCAATTTTAAAAGAGCTCCAAAGTATCGTTATCAAGAGTCAGCGTGGTAATAAACCATCTAAAACTATCGGCTAACAGGGGCAATCGGTGAATAAACTTTTTAAACAGCTGATAGAAAAACGCGGCTTAGCCGACAGCTATCTTCATCCGCGATACGAGACTTTACAAGATCCTGTCAAAATGCCTGACATGGATAAGGCCACCTCTCGCATCAAAAAGGCTATTGATGACCAAGAAAATGTTCTCATCTATGGCGATTACGACGTAGATGGCGTCACCGCCAGCACTCTGATGGAGAATGCTCTCATTCTGGCAGGACTTAGTCAAAGCAATATCGGTATTATGCTTCCAGATCGCTTTGTGGACGGTTACGGCATGAGCCCTCGCCTCATTGAGCGCGCAAAGGCCACCAAATCCACCCTAGTTATTACCGTAGATTGCGGTTCACGTAATCACGCCATCATTGATGAGTTAAGCATCCACCATATAGACACAATCGTCACCGACCACCATGAATGTGGCGATACATTACCCGCCGCCATCGCCGTCGTTAATCCAAAGCGCCAAGACACCGAAGTCCCTACAAGTTTGCAACATCTCGCTGGCGTCGGAGTCGCGTTTAAGCTCGCCCAATCTCTCGTGAGTCAAGATCTTATCAAAAACGGTCAAGAGAAATGGCTTTTAGACCTCGTGCTTCTTGGCACCATCTGTGATAGCATGTTGCTTACAGAAGAGAACCGCATCCTTACTTTCTATGGTGCCAAAGTACTCGCCAGGACACGACGCCCAGGGCTTAAAGAACTCATGCGTACCACCAAGGTCAAATCTATCACCGCCGAATCAATCGGCTTTCAAATCGGCCCACGCCTCAACGCTGCCGGTCGTCTAGAAACTGCTGAACTCTCTCTAGAATTACTACGTACTTCTTCCACCGCCGAAGCTGCTTCCATCGCAGCCAAACTAGAAGAGCTCAATAATAAACGTCGCACAGAACAACGCGCCGCCACTGACGAAATCGCCGCTCGTCCACGCACCGACGACCCAGTTATTATTGAGACCGGTCAGTGGCATGAAGGTATTCTGGGCATCGTCGCTGGTCGTCTAGTGGAGAATTATCACAAGCCTGCCTTTGTCCTTGCTGAAACCGACCCGGATATTTTTAAAGGTTCTGGTCGGAGCTTCGGTGACTTTAATCTAGCCGAGGCCTTAAAATTTGCCAAAGATTCTATCATTAGTGGCGGTGGTCATGCCGGTGCCGCTGGTGTCAAAGTTCACCGTAAAGACCTCTATCGTTTCCGCGAACAAATCAATGAATATTATCGTAGTCTTCATCTTGTCGGTCAAGACCAATACCTAAAAACCAATGCCGAACTAGTCACTTCCGCATTGAAGGATATTTCGCTAGATTTTCTTTCCAAACTCAAACAACTCGAACCTTTCGGTGCCGGAAACGAAGAGCCAGCTATTCGCATTAGTAACCCAGAAATTCTCACCGTAAAACGCATGGGCGACAAAGGCCAGCACCTTCGTATTGACCTCAAAGGTACAGATGGCGGCATTCTCAAATGCGTTGCCTTCTCCGCTCCTGAGCCTTGGTTTAGATTAGATAATTACGATTCGCATGACTTCATTGTGAAACCCGTCGAAAACGAATGGAACGGCGTCCGCTCAGCTGAAGCTAGACTAATCGATATTTCATGATATAATATCTATAATATGAAAAAAGTTATCTTAAAATGCAAATTAGAGAACCGTGATAAATTTGAAGATAAGCTAAATGAAATCAATTTAGAGTTTGGATCAATTTATTGGCAGCATGACCGTATTTACGTTCCGCGCAGCTATAAACGAGGAATGAATCTTCCGCGTCTTATCATGCGCACTGAAATGCACGCCGTAGACGAACCACCGAAATACGACCTCATATTGCGCCGTCATATTGAGGATTCCGGCGTAGACATCGTCGAGGTTACTCCAGTTGCCGACTACTCTACTACCGTTAATATCATCTTGCAACTTGGATTTAAGCCAGTTGCTGAGGTTTCTCGTCGTCGTCAAGAACTCAGCACCGGCGAGGGAACGGTTATCTATTTAGATGAATTAGATAACCGCCCAGGCGAATCCTATGCTAAGATAGAATCTTTCTTAACCGATGCCGACTCTGTTACAGAAGCTAGGGAAGACCTCAGGAAGACTTTCGAAACTCTCGGCGAATCCACCATTATTGAATCCGCCTACTTTGAGTTATAATTATCCTCTTGGCGGTTCGCCATCCGGCTCACCGAGCAACTTTTTCGACTTTATTTCGTATCGTCTACCGTTTACCGGTGATACGTAATAATCTTCGTTGAGCAGATTCACGAACATCGTCAAATCTTTATCATCCATAATGATAATCGAGCCATCATCATCTGTCATTAACTCCAATTGCATTTCATCCGCATAATCAAGTAACTTATCTTGCGGCATCTCCTCTGCAATATCCATCGCCTGCACTTTCTTAAGGATTGGTTTCTTATCCGCGAGCAGTGCATCAAGCGTTAGGCCTTCAGCAAACGACAATTTATATTTCTCAGTCAGCTCCTTAGCCTTCGCCTCTGCTATCACTTGTGATTTAAAATCATACTGGAACAAATTCTCAAACTTTGCCTGGTTAAACACGATAATTGTTCCATCCACAATCGCTACCTGATTATCCTCCGGCATTTTAAGGGCAATCTCTGCCGAAAATGGCTCAAAACTCTCCCCGTTAATCTCCCACGAAGTCGCACCTTTCAGCGCCGACGATGCCGGCAGCAACTTCGCGATATAGAAAGTCTTCATCCCTTCATCGCCAGGATAAGTAAACTTCGCGATGATGCCTTTTACCTTCTTAAAGTCATACTCATTCTCAGAAAAGTAATCAATATCCTTGTATTCATTCTCAATCAAATGCACCAAAGTTTCTGCTCGCCCGACCTTGGACAGGGAAGTACGATAAATCACTTTCTCTTCGCCATCTGCCTTTTCATATTCGCGACATTCCAGCCCCTTGTCCGCCTCCTCGATAATGAAGTGTATCGCCTCCTGCATAAACATCGACTTCACTGCGCCGGTCAGCTTGTCCGAGTATTTAATCTTGTATGGAGTATAGTTCTTATTAAATAAGAACAGCTCCGCCGACACATTATTTTTTACTTCGTCGATCTCGTTCGCCCACAAAAAGACATCAAACGGTTCTTCGCCACCAGCCATCGCGCCACTCACATTTTCAGTATTTTCCATATTTACCTCACTTATTTCCCCCCATTATACCATAACTTAGGGTGGAGGGTTGTAAAAACCATCTCTTAATTATACCACAAATCACGACAAAAATCAAGTCAATCCCTCACCCCAAGCGTTCGGTTATTACAACATAATCAATGCGTCAAATCAATAAACCTTGTTCGGTCAAATAACAGAGAAGTTTTGCACAAATTGTGGAAAACTCACCATATATAAAAATCGCAAAAAAGTCCAAAAAAGCTCTTGCTTTTTTCGCAAAATTATAATAAACTAAGGTCAGTGGCAAACAAGAACAAAAACCACAAACAAACAGCACATTAATAAAGTTTGAGACCGGCCAACTAGGAGTTTCGGCGCGCATTACCCTTAGCGAGATGCGTAACCAAAATCGTGTGCACATTCCTTAAACACACCTCCCAATAAAACTCTATTTGGTCGTATGACCACAAAGCACAATAAGTCTCTCAACGGCTGCGATTATATGATTAGCTTCGCGCTGGTACAATCGTGGTAGATAAATTGTGAAATCAAACAAAAATCAAACAGAAACAAAACCGCTGAAGTTTCTAGTTGATCGGCCTCAAACAATGTATAATAAGGTTATGAAGAATCAACATATACCAGTATTATTATCTGAAGTGTTAGCGTCACTGAGTCCCAAGGCAGACGAGTCGTATTTGGATCTCACTGCGGGTTACGGTGGTCACGCTAAATCAATTTTGGATGTAACACTGAATTATAAAGATTCAGTTCTTATTGACCGTGATGATTTTGCCATCAAAAATTTAACGCAGAAATTTGATGGGACTAACATTGCGATTATGAACGTGGATTTTTACGGCGCAGTGCTACAGTTAATTGAGTGTGGAAAAACTTTTGATATAATACTCGCAGATTTTGGAGTTTCTTCACCGCAACTAGATAATGATGAGCGAGGTTTTTCGTATCATAACGATGGCCCGCTTGATATGCGCATGGATAGGAGTCAGAATCTTACCGCGGCAGACATCGTGAATCGTTGGAGTGAACGTGACCTTGCTGATATTTTTGCGAAATATGGGGAGGAGAAACCCGGTCGCGCTAAAATGTTGGCTAGGGAAATTGTCACGCATCGCCCATTTACTACTACGAAGCAACTTGCCGATGTTATCCTCGGTAAATCCAAATACAGTCGCACCCATCCAGCCGCTAAAATCTTCCAAGCTATTCGCATCGTAGTTAATGACGAACTTGGCGAGATTGAACGCACTCTGCCGCTCTTGCCTGATTTACTAAACAAAGGCGGTCGTGTCGGCATCATTACATTCCATAGTCTAGAGGATCGCTTAGTTAAGGACCACTTCAAAGAGGCTGCCAGCCATGGCGAAGAGTCTGAACTGCATTTACTCACCAATAAACCAATCGTTGCGGAGCCAAATGAGTTAGTTATCAACCCGCGAGCCCGGAGTGCAAAACTGCGAGTGGCTGTGCGGAATTGATAAAATAAAAACCATAAACAAAAAGGAGGCAATTATGCCAAAACAAATATTAGTCGCGAACAAATCTCGCAAACAAACCATCAAAGTAAATTTCCGGTAGGAGTTTATACTTCTGGCGGGTGACGGACTTGGAAAGGATCCCGCAGAGCTCCTGAAAGGAAGAGCTGCGGGAGGGAAAAGTCCGGCAGGACCCGCCAGAAGACTAAAGCATGATATGGGCCAAAAGCCCACCAAAATAGAGTTTTCACAGAAGAGTGTGAAGTGTATGACCTTCCCGGGCTAAGTTTTGTGAGTTACTTATAGCTCTGCTCACAAAACCCCCGGACTAAGAATAAGAATTAAATAACTAATCATAATAATAAATAAAACAAACATAAACATCAAGCGAGGAAATAATGATCAGCCAAACTACCTATGTGTCGCGAAGAGAAATGAGCGCCGGTTTCGTCCGCAATCGTAATATCGTCCGACATACCAAAAAGAGACTAGGTTCTATTTCACAAATTGTAATTGTCAGTATGTTAACTCTAGCATTTGGCCTCATTTATGTTGCTGAGGGCACCAAGGCCACCAGTTTTGACTATGAAATTTCCGCCGTAGAGTCCGAAATCACCGAAATGACCGCTCGTCGTGACGATTTAGTTGTAGAAAAAGCTCGTCTAATCTCCGTCGCCACTGCCAGAAATAGCGCTGTCGCCGCCAGTATGGAAGATGCTTATGTTACTGGTTACGCCGCTGAATAAAGTGTTATAATATACTTATGCCTCAGCCGTCCCGTATCAAAATCTTGCACAACTTGACCATAGCCGCTTTGGCCATTATCGCCGTGCGGCTCTTTTTCATTCAGATTATAGAACACGATACATGGGTCGCTAAGGCCAGCGACCAACATACCTTGCTGGAAACTATTACAGCCAAGCGCGGCAGTATCTACATGATGGACGATACGGACCCAGCACCAGTAGTTTTAAATCAGACGGTTTACCAAATCATCATCGACCCTGCCGTTACCAATAAAGACCAAATCGGCAAAGCTCTTGAAACCTACGCCAAGCCTTTCGTCACTGCTAATTTAGATGAAGTTTACAATATAGAAGGGCTACGTTATTATATTGTTGCAAAAAACGTCCCATATTCTAACGCTATCAAAATCGCCGAGCAGGAAATTAGTAGTGTATGGCTAAAAGAAGGAAACCAACGCGTCTATCCAGAGGGCGAACTTGCTTCTACTTTGCTTGGCTTCGTCAATGCTGATGGTCTCGGTCAATATGGTGTAGAAGGTTCGCTTAATAATTTGCTTTCCGGCAAAGACGGCCTATTAAAAACCATCGCCGACGTCAATAAAGTTGCTCTCTCTATCGGTAGTGACAACACTAAGATTCCAGCCGAAGATGGTAAAAACATAGTCCTTAGTGTTGACCGTGGTTTGGAGCGCGGTACTGAAGAAATCCTAAATAATCATATAAATGATACTCCCGCCACAAATGCTGCTGCTCTCATTATGAATCCTAACACTGGTGAAATAATTACTATGGCAAGTTTGCCAAACTATAACCCAGCCAACTATGGCCACGTCAAAGATGCTTCCGCCTATATCAATCAAGTCACTGAAGTACCCTATGAACCAGCTTCTATTTGTAAGAATTTCGCTTTCTCTGCCGCCATCAATGAGGGCAAAATGACCGCTGACACCACATACTATAATGAAGGTGTAGAATATGTGGACGGGTTGCCAATTTACAACGCCGAACAACGCGCTACGCTTAATAACCACGAGCTCACAATGAAGACTGCCCTTTATTGGTCGCTCAACACTGGTTCCATCCATGCCCTTAAACTTCTTGGCGACAACCCAGAATCCATTACTGCCTTAGGCAGGGAAAGGCTTTACGACTACTACCATAATAAATTTCGTCTTGACCAAGCTACGGGTATTGAGCTAATTGAATCTACTGGCTTCGTTTGGGATCCACATGCTGAAATCTATGGTCTAGATGCTGCATATGCCAATATGACCTTTGGTCAGAATCTTAGTATAACCATGCTAGAAACTGCTACCGCTTTTTCGGCTGTAGTCAATGGGGGTTACTACCGCAATCCTACGATTGTTAAGGGAACTTTAGAAGACGGGAAAATTGTACCACTAATCACAACACCTGCGATTGATTCTGCCGAGAAGAAAATAGAGGACAAAATTCTCACCGACGAAACCTCCGCCACTATGCGCGACATGCTTATCAATAATCGCAGTTACAAACTTCGCGCCGGCATAGACCGTGAAGGTTACGATGTCGGTGGTAAATCTGGTACTGCTCAGGTCATCGTTAATGGCGCCTACGATGATAGCATGAGCAATCTTGTTGGTTCTTATATTGGTTTCGTCGCACCCGCCGGAGAAATGCCTAAATATGTCATTATGGTCAAAATGTGGGGTGAAGGCGAAGCTCTATCCGGTGGCGAAGCTCAGGACCTATTTGATGACTTATCTAACTATGTCATTGACTATCTAAAAATTAAACCAAACTAATAATATGATATAATGTGTTTATGAATATTGATATTAACGGGGAAATGTTCTACGGTCTTTTGCTGGCTCTGGCGAGTTTCTTGATCTCCATGATGTTAACCCCAATTTACACCCACTTTGCTTATAAATATAAATTCTGGAAAAAACAAAAGAAAACCACTGTGGATGGCAAAACTTTACCAGTAATGACTAAGCTTCATGCTCATAAGTTTAAACGCGCTTTTCCCACAATGGCTGGACTTGTTGGCGTCATAGCCGTCACTGTCGTCACCTGGATTTTCAATCTAGACCGTGGTCAAACATGGTTACCGCTCGTTGGCTTTCTTGGTGGTTCATTTGTTGGCGTAATTGATGATGCGATTAATATTTTTGGCTCCGGTCGCGGTGCTGCAGGGCTACGCGGTCCCGTTAAATTTATGCTCATCACCGCAGTTGGTCTTGCGCTCGGCTGGTTCTTTGCCTACAAACTCGGCTGGACCACGATTCTCGTTCCATTTTTCGGCGATATAGAAGTCGGTATTGCTGGAATGATCTTAATATTTGCTTTTGCCGTCGTAGCGACTTCTAACGCCGTCAATATCACCGATGGTCTAGACGGGCTTTCCGGCGGTCTCGCGATGCTTTCGTATGGATCATTCGGCGTCATTGCCTTGTTTCAGGGTAATATGTTGCTATTCGGCTTCTGCATGACAATAGTCGGGTGGTTATTATCATACATCTGGTTTAATGTGCCACCAGCTCGTTTCATGATGGGCGACACTGGTTCATTTGCCCTCGGCGCTGGTCTCGGTGTCGTTGCCATGATGACCAATTCGTTTCTTCTGCTTCCCATCATCGGTTTGCCGTTTGTTATCGAGACTGGCTCAAGCCTTATTCAACTAATGAGCAAGAAATTCTTCCATCGTAAAATTTTTATTTCTGCTCCTCTCCACCACCATCTAGAAGCTATCGGTTGGGGCGAAGCTAAAATTGTTATGCGTTTTTGGATTTTTGCTGGTGTTTGCGCCATCGTAGGTATTTTTCTAGCTGCTGTCGGGGGTGCAATTTGAGAAAGCATCGTTCCGATCTTGTCGTTTTATTTACCACCTTAGGCTTAATGGCACTAGGTCTCATTGTAATCTACGCTATCGGTCCAATGCGTGCCAACGTTCTCAATTCTACCTATGGTACCAATTATGGTGCCAATGATTTTTTCTTTGGTCAACTACGTTCCGTCGGAATCTCACTAGGCGCTTTCTTTCTTGCTTTTAAAGTTATTCCTTATAAGTATATTCGTAAATTCGCTAAGCCAATTATGATCTTGGCGCTTTTGGCCTCTGGGTTGCTCTGGGTTCTAGCGCTTTCTGGCTCTTCGCTTGCCAAATGCGAACTGGGCGAATGTCGCTGGTATAATCTCGGTCCAGTCAGCTTTCAGCCTGCCGAATTTTTAAAGCTCGCTCTTTGTATCTATCTTGCTGATTTCTTATCTCGCAAAAAGGAGGAGGGAACACTCGGTAAAGGTGTGGAATTCTGGCTTCCACTCATCGCTGTCTGCGGACTTTCTCTTGGTCTTGTAGTAGTTGGTCAAGGCGATCTTGGTACCGGTGTAGCTCTCATGGCAATCATTTTCGGCACCTTGCTTGTTTCTGGCCTACCCACTAAGCAATATCTCATCATGCTGGCGGTAGTGTTAGTCGTAGCGGTTGGCGCCATTGCTACTTCTAGCCATCGCATGGAGCGCATTCATGCCTGGATGGACACGATATCGGGCGCCGCTAGCAACGATTCTACATATCACATTGAAAATGCAATGCTTGCTATCGGCACGGGTGGTTTTTTCGGTGTCGGCATTGGTAATTCCGTCCAGGCTACCGGCTATCTGCCAGAATCAATTAATGACTCCGTCTTTGCTATCATGGGTGAAACTTTTGGTTTCGTTGGCCTCTTTGCTATTATCGCTATTTTTGGCGCCATGCTTCTTCATATGCTGAAAATTGCCGACCATACCGCCCCAGCCAATAATCGTCTGCTGGTTATCGGGGTTTTTTCTTGGACTCTTGCTCAAGTCGCCGTAAACATTATGGCAATGACTGGTCTCGTTCCTGTTACTGGAATTACCTTGCCACTCCTCTCTTATGGCGGCACCAGCATGATATTTATTTCGTTCGCGATTGGTCTAGTTTGCCAACTTTCGTGTTATACTAGTAGGGAGGTAATCAAAGATGAAGATATTAGTAGTCGGCGGGGGGTCAGGGGGACACATTACACCAGCCGTCGCCGTCGTGCGTGAGATTTTAGAAATAAAACCTCGTTCCACGGTGGAATTTTGGACTGACTTTAAATATTACAACAATGTCACAAAGCTCACTACCGAACTTGGCGTATCTTGGGCTGACAGCCGAGAGAGACGTAAAGGCTCGTTTGTCCGTGTCCGTCGCTTGCCGGCTGGCAAATTTCATCGCTATTCTGGATGGAAATTTAAAGATTATTTTGTTCACTTTGACATCACGTTAAAAGATCTCATCTTCGGCAATATCTTTGGTTTCTTTGGATTTTTGGCTGGCATCATTACGAGCTTTCTCCGGATGCTACCGCCGAAGTCTCGTCCGAATGTCATTTTCTTAAAAGGCGGATATGTCGGACTACCAGTTGGGCTAGTAGCGCGTCTCTTCAAAATTCCATACGTCATCCACGAGTCGGATGCTGTCGCTGGCCTTGCCAACCGCATTTTAATGAAGAAAGCCAAGAAGGTTGCCTTCGGTATGCCACCGTCTGAAGAAGTTTTAGAAAAGCATCCGAACTACGTTTGGACTGGCATTCCAGTTGGTCCTGAGTACAAGTCTGTCAGCGCTACCCGTAAGGAGTCCCTAAAGAAAGCATTCTCATTCAACCCAGAAAAGCCACTTGTTGTCATTACTGGCGGCTCTCAAGGTTCTGAAAACCTTAATGAGGTAACTCGCATCATTCTACCAGAACTTCTTAAGATTTCCTCAGTTGCCCTCGTGGCTGGCCGCAAACATTATGAAAACATGGTAGACCTCAAGAAATATGAGAATTGGGACCACGCTTCTCTAGAATCTAATTTCCGGATGTGGGAATTTAATACGGCCATGAACGAACTTATGGGTGCTGCTGACGTGGTAGTTTCGCGTGCCGGAGCTACTACTATTGCCGAGTTAGCCGCATTACGCAAGGCCGTCATCCTGGTTCCTTTCGAGCGTTTACCAGGTAGTCACCAAACCCGCAACGCTGAACGTTTGAGGGGCGCTCATGCAGCTGATGTCCTCAACGACTCCGAAATGATGAAAAATCCCACCAAACTTTACGACGCCATTCGTCATCTTATTAAATCACCACGCCTCGCCGCCGATATGGCCGACGCTCTTCACGCCGAAGCTCGCGCCGATGCCGCCCACCGTCTCGCTGAAATTATTTTAGGAGAATCCTAGATGTTATCTGGGCGCACGATTGGCGAGCGTAGGGAACAGCTAGAAACTGCTTCTGAGCGTGCGGCCATTCACGAAAAAACCAAACGCCGTAAAACCCGCCGTATTGTTTTTACTATCGCAGGTTTTTTGGTGACTTTTGGACTTTGCGTCTTTCTTATTTCGCGTCTTGCGCCGAGCTCTGACGGAGAGGGAATGGCTACTAATACTGTCACCTCCACTACCATCGTTGTGCCATATACCCCCACCATTGAAGTAATAGATGAGGACGCAGCCGCTACTGGTGGCCACCTTACGAGCTACATGAAAGAATACATTGGTCAAGCAGAAGGTGATTTAAGAGAACTGGGATATGTTCCAAAAAAAGCTGTTGTCCCATCTGGCACTATTCGTGAAGTTGACTTTTATTTAGACGGCTACAATGGTCGTATTAAAATGACCACCGACCGCGGCACTGGTGTTTCCGCCGAAGATACCGACCGCATGCTCCGCTATCTCAACTCTATAGGAATCACCGACTTCGAATATATCGACGTCCGCATTGACGGCAAAGCTTACTGGAAATAACCGCGTGACAAATAGCCTCCGCCGGACTTCAAATCGTGTGAAATCCTACCCTTGCCAGACTTCTAATAGCGTGATAAAATAGACCCATCAAACTTTCAATAGCGTGATTATCACAGGGGTAAAGCCGCTTATGTAAAAGGAGCATAAAATGCAACGCAAAATCATTGAAAAACTCAAAGAATGGAAGCAAGAATCCAACGGTAAAACCGCCGCCCTCATCACCGGCGCCAGGCGGGTAGGTAAGAGCTACGCCGTGGAAGAATTTGCCAAATCTGAATATCGCCAAAGCCTCATCATCAATTTTGCCGATGCGGACGAGAGTCTCGCAGACCTGTTCAACCATCCGCCTCGCGATTTGGATTCGTTTTTCGTCCTCCTGCAAGGCTATTTCGGTGTCGAGCTACCCCTGCACGAGAGCCTCATCGTCTTCGACGAAGTCCAGCTTATGCCAAAGGCTCGCGAGATGATTAAGCGCCTCGTCGCCGATGGCCGCTACCATTACATCGAGACCGGCTCGCTGATGTCTATCCAGAAGAACACCAAGGGCATTCTCATCCCCTCGGAAGAGCGCGAGTTCAAGATGGGGCCGATGGATTTTGAGGAGTTCCTCTGGGCTATCGGCGAAGCCCCGGCTTACAAGGCCATCAAGCACGCCTATGAGCGTATGGAGCCCCTAGGCCAAGCTATGCACCGTAAGATGATGACTCTTTTCCGCCAATACATCATCGTCGGCGGGATGCCACAAGCCGTAGAGGAATACGTCGCGTCGCACAATTTCAGAAAAGTTGATAGCATCAAGCGCGACATCTTGAAGCTATACCGTAGCGACATCTACAAGCACGGTGGCGACAATGCCTTGAAAATCGAGCAAATCTGGAACGAAATCCCCACCCAGCTATCGCAAGTCAATAAGCGTTTTATGTTCAGTAGCCTCTCCGGCGACGCTCGCTACCGCGAATACGCCGAGGCCCTCATCTGGCTAGCGGACTCCCGTATGATTAATCTATGCTACAATACCACCGAGCCATCAGTAGGGCTCACCACCCGCAAGGATATGGCCGCCTTCAAGTGTTACCAAGGTGACACCGGCCTGCTCATCTCGCAGACTTTCAGCGAAAAGATCCTCAGCAAAGAGGAAATCTACCGCAAACTCCTCTTTAACAAATTGGAGTTCAATAACGGTATGATTGCCGAAAGCATCGTCAGCCAAATGTTGACCGCTGCCGGCCACCCGCTATTCTATTATTACAACACCGAAGAGGGAAAGACCGAGATAGATTTTCTACTCGTCAAAGACGAAATCACCTCGCGCCACAACATCCTGCCGGTAGAAGTAAAATCCGGCGATTCTAGCCGCACTCCCTCCCTTGATAGATACCGCAAAAAGTTCAGCCAGCAAGTCGGTATGTCCTATGTCTTACACGACGGCGATATTAGAGTAGAAGATAAGCTCACCTAC
Source organism: Candidatus Nanosyncoccus sp. (assembly GCA_045657985.1). Classification (GTDB taxonomy): domain Bacteria; phylum Patescibacteriota; class Saccharimonadia; order Saccharimonadales; family Saccharimonadaceae; genus Nanosyncoccus. The sequence continues at coordinate 2,334 of JAZOUF010000044.1, read as the reverse complement.
CTCCCTATCTATATGGCAATGTTCCTCTAATATCCCCTACGGTAGTCGGGAATAGTGTTGTAAATTTTACAACACTATTTTTCCGCACAAACAAAATTATCGTGCTATAATTAAAGTGCTAATTATCAATTATTTAAAATCAAGCGATTTTCATATCATACCTTCATTTACTGAATATAGTAATGGCGCCGCAAAGGCATCAACGTATTCAGTAAGTCTAGGCTTGATTGGATAATTGGTAATTAGCACCCTTGCGGTGCCATTTTTATATACGCTTTTTAGTGGCACCGCAAGGGACTAGGATAAAAAGCTAAAAGCGTAAGTGAGGTAGATAAAACAATGAAGAGAAACATTATTATTACGATAATAAGCACTATTATATTACTAGGCATTAGCAATAATAGTGCTTCTGCTCTCACATATAGTAATAATGTAGATTTAGAATATACTTTTGCGCCTACGCTGGATGTGTCGTTTAGTTCTAATGCCGGGTTCGTGATTGAGGACCTGACTCCTGGTATCGCAGCAGATAGTAATATAGTAACTGTTACGGCTAGCAGTAATAGTTCAGACGGGTTCACGCTAGCGGCGACAGCGGGTAAGTCTGGCGATAGTTACCGAAACAATAATAGGCTAGTCCATAGCAATAATACTAACTATTTTGAAAGTATAGCTACTAATGCTAATACCACATTAGATAACCTAGGTACTAATAAATGGGGCTATTCAGTGTGTACAGTAGTTACTAATAATACTTGCTCTACTTGGTCTAACTATAATGGTCTACCAGCCGTAGGTAATACCGGTACTCAGTTAGCAGAAACTAACAGTGCTGGTGGTACTAGTGTAGATATGAAGATAGGTGCTAGCTCTACTAATACCCAAGTATCCGGTACCTTTACTAACGATATCAACTTCACCATTACTGCTAAAATAGTGACTTATGATTATGCTATCACTTATGATGGGAATGGTGGTGGCGATACTGTATCCAATGTCCCGACAAGTACCGGTGGCTCTTTGCAGACCGGGCAGACTTTGCAGACTAGCGCTAATGTTCCTGCGCGCGCTAAATACACATTTCTTGGCTGGTGTGATGGCACAGTAACTAACCTTACTTGTAGTGGTAATACTTATCAAGCTGATGATTATATCAAAATCGCTAATGCTAGTTCGTCTAGTACCAATAATATAACTCTAAAGGCCATATGGGGATTGAAGTTATATGACCAAGTAGCATCTATGACTAAGGGTGTTCAGGCCGTGGCCGATATCCGTGCCGCTATTGACGCACCAGACGAGACAGAATCGGTGAGTACTAATTCCGGAGTTTATACTTATGACGCTTCTGCGTTTGGCGCTTCTAGTGATGCGAGTAATGACTATCCCATATATTATTACCGTGGTATTCTAGATAGGTATGGTCATACTGGGACTTATGGTAGTGATGGTCTAGCCGATGCTTATCCGAACTATGTAAAGTTAAGCAATAACACTTGCTGGAGAATTATAAGGACTACCGGTAGTGGTGGCGTAAAGATGATTTATAACGGCACTTATGGTGCTACTACGGCAGATTCTTGCGCGAACCCAACATGGAGCGCTAATGTCACGAATGATTATTTTAATCGTGGCACACCAAGTACCGATACTAACTACTATGGTACGCTTGGCTTTATCGCCTACTGGGGCTACAATTACAACCCGGATTACGCATATAATCACACTGATTTAACCGATCCAATAGATAACAGTATATTATTCACCAATAACACACCGTCCAACATTAGAACGGCAGTGGAGAACTGGTATAGCAGCAATATGACCGCCTACACTGATATGCTAGAAGGCAGTGCTGGCTATTGTAATGATAGAACTACTTACACAGGAACTAGCCTATCCTCACAAACAACTAGTAACGCGCCATATGCTACTTCCGAACTTCATCCAGGTGCTTATATGCGAAATGCAGTAGCTGGTCAAACCCCATCTTATAACTGCCCCAACCCAACTGGTTATGACTTGCTAACGGTAGGTGATGGGCTGGGCTATCCAGTGGCACTGATTACCGCAGACGAAGCAGCTTTGGCTGGAAGCGGTTGGAGCAACAATGGCACTACGACATCATATCACGCTAATTCGTTCCTTCGTTCCGGTTCGGGCTTCTGGTCGTTGTCTCCTAGCTTCCGTTATTCGGGTGGTCGCGCCGGCGCGTTCTACGTGAACGCCGATGGCGCTCTCATTCGCCACTATGTCTACCTTTCGCTTTGGGTGCGCCCCGTCATTTCCCTCACTACCGGAACGATTGTCGCTTCTGGCACTGGCATCGCCACC
>JAZOUF010000043.1:0-25489 GCA_045657985.1 Candidatus Nanosyncoccus sp. | reverse complement strand
TGACAACTGAGTTGTCTTTGTTTTTATCACTAAGGAATGTACCGTAGCGTAAGGCAAGTGGCTCAATGGTGATGAAGCTCGGATTCGTGCCAAGGACCATAGTCGAGGCGATGGTGTTTTCTTCATTGGTCACCGTGCTGTGGGCTACAGCGATAGGTGCCACGGCGGTCACTTGGTTGATTTTTTCAATAGAAGCGACGTCGGAAAGAGAAAGATTGCTTTTTTGAAAAGAGTTAGACGAGGTGAGTTCTTCAATCACCGTGGTAACAGAATCTTTGGTAGTACTAGGTCTCACGACGATGAGGTCGGAACCGATACCCTCAACTTCGCTCGCAATAAGATTAGAAATACTGCCAGTGAGTGAAAGGATTAAAATGATGCTCGCAATACCAATTGCAATGCCAAGACAAGTGAGGAAAGAGCGGGTGCGGTTCTCCTTGATGGCTGTGCAGGCAAGCCTTAGATGGGTACGAAACAAAAATGCCATTATTTTCTCCTCCTATTGCTTGAGCGAGCTTTGCGTTTACGCTTCTTACCGCGACGATCTTCGACGCGTTGTGGTAAATTACGATCGGCGACAGTCTTAATGTCGGTGTCGATTTGGCCATCTAGCATATTGATAACACGTGTAGCATAAGATGTAAGCGACGGATTATGAGTTACCATAATAATAGTATTACCTTCTTCGTGGATGGATTTAAGTTCCTCCATGACAGAAATAGATGCGCGTGAATCTAGATTACCGGTAGGCTCATCAGCAAGGATGATTTCTGGATCACTCACAATAGCACGAGCGATGGCCGCACGTTGTTGTTGACCGCCAGAAAGTTGGTATGGCATGTAATACTCTTTTTCCTGAAGATGAAAACGACTAAGGGCGGAAGAGGCATTGCGGAGACGAACGCTGCGAGGTTGTTTAATATAAACGAGCGGGAGTGCGACATTTTCAAGGACGGATAAATCTTGAATAAGATTGAAATTTTGAAAGATAAAGCCAATTTTCTTGGCACGAAGACGAGCTTTACGGCGAGAGGAGATACTAGCAACATTTTCACCATTTAAAAGATATTCACCACTGGTGGAACGATCAAGTAGGCCAATAATATTCAAAAGTGTGGTTTTGCCACAACCAGATGGACCCATAATCATGACAAACTCACCACGTTTAATGGTGAGATCAAAGTCTTTTAAAGCAAAAGACTCAGTATCGCCATAGCCATAGCGCTTCGTGAGTCCTTTTAGTTCAATGACATTCTCGTTCATGTTTTGCCTTTTTACCTCCCAGTGGCGGAAGCGAGAGGATTCGAACCTCCGGTACGGTTGCCCGCACACACGCTTTCCAAGCGTGCTCCTTAAACCACTCGGACACACTTCCGTCTTGTAGTTATATTATCATGTATCAAGAGATTTTTCAACGGAAGCATCGAGGGATTTTGAAGATTTGCTGGCGCATTTATTATGAAAAAAGGCCAACATACTGGAAATGCCAAAGACGATGAATAGAAATGCAATGGCTACAAAGAAGAGTAGATAGTAACGACCACCAAAAGTGAGACCATAAAAGTCCGGCCAAATATGGATGATGGCAACACATATAATATATGGTGCAGCATAAATGATTGGTGGTAGCATAGAAAGAAACCGATCTTTGGCGGTGGTTTTGGATTTTCCACTTAAGAAGATGTAGGTAATGGCGGCAAGAACTGGATCAAAAAAGTGAAGGAAGAACATCGGACCCAGCACCATATCAAAGTAATCCTTGCCGGAGGCGGCACGGACTGGAGCAAGGAAAAATACCACTGTAAGGCAGGTTAACATTCCGGAGGTGGTAGCGATGAGATACCATGTGAGAAGCTTGCGCGGTAGAGGGCGGTTAGTTTTAGCTCGTTTATGGCCGATAATGGCGGCAACCAGAGCAACAATGCCGAGGAAAATATTGCTCAGAATGGTAAAGGTGACGATGTGTTGCCAGTATGCAAATGGTCCACCATCCTTGCGCGCCGCCCAGGAACCGAAAGTTAGCGTAATGGTTACCATGACCGCCGTCATCACAAAAATAAATAGATTATTTGCAACAAATAAACGTCTTTTTGTAATATCCATACTACAATGATAGCACAATTAAGTTCTCAATATGGGGAGTGTGCGGAAAGAAGTTGAATGTTTTGACTGCCATAATGCGGTATTTTTCGAGTAGCATTTTGACATCCCGGGCTTGAGTGGCAGGATTACAAGATAAATAAATGATTCTTTGCGGTAATACTTCTAGGATTTTTGCAATTAGTTTAGAATCGCAGCCAGCGCGAGGAGGATCGAGGATGACGGTTTGGTCGTTCCGAATGTTATTTAGGACGTTTTCTGATTTATCCAAAATTGGAATGATGGCTCCGAACCGTTCTTTCTCGGACACACTCAAGGCCGTTCGGCCGAGCTTATGGTCCTCGAAAGAAGGTTCGTTCGCCATATTACATTTCTTGGCCAACTCCCTAAATGCAGACTTATCACACTCTACGAGAGTAAGATGTTTGTCACGGGCGACGGAGAGGCCGATGGTGCCGACACCAGCATAGAGGTCAAGGACTTTATTAGTGGCGATGTATTTTTTGATTTCAGTGAGAGCCATTTCGTAGACCGGGAGATTTATTTGAAAGAATCCGTTTGGTGAATATGAATACTCGTGGTTTAGGATAGTATCCGTGAGATTGTTAAATACTTGGTGTGGTTTACCGTTTTCATAAAGGCCACCAGAGATTTCACCTTTCTGATTACAACGAAGGAGCAGTGATTGATATTTGCGAGCTTCTTCGTGGGCATGATTGAGTTTTTCTACGATGGTTTTCGCGGCGGTGAAAATTTCTGGACGTTCAATACTGGAACTTTTAATAGGAATTTTACGATGAGAGCCGCGTTCATGAAAAGCAAGAGTGATTTTATTGGCGTCGTTATCCCAGTAGAGAGAGTATTCCATTTTGTTTCGATAATGATAGTCTTGGTAGTCGGTTACAACTTCAGGAACATCAATAATGATTTGATGTTCGCGAAACATTTCGGTAACTAATTCTTGTTTTAGCTTCAATTCGTAGTCGTAACTAACGATTTGCCAAGGAGAGGTAGAGAGGTAGCATGAATCTTGTGGGATAATGCGATATGGTGATACGTTCGCAATATCAGTAGCAATAGCTTCGGCGTAATGAGATTTATTTTTAGTAATTCTGTAATCAGTTATCTCTTCGCCAGGTAAAGCGTTCCAGAAAAAAATCTTTTTACCATCCTCTAGAGTAGCGATGGCTTGGCCACCAGGAATAATTTTGTCAACTTTAATCATATTATAATAATTATATCAAATATGTTATAATTTAGGTATGACTGCTGAAGAGGTCTTAAGGTCAAACGAAGAATCAGCCGTAGACAATAACCAGATTGTTTTTTCCGGGAGTGGACAAAGTAAGAAAAAGAGCCCACTGAAGCTCAAGAAGGGTTTTGGTGCGGTGATTTTTATTACATTGGTGTTGGTGGTGTTTTTAGTGTTTTTTAGCGCGGGAAATCTAATCCCGACAGCAATTTCAGAAAGGTTAATTGAGGAAACGGATGTACAGTATACAGATGCCGTACAGATGAAGACGCAGATTTTTCAACAAACACTGGCCGAAGGTAAAGTACCAACAAATACGATTGCGAGACTTAAGAATGCGGGAGTGTTGGTAGGGAATGGCGGGGTAAATGATTTCCAGGAGTCTGAAAATGGCACATCACTTAAAATGGGTAACAAAGTAATATCTGCTTCACAATTTTCTAGCGCAGTGATGAGTGACGCAAGATTGTATGATGCTTTTACTGGCGCAACTTATGGTAGGGCGGCTTATTACTATGACGATGCTGCGGAAACCGTTTTTAAACAGCAGGGTATTTCACGGAATAATTATAAGAATAATGGCAAGAGTTTTGATGAGGTAATGAATGGGGCGGTAGGGAAAGGAAACAGCATCACAGTTGGTGAGGGTGATGAAGCAGTGACTTGCAAAAATAGCGATGGTGAAATAGCCGAAAATGAAGATGAAGCGGTATTGTGCAGTGTAGATACTGTAGTTAGTGAACAATCAGCGGGGAGCGATGCGGGTAGCTTCGTAAGCGCTGTCGGGGAAAAGAATTCAGATGGTGATGCAGCAAGCACATTAAGCATTGCTGATTCTATTGCTACCGAACAAAAGTCCAGTGCGTTTTATGTGGGACTAATGGAAAACATTAGCAAAATGAAAGCTGGAGATGGTAGCGACTCAAAAATAAACGAAGCGATGAATTATCTTTATCAAGATTCAGTCGTGGAAGTGGTGGACGTAACGAGTGGTGAAGTAAAACAGGTAACCGGAAGTGCACTAGAGGCGCCAAGTCTTTATGCATTGCTTTCCGGTGAAAGATTGGACGTTAACAATGTGGCGAATTATTCTACTGAACGAGTATTGAAGACGGTGGAAAATCAACAACTTGGTGGAGAATCAGTGGGATATGGAGCGCTACTTGGCTCATACACATCCACAGACTCTGGTGTACGCGGAACAATTGGTAGAATAAAAAGTTCTGGTTCATCTAGTGAGTCCTTGCAAGCAGTAACACCAATTATTAATAGCTCACTAGTGGATAATTCCTTTGAGTCCATTAAAGGTGTGAATGCTGGAGAATTACTGGTTCAAGGTGCGGTAAATGTAGGAGCATCTCTAGCGCTACAAAGTGGAGCGACGGCTGGTGGTGCCGAAGAAGTAGCCGCCTATAGACGGGCGACTGATACAATAATAGCATTAGAGGCCGAAGTGGATCGGCTACACCGAAGTCCACTTGACGTTACTTCTAAGAACACTTTTCTAGGCTCAATAGTATATAAGTTTGCTATAAGCACAATGAAATCTGGGACTTTCCTAAATAAGGTCGCATCTATATCTAGAGTAGCAGCTAGTTCTATTTCTTCAGTATTACCTTCAGTACATGCAGATGATGAAAATGATTCATATATGACGAATTACGGTAATTGCGAAAGAATGGAAAGCATTGGTGCGGTAGGTACAGCGGGGTGTTCACGAAATGAAACTTTCGATATGAGCACCATTAATATTAGTGATCCAACATTTATTAGCGTGATGAATGAAAATATCGAAGCTAGTGAGGATGGAACTTACGAGGTGAAGAAAGGGTCTACATTTGAAAAGTTTATTAGATATAATGTAGGTCGCATTACTCCACTCGGCGTGACGGATGGCGGCATACTAAAAGCTTTAGACGACAAGGATGATTCAGGGACAGAAAATGCTTCTTACGGAAAAATACCATTTATTAGTAAGGTTTCGGATTTGCTCAGTACGGTCTGGAAGAAAATTGTAAACCTATTCACTGGCGAAAATGATCACGCGGATATTGCCACGGGTGCCGCTTTTGTGAACTCTAAAGATAACAGAAGCTGGGATGAATACAAATACGCACAGCGTTATGTATCTATGGTAAGAGCAACCAAAGCACTACAGATGTATGACGGTGGGCAGACAGCTTACAACAATATTCCATACGTGGGAACTGGCAATCCAGTACTAGCCTGTCTTGAAAAATACTATCAAGAAGTGCTAGCAATGAATGACGAGTCTGTGACTAGCGAGTAAAATCTTCTACACTAGTAATGATAACTTGGTGGTTTTTGAAATTATCCACTAAGCACTTACGGCGAGTGTCGTCTAACTCGGAAAAAACATCATCTAGTAAGACAATAGGTTTTTGTCCGAGTTTATTGATGATTAAATTGGCTTCGGTGAATTTGAGGGCAAGAATAATAGAGCGTGATTCACCGCGCGATGCAGAGCCATCGGCGAGGTTATGATTAAATTCAAAAACAAAATTATCCTTATGAACACCGAAGCTTGTATGACCCAAATAATGATCTTTGCTATAATTAGCCTCTAATGTGGCTAAATATGTATTCTCGTTTTTGCCGATAACATCCGTTTGATATAGTAAATTGACTTGATCAGCATTATCAGCAATTGAGGCGTAAGTAGCGGTTAATGAATTGTTTATTTCACTAGTCAATGAGCTACGGAGACTTGCAAGCTTGGTGCCATATTTCGCAAGTAAGATATTCCAAGAGAAAAGGGAAGTTTCGGTAATCTCATCGGATTTGAGAAGTTCATTACGTTGACGCAAGGCTTTTTCATACTTGGAAAGGGAATTATTATATTCTTCGCTCAAATTAGAAAAGAAAGTATCAAAATAGTCTCGGTGGCGAGAAGGCGAGCCACTGATAAGATTTAAGTCGGATGGTTGAAAAAGGATGATGGGATACTTGTACGCTTTGGGCAAACGACGAGCTTTCTTATCGGAAACAGTAAATGTTTTAGCTGCACCATCATACGTAACCACAATAACTTCACCCCCCTCTTCTTTTAATTCGATACGATAAAAATCGGTGCCACGCTTTAATATGTCTGGATCGGTAGCGCGGAAACTTTTACCGCGTAAGGCGATGTAGATAGCTTCAAGCACTGAAGTCTTACCGCAACCATTTTTGCCGAGTATCAAAGTAGTATCTAGGTTACAATCTAAGTGATAATCGGAATGATTACGGAAATTAGTAAGTGAGATAGATTGAATAATCATGAATTAAGTGGCATTATGATATGAGTGTAATCATCGTTTTTCTTATTATGAAGGACGACCGGCGTAATGTTTGGAGAGAACTCAAAAGTAATTATTTCGCTACCAAGAGCATTCAGGGCATCCATAAGAAAGCGCGAACTCAGTGCAACTTTACCTTCCTCCTCAACAGTAGCTTCAATTACAGAATCGTTTTCGCCAAGTTCGCTAGCAACAGACTTAACCGAGAAGATGTCTGGTTTTTTGGCTTCACAAACAATGGAGCCATTAACCGTACGAGCAAAAAGGGCGGCTAACTTAGTAGTGCGAACTAATTCGCTGCGATTAAGTTCAAGTTTAATATTATTATCTTTTGGAATAAGGCGACGATAATCTGGAAAACTTGCATCAATTAACTTAGATACAACCTCAATCTCGCCAAGGCGGAAACGTACTAGGTCGTCGTTGAAAGAAATTTCTATCTCTTCCATATCATCACTTATGGCGCGCAATACTTCTTGAAGGGTAGTGGTTGGAACAATGGCGCCGATTTCGCTTTGGACGTTTTTAATTAGTTTCTTTTCAGCCAGACGGTAACCATCGGTGGCAGCAATGGCAAGTGTTTTATCGCTAGTATTAAAATAAATACCGGTGAGGGCTGGACGAGTTAAATCATTAGAACTTGCAATAATCACTTCGGACATGCCGGTTTTAAATTCGTCAATGCCCATCTTGAAGATAACGGCATTTTCCTCGTTAATTTCTGGAAGTTCCGGGAAGTCATCGGCTGGTGAGCCATTAATGGTGGATTTGTATTTACCAGATGCAATAGTAACTTTGTTGTCTTTTTCGGTAATCTTGATAGTTTGGCCTTTGGGAAGATTAGATACGAATTCGGCGAGGAGTTTGGCGGGGACAGTAATAACGCCATCCTTGAAATTGGAGACTGGAAGAAAATCTACTATAGCCATGTCTAAGTTAGTGGTTACAAGAGAGACTTTATTGTTGCTTACCCTAATGAGTACATTATTTAATACTGGGAGTGTAACTTTACCTACAGCTATACGACTGACATTATTTAAAGCTTTACTTAACTTTTCTTGTGTAACTTCAATCTCCATTTTAAATCCTTTCTTTTATATTATTAATAGTAGTTATAGTAGAGTCTGTGGATAAGTGGAAAAAACTGAGTGATGACTGGGGCGAGTTGGTTGTGAATAAAGTTGTGAAAAGGTGCGGAAAAGTTGGTGGGAAAGTGGTGTTTTCCACGTTTTGTATAAAATAATTATTGTTTGCACAAAGTTTTGCAACGGAAATTCGCAAAGATTTACGCGGAGTTATGCACTGGTTTTCCACATTTTGAGTAAAATCTTTAACCATAAATATGTTCCTTGATTTCTTCGATTTGGTCGCGGAGAGTAAAATTAATTTTGAGGTCGGATTCAATTTTATTGATACCATGCATAACGGTAGTGTGGTCTTTGACACCAACTTCGGTGGCGATTTTGGTGGTACTCATGGAGAGTTCTTTACTGAGTATATACATGGTAACTTGGCGAGCAGTTTTAATGTTGCTGACGCGGGATTTGCTGCACATCTCTTTGACTGAGAGGTTGTAGTATTTAGCAACCTTATCAACAATCTGTTTGCTAGAAACTGGACGAAGTTTGGTGGATTTATTGATGTTGGCGGAGCCATTCTGGATGAGCTCCCATGGAGTAAGATTGCGCACTTCAGACATGAGGAGAATGGTAGATAGTTCACCTTCAAGGTCGCGGATGTTAGTGTTGATATTTTCGGCGATATATTCAATGGCTTCGGGCTCTATTTCGGCACCCATGAGCTCGGCCTTGGCACGAAGAATGGCGCATTTATCTTCGAATTTTGGTAGTTGTAAGTCGAAGGCGCCAGCCCAAGTGAGACGAGAGGCGAGGCGCTCATCGACGGTTTTGATTTGTGATGGGAGGCGATCGGAGGTGACGATGATTTGCTTATTGAGCTGATAGAGGTTGTTGAAAATATTGAAGAACTCTTCCTGGGATTTTTCCTTGTTGACGATAAATTGGAAATCATCAATGATGAGACAGTCTAGTTTTTCGAACTGGCGGTTAAAATCTTTACCTTTGCCTTTTTGAATGGCGTCAATGAAATCCGAGAAAAAACGCGACACTGGAGTATAGAGGATTTTGTAGCCAGGGTTGCGACGGATAAGTTCGTTCCCGATGGCCTGAACAAGGTGCGTCTTACCAAGGCCAGGGCCACCGTAGAGGAAGAATGGGTTACAACGAGTGCCTGGGTTATCAATGATGCTTTTAGCGGCGGCAACAGCGACGTCGTTATTACTACCGATGACAAAGCTATCCAGGGTATATTTGTTGTTTAGCCCGTTATTATTGGAGCTGGTATTGGGTTTGTGGATGGTGGGAGATTTTTTAATGATTTCGCTGGCGGAGGCGACTTCGCGGGGACGAACTTTGATTTTGCCCTTGGTTTGAACTTCAAAATTGACTTCGGTGACTTCTAGGCCATTTTTAGTAAGAGCTGCAGTAATGATATCTAAGAATTTAGAACGTAACTGTTTAACATAAAAACTATTTTTGACGCCGATGGTGATTATACCGTTTTCCGTAGAGATGAGAGAAGTATCCTGGAACCAAGTTGAGTAATTGGCTGGCGAAACTTTTTGCTCAATTTCAGCTAAAGCGTTCTCCCACACGCTATACATTGGTGTAACCTCCTTTTATTAACGATAAGTATAGCACGAAATGGGGAAGTTTTCCACAGGTTTTGTGGTGGTAAAAAAATGTTTTGTAATATATGGCTTAGGTTGACAGGGGTGGATTTTTCCACATGGTCGGTATTTCTTCTATATGTCTGTGGAAAACTTCTTGAAAAATGTGGAAAAATGCGGTATACTATAACAAGTATTTGAGAAATAATAAATTTTAAGGAATAATATGCCAAAGAGAACATATCAGCCACACAAGCGCCAACGTAAAGTTGAGCATGGCTTTATGAAAAGAAATGCTACTGCTAATGGACGGAAAGTATTAGCACGACGTCGTTTGAAAGGACGTGCAAGATTGACAGCCTAAGGATAAGCCCGCAAGGGCTTATTTGGTATATAATATATAATATGTTGAGTAAAAAATATCGGTTTCATTCACGTGGCGGAGTGAGATATGTGTATCAGAAGGGAAAGACCGTGCGCCGAGCGCGTATGTCTTTGGTTTTTGTGGATAATGAGCGTGGTTTTACGAGAATTGCCGTAGTCGTGTCAAAAAAAGTTGTGAAATCGGCAGTGGGGAGGAATCGAATTCGAAGAAGAGTGTATGAGGCGCTGAGGAAAAATTTTGATCTAATACCGAAAAAGCGAGATTATATTTTTGTAATTTATTCGGCTGATGTAATGAAGGTGCCGTTTGGTGAGTTGGAGAAGGATTTAGGGGAACTAGTGGAAGAGAGTAAAGTGTGTTATAATAAGAAGAAGTTATGAGAAATTGGAGTGTAAAGAAAATAATAACTTGGGGGTTAGTGATTGCCTTTGTGGTGGGCTCTATTATCGTTGGTGGGCCGTTTAATTTGATTGATTTGTTGGTAGTGCGGCCGATAGTTAACATTCTATTTGTGATATTTAATTTGGTGCACGATTTTGGACTTGCCATTGTGATATTTACGATCATCGTGAAGCTTGCAATGTGGCCACTAACGATTAAGCAGCTTAATCAAACGAAATTGATGCGGAAGATTCAGCCTGAACTGACTCAGATTAGGAAGAATTGTAATGGTAATAAACAACTTGAATCTTTGCAGACGATGGATTTATATAAACGGTATAATATTAAGCCGTTTGCTTCGATTTTGACGTTAATAATACAACTGCCGATATTTGTGGCGTTGTTTTCGGCGATTAGAGTGATTGCGACACCGTTACCGACGGATAATTTGATGAATAGAGCTTATGAGATTGTGGCGTATGAAGGTTCAGAAATAAGGGCGCTAGAAGAGAAACAAGAAGCATACTTAAGTGATTTGGTGAACAAAGAGATTCCGGCGGAAGAGAAAACAGAGTATGATTTTCATCCACAATTGTTTGGTGCGATTAATTTGGAAGCTAAAGCAAGTGACGTAATTAATCCGGCAAAATTTAGTTGGAGTGCGGTATTCATGTTGGCCTGCGCGATATTTGCGGCGGTAGCGCAATATTTTGCAACCAAACAACAGATGCCTTCTGGTAAGTCTGAGAAAAGTAAGAAGTTCCGTGATTTGATTCGGGAAGCAAAAGAGGGAAAAGAGCTTGATGATAGTGAGATTAATAGCATAACATCTAATCAAATGTCTAAGATGATGCCGATTATGATGTTTATCATTATGATTAATCTGCATGGTGCGTTGGCGTTTTATTATTTCCTTAGCAACATAATTACGATCTTGCAACAAAAGATTATCTTTAGCAGGGCGCGTAATGAAATGGATGACGCAACTGATAAAGCGATGACTAGGGAATTAAAAAAGATTCAAGAAGCAGAAATAATTGAAAATAAAAAGACAGGTACAAAAATCAAAAAAATCTCCGCCCGTGATATTAAAAAGAAAAGGAGATAATCAATGAATAAAGATGAATCAATCAGATTTGCGGCGAAGTACTTGGAGGATTTGCTGAGCTTTTTTGGAATAAACGTGGCAGTATCATCGACGATTGATGATGAAGTGATTCAGCTTTCGGTACCATCAACTTCGTTAAATTCACTTTTGATTGGACGAAATGCAGATAATTTGCGGGCGTTGCAACATATTGTGTCTATGGCTTTGGTGGTACGTGGGGCGGAGATAGTGAGAGTTAATGTGGATGTGGCAAGTTATAAAAGACAAAGAGCTGATCGTATTGCTGAGAAAGCTGAAGGCTGGATTCGTAAAGTGCGTGAAACCGGTGAACCAATGGAGATAAATCTGAATGCAGCAGATAGAAGAGTAGTACACAAATTAGCCCAAGATTATTCGGACATTGATACGCATTCTGAGGGGGAAGGAAGAGAACGAAAGTTAATAATTAGTAAAATATAAATTGGTCAAATATAAATTGGTCTTGTCCCCTCTATGGAGGGGATTTTTATTATGCTTGCGTTAAAAAATAAAATCGCTTATAATTAAAGTAGAGATGAGTGGAGGAAAAAAGGTAGAGGTTAAGTTTTGTGATGATGCATGCGTTCCTGTTGTAGTTACTGTAAAAACTAGAACTTCTAAATTAATGGAGTCTTCGACGAAGCAAAACGAAACGGTTTTTTCTGATACTTTAGAAAAGATGGGAGAATCAAGTCGAAAGAGGAAAAGCTATAAAAAATGGGGTTCACGATTCGGTATGATTGTGACGGCGGTGATTGTAGTCTTTTCCGTTGTGTTGGTGGGGATGAAAATCGCCGGATTTAAGGCGTTTACCGTAATGTCTGGTTCGATGTCTCCAGAGTTTCCAGTTGGAGCATTGATTTATGTAAAACCAGTCGATTATTATTCTCTGAGGGAGGGTGATGTGATATCGTTTGTTGCAAACGACGATAATACCGTCGTGACACATAGGATAGTTGGCATTGAAGTTGATAAAAATGATTCTAGCGTGTGGAGATTTAAAACGAAGGGGGATGCCAACGAAACGCCTGATGCAAAGTTGGTGCATTATAAGAATGTTATAGGAACGCCAGTCATCGTGGCTCCGGTGATTGGTTATATCGTGCATAATATCCAGCAGCCGCCTGGCATATATATCGCACTAGTAGTGGGAACTCTCCTACTAGCGTGGACTTTTTTGCCAGATACTTTGGAGGGAAGGAGGAAAACTGCGAGAAAAAGTGTAGCATGAAGTGGAGTATAAAAATTAAAGGTAGAGAAAGGAGGTAAATGCATCACAAGATTAGAATCACAGTGGTTTCGCTAGTGGTGATGGTGGTTTGTATGCTAAGTTCGGTGACGACATTGGCGTATTTTACTGATACTGATTCGACGACAAACAACTTCGTAGTTGGTAGTGTGTCGACGGAGCTTAAAATCTATGATGACATTACTGGTAGTGAAAAGCATATATTGGATGCTAGTGAATATGTGCCAGCTGATGGATATGTGTACAAAGACAGCGTTGAACTTTCTGAGATGCCATATTATTTGCAGGCTACCAATACTGGCAACATCCCAGTTTACCAAAGATTCCGCGTAGTGATTCCGATTGCCTTGGCTGGCGCGATAACGCTAGATCTACCAACGATAACAGATAATTGTGTAGTTGAAACTGTTGCTAATTACACATGCAGTAATGCTGATTATACGGTGATTTATGATTCGTCCGTGGAAGTGGGAAGTGAGCCTACTTATGCGGAATATTATATTATAAGTGAAAACAAGTTGGCAGTAGGTGATACAACTCGGGAATGGCCTACGCTTGGAATCAGGTTTGGCGATATTTCTGGGAAGACTGACTTGCTGACATGTTCGGAAAGTAGTAGCGGTGGCGACTGTACATTAGGAATCCGCACCTATTCAGATGCGATTCAGACTGCTGGGTTTGCAAATGCGGTGAGTGCGTTTGCGGATGCAGGAGAAACATATTAGTTTAATAATAATTAATAATAAAGGGAGTTATTAAAATGAAGGTAAATAGAAAAACTGTACTATCGACTGCAGCAGTGCTTGGTGTAGCAGCTTTGGTGGCTGGCGGGACGATTGCGTATTTTACTGATAATGATACCGCAACGAACACATTTACTGTGGGTAATGTGGATGTGACACTTTATGAGTCGCAATTGCATCGTGTAAATGCCAATGTGGGCTCTTATTTCCAGAGCGATATTGCGGCGGCATCTGCGGATGATTTCCATGTTTGTGTGCCATATATCCAAGGTGGTCAAAGTGTAGTTAATCCTTATTGTACACCGAATATTGCAGTGAGCACCGATCTTTCTGATGTGAGTGCGTGGCGGAATGGTCATGTAAGGGCACAAAATGTGGCCGGTGTGACTGGTGCTGGCCAGCGTGGTGTATATAGTGATGCACAAATTATAGAGGATAGTGAGTCTACCGCTCAGGCAACTGCCACAAATCCTGGTGGATATGCTGATTATAAGGCGGATGAATATGGCAATTTGGTGCCAGGCAAGCAGGTGCGTAAGTTTGTGTATGTGAAGAATACTGGCACAAACCCAGTTTATGCTCGTGTGAAAGTGACGATTCCGGCAAGTGTGGCAGGTCTTGTTACGGTAAAGGCTCCACATACTCCACAAGAGTCATGTGCTCCAGTAACGGGTAATAGCGGGGCTTGTATATCTGGTGCAGCTAACCAGAATATCGATGGTGTCGACTTCAGCGACCACAAATATATTACACAGTTAGCTGATACTACTAATGCTAATGGCGATACTGTTATGACTTTTGTCTATACGGATGCACTAAAGGCTAATGAGATGACTTATTGGAGCCCAATTACGACTGTATCTATCAATAAAGATGTAATGGAGTCCGAATTGACGAATATTGCGGAGCTTCATACGACTGGGTTTGGTGTTATTGTTGATGTAGATGCTATCCAGTCTGAAGGTTTTGCAGATGTAACGGCTGCGTTCAACGAATTCGATAATAAGACCGTTGGTCAAAGCGATAACTATGAGGGTGAGGTAAACCAATAAAATAAACAGTGGGTCGGTTGGCTTAATGCTGACCGACCATGGGGGATAAAGATGAAAGAAAGGAAAACAAGTAAAGTGACTAGAAAGGGTCTGATTGGTATCGGTTTGGTGGGTACATTGACTTTAGCGGGTCAATTTATTTGTTTCCCTGTCTTTGCGGATGGGCCGGTGAATATTAGTATAGTTGAAACGGTTGATGATGGGGCTGGGGGATATAAGAATTGGGAAGATATTACTGGTGCGATGCCAGGGATGACTTATAGTGCGATTCCGCGCATTATAAATGATGGTTCGGTGGCGGTGCCGATATGGGTATGTTTGTCGGAATCGGTGATGAATGGTGCCGGTGAAACGGTTATTTTGCCAAGTAATACTTTTGGAATCATTATTAATCCCAATTGGAGTTTGAATGAGACAGTTGGCAATGCATCTGACCCAGCGTCTGGAAATTGTTACAAGTATAATAAACAAATTGAGCCGGGTGAATTTACCGAACCGGTATTTACGGAAGTGACGCTCAGTCCGAATTTGGGAAACGAGCATCAGAATGCAACCTTTAGCTTACATATCGATGCATATGCAAGCGATGAGGAACCGATGCCGGAGCCAGAACCAGAAGGGGAGCCGGGAAGTCCAGATACGGGTTTGATGGCACGAGGTGGAGTGAACGCGTCTATTATTGTTCCATATATGCTTGGTGGTGCGGCTTTGGTTGTGTTGTTAATTCATTTGGCAAGAGGTTTGCTTAAGAAACATAAATAGATGATTGATGAAGTGGTCGAAGAATAAGCCTGCGACATAAGTCACAGGCTTATTGATTGATAGATACTGCGCCTAATTATTCTTTATTTTCTGTGGGTGTAGGCCCGAGGATAATAATGAAATTGTAGTCACGGCTGATAGATTCCGGAGCTTCAGAGAGGGGCTTGAATTCGGTGTCTTTATAGTGTTTCTTTAGCATGTCCTCAGTACCCGGTTTGTTGCCACTATAATATATGGTGATATCGTCGGTGAAAGTGGTACCTTCTGGTGTATTTTCGGTTGCGGCAATAGTATAGCCTTCTTCAGTAAGTTTGGTGGCTTCGGCGGAGGCTACTCCAGCTTCGCCGGTAGCATTAAGGACGGCGATAACAGGTGCTTCGTAGGTGCGCGGATCGTTACTGAGGTTTGTGGCGACAAATTCTTGAATATCGCCATAATTGCCGACACCGGCACGTGGCAGAACATAGGAAATACCATCAATGGAACCAGTAGTCATGTAGTCGGGCCAGAGGGATATCTGGCGCATACTGTCAAAATCGAAATCAAAGGTAAGGTGGGCAGCGGATTTAATTTCGTCAATGGAGAAGTTGCTACGGAAATTATCACCGAGGGTGGAAGCGAGACTTAGAAAATCCCCGATAGATAAATCTTCTTTGGCGAGAAACTTATCTTTAATTCCGATAAGGATTTTTTGCTGAGAAGCACCGCGGCTAAAATCACCACCGGCAGTACCATGGCGTGCGCGAGCGAGCCCCAAAGCTTCTTCGCCGTTGATATGGTAGGTAATGCCAGCTTGATAGACGGCACCAGTCCACCAGTCATCATCGATATCTTCGTCAAGAGTGACGTCGATGCCGCCAAGAATATCGACAATGGTGATCAATGACCCCCAGTTGAGGTGTGCAAAATATTGAAAATCAACACCGAGAATTGAGCCGACTTCGGTCATGAGTGCGGTAGCTGCTTCGGCTTCCTGTTCGGAGGAAATATCAGAGCCGCCACCGTTGCACCAGTAGACTTCGTTGATTTTGCCAGTGGCAGTACAAGTGGGTGAAGCTTTGAGATCGCGAGGTAAAGAAAGCATGGCGAGATCGCCTGTCTCTTGGTTGAGACTGATCATCATAATAGAATCGGTGAGTTGGGCACCAGCATGAACTCCATCACCCTCATCGCCGGACATATCGTAGCCACTGGTGCCAAAGGCTAAAATGTTTGTGCGGCCATTGGCATCGGTTTTGAGGGGGTCATAGGTTGGCTCAACGAATTTTATTAAATCGAGAACATTGCCTTGGCCACCGGTGATTTTAGCGATGATGTCATTACCCCAGAAAACTGCCCAAGTAATAACACCAATGAGGCCAAGTACGATAATTAGGGCAACAATAGAAATGATGCGGCGAGTTTTGGATGGCTTCTTTTTTTCTTTGCCTGATTTGTCATTAGATTTAGAAATTTTGAACTCCTTATTCTTAGATTTATCGGAAGCTTTGAGTTCTCCGGTGGTACCGTCAAAGTCAAAAGCCTGAACTGGTTTTAAGAAATCTTCGACTGCTTGTTCGTGAGATATTGGTGTAGGTTTTGTGGAAGGTTCGGATTTGATGGCGGGCTTGGCGACGGATTTGATGGGTTTATTAGATTTTGGTTTGGCGGATACTGATTTAGGAGTTGCCTTGATGGGTTTAGATTCTTTTGCTGGTTTGGAAGTTTTAGAAAAATTAGACGCAGAAGTTTTGGCGTCACGAGTAGTTAGCCCGTCGATTGATTTATTCGTTTTCATTATTTATAATTATAACATGGCAGTAGTTAAAATGACAAAAAAACAATTAGCGGTTTTGAATTTCTTGGAAGATTATTTAGAGGAAAATGGATGTTCTCCTTCTTATCGTGAAATAATGGCGGGGCTTGGTTTGTCGTCCGTATCGGCAGTGGCGGAGCACATTGATAATTTGGTTGCTAAGGGTGTAGTGCGGAAAAATCCAGGAGAAGCAAGAAGCCTTGAAGTGCTAGATTACAAACACGAAGAAACGGCATTATTATTTAAAGCGAGAATGCTGGATGCTGGCGAAGAAGAAAAAAAGATATTATTGCGGGCGGCGGAGATTTTGGGAGTAGACCTCGGTTGATTATTTACTAGAATTTGTTATGATTAAAACAGAAAGGTCTACAAAATGACACAAAAAAGACGAAAACGCAGTAAAAAATGGATAGGTTGGTTGCTGTTTTTGATACTACTAGTTGTGGCAGTGGCGATATGTTATTTTGTATGGGATGGATATTTTAGAGATAAGAAAAAAGACGAACCAAAGAAAGAGGATACTCCGTCTCGTGTGGTAGAAAAAAAGGAAGAGAAGAAATCAGAGCAAAAGGTTGAAGAGAAAACGACAGAAGTTTTGGAAAAAGAAAAAGTGGTGCAATATGATGGGGAAGATCCGAATGAGGCGGCGGAAATAACTGGCGCGATTACGTACGCGAAAGTCAGTGGTGAGAATTTGGTGATTCGGGTGAATATTGACCAGTATCTAAATAGTGGTAAATGTACGTTGGGATTAAGACGGGACGGAGGAACTATATATACTGCGGAAGCGTCAATTGTAGATGCAGCAACGACTTCGACGTGTGAAGGCTTCAACGTACCGATGACGGAATTATCTGGTGGGCATACGACAATTTGGATTTTCTTGGAGTCTGGTGATAAAACTGGCGAGATTCATGGAGAGGTGGATCTATGATAGAAATGCCAGGTATGAAAATTCGGCGACGAGATACAAGAATATGGTTTGTGGCGCTAAGTGTGTTTGCGGCGGTGTTCTTATTTACGTTTTTGACGGGATATTTTAAAAAGGTAGATTCTGAAGTCGGGGCAGCGAGTTTGGATGGATTTGATCCTGGGTTTATCATTTCGGATTGGCAGATGGGAAATTATGGTTCGATGACTGAAGCGGAAATTCAGGCGTGGCTGACTTCGATGAACGCGTGCGGGAATCGTGACTATGATTATTATTTGAGATTGTCGGCTAATACGGCGTACAAGTGGCATTTTGCGGATGGACATTTTGTGTGTTTATCAGAAGAATTGTTTGGTGATGGCGAGGTGATTGGTGAAGGGGAAACGGCGGCACATATTATTTGGCAAACAGCACAAGATTATAGAATTAATCCGCAAGTGTTGCTGGTGTTACTGCAAAAAGAGACGGGGCTAATAACCGATCCGATTCCAAATGATGGTGACTACCGTAAGGCAACTGGATATGGTTGTCCTGATACGGCGCCATGTTCGTCGCAGTATTATGGCTTCAAAAATCAGGTGAGGAAAGCGGCGGCGCTGTTTCGGACGGTGCTAGATGGTGGTTGGACGAATTATCCGCTTGGCGAAAACTATATACAATACAACCCAAATCCGGACTGTGGTGGGTCGGTGGTGAATGTGAGATCGCTGGCGACTTCGGCACTTTATCGGTATACACCATATCAGCCAAATGAAGGGGCTTTGGCGGCGGGACGAGGAACGGCGTATTGTGGGGCGTATGGGAATAGGAATTTTTATTTGTATTTTGAGGAGTGGTTTGGGGGGATAAGGGATGAGGTTAGACCAAAATGTGAGGCGGTGGCTGATTTGCCAACTGATGATATGGGAAAGGAAGCAATAAACTGGCTAAAGGGGTATGATAATGATGATATTTTTTTGAATGCTAAATGCGAATTCAATGCTGGAAATAGTTTAACAAATAGTAGTTATCGTGTTTTTTTGGAAAAGGTGAGCAATGCGTATGGTGCAAGAATTAATGGGATAAATTATATAGCGGATAATGAAGATTTAGTAAATCGAGAAGGTGCAGTGTATTATTTATGGAAAATGTTTGGTGAAGAGGTGCCGGGGGAAGAAACTTTTGGAGATATTGATGGCATGGACTTAGTTGGGAAGACTGCTATCGTTTGGGCATATAATAATGGCATAACCAAATACTATTCGGTACCTGGTGAGTTCGCACCATATAATAATATAACTAGGCGGGAAATGGCAATTTTCCTGTGGAGGTTTGCAGGAGAACCAGAAGTGGATATAACTGGAGCTGATGATATTTTTAGAGATTTGCCTGAAGATGAACTTGGAAAGACCGCTATTGTCTGGGCATATAATAATGGCATAACCAAATACTATTCGGTACCTGGTGAGTTCGCACCATATAATAATATAACTAGGCGCGAAATGGCAATTTTCCTGTGGAGGTTTGCAGGAGAAATAGTTAGTGGCGAGGAGGTTTTCAATGATTTAACGGAAACGAAAAGTTTAGAGATTAAGACTGCTATCGTTTGGGCATATAATAATGGCATAACCAAATACTATTCGGTACCTGGTGAGTTCGCACCATATAGAATTGCGACGCGTAGGGAGGCAGCGATATTTATAAAGCGTGCAGCTGAGCTAGTTGAAGACTAATCTTCGGCTGGGTAACCAATTGCAAATGCCATTGTGAGAATTTCTGGGCCGAAAATTTTATGGTAGTGATCTAAATTAAAGTCACGAACATTGGGATTTGCGAAGCAGCCATGAATGCCGAGGGCGGTGGCCATGAGAGCGAGTTGTTGCGAGACAACGCCACCATCTAGATAAGGCATAAAATCAATTTCATTACCAGCTTTGTAGGCGAGTGGGTCGGCAGTAATGAGTAGAACGACAGGTGCGCGATGGATCCAGCCGACACCACCAACAAGTATACCTCCAAGCAGAGCTTTTTCGTCGCGGTCGGTGATGATTTTGACTTTGATGGCTTGGCGATTGCAACTGGATGGAGCAAGTTTGACTACATCGATAAGCTCTTTGATGACTTTTTCTGGAATTGGTTTGTCGCTAAAACGACGATTGGAATGACGTTCTTTCATGATTTGGATGAGTTCGGCTTTTTTGTCTGATTGATGTTTGATATAGCGTTGTTGATAGATATCTTTATCCATCTTTTTATTATAGCATAGGTCTTTATGCTATAATAAAATACAAGATGACACCTGGGAAAAAACAGCCAAAAGTTGGTATAGCTTTACTTGCGTATAATTATGGAAAGTATATTGATGAAGCGATAGATTCATTGAGGGCGCAAACATTCCAAGATTTCGAAGTCTTACTTATTGATGATGGTTCTAATGATGATTTTACGGCAGAGAAGCTGAAAACCTTGAAATATGAAAAAATTACGAGGAGAGAGATAAATAAGAAAAATATGGGGAATGCATATAGGCGAAGAGAAGCCTACGGAATGTTGAGAAATCAGTACATTTTAGACATGAGCGGAGATGACAAACTGATGCCTGAGTTTCTTGAAAAAACGGTGAAGTATTTAGATGGACATCCTGAATGTGGGGCGGTAAGTGTTAATTTATTGGAATACATGGATGATTTTAGTGGAGAGCCTTTTTATGAATATAAATATGATGCAAAGAAAATGAGAATCCCAGAAATGTTGGTGGAATGCCATTTTCTAGGTTCATCATTGATGCGAAAAGTGGCACTAGATGAGACTGATTTGACGGGCGGATTTAAGAGATATTTGGATTGGGATAAGTGGATTTCAATGTTAGAGGCAGGCTGGAATCTTGGACTTGTGCCAGAACCACTTTTCTGTTATCGCGTACATGCCGATTCTCTTTCACATTCGTCAACTGCGGAAACGGAAGCGGAAGTGTTTGCGCAAATTGTGAAAAAACATAGTTCGCTATATAAGAAGTATGCACCGCAAGTAGAAGTAGGATTGTTTCATAGTTTATTTGCTACGGTAAGGGATAATGATGAAGTACTGCGGGAGAACACGGAGCGTAAGAAAAAGATAAATGACTTAGAAGAAGAGATAAGTGTGCTAAAAGGTAAAATTATAGATTTAGAAAAGGAACTTGAAATCTGTAAGCGAAGTTTTACTAATAGATTAATTAATAAAGTGAAATTTCTAATGGAATGTAGAAGAAAACATGAATGAGGAAAAAGTAAGCGTAATTATACCGTTTTATAATAGGACAGATGAGACGATACGGGCTGTGCAATCTGTTTTTAAGCAGAGCTATAATAATTACGAGATCATTCTTGTGAATGATGGTTCGTCGGTGGATATAAAAAAGATCAAAGATTTAGTGAATAATAATAAAAAAATTAATTTAGTCTGTTATCGAAATAATATGGGTGTTTCTCATGCGCGAAATGAGGGAATAAAGAAAGCTACAGGGAAGTATATTGCTTTTTTAGATTCCGATGACGAATTTATGGAATGCAAAATAGAAAAGCAATTAGATGAAATGAAAAGAACGAAAGCGGTGTTTTCGCATACTTCGTATGTTAAGAAAATGGAAAATAATAAAACGGTGGTAATGAGCGGCGAAGAAAAAGGTTTCTGTGCAAGAAAGATGATGTACAATTGCCTAATTGCGACGCCTACAGTGATGATTGATCGTGAATGGTTGATGAAACAAGGGGTTATGTTTAATGAGGAAATGACGATGGGTGAAGATACTTGTTTTTGGCTTGAGATAATGAAGCGCGAAGTTGCGTTATGTGGGATAATGGAGCCGTTGTCTGTTGTGAATGTGGGGCAGAGTGCTGCGGCATATGATGCGAAGAAACAGTTAATCGGTATGAAGGAAATATTGAGGTATTTAATTAATGACGATTATTATCGTCGGTTCGATTATGAAATTGCAAGAGCGGCGGAAAACTATATTTATAATGTAAGATTAATGAATGATGAGAATGGGATTAAAAAAAAGGTTGTGCAGTGTATTAAAAAAATACTAAAATAAGGTTAGCTGGTTGATAATGTGGTAGAATAGTATTAATGACTATTGGGAAGAAAAAAGAAGTTGCCGTTTTGATACCTTGTTTTAATGAGGCCAAGACTATTGAGAAGGTTGTGAAGGATTGTAAAAAGTATCTTGTCGATGATGATGAATCGTTTGTGACGAAAGTTTATGTTTATGATAATAATTCGACAGACGGAACTTATGAAATTGCGGAGAAAGTTGGTGCAATTGTTAAAAAAGAGCCAAAACAAGGCAAAGGGAATGTAATACGTTCAATGCTTCGAGACATTGATGCAGATTGCTATTTGATGATTGATGGTGATGATACATATCCATTGGATGAAGCGAAGAAGTTGTGCGAAGAAATCCTGAATAATGGTGTGGATATGGCAGTAGGCGACAGATTATCATCAACTTATTTTAAAGAAAATAAAAGGGCGTTTCATGGTATTGGAAATAAGTTGGTAAGGTTTTTGATTAATTTATTATTTAAAGCACATATTAGGGATATGATGACCGGATATCGGGCGCTTAGCCATGATTTTGCAAAAACATTTCCGATTTTGTCGAAGGGATTTGAGCTAGAGGTCGAAATGACGATTTTTGCATTGGGGCATAATTTTAGCATTAAGGAAGTGGCGGTGCAATATCGTGACAGACCAGAAGGTAGTGAGTCGAAGCTCAATACATATAGTGATGGTTTTAAGGTGATTAAAAGAATTATGACGTTGTTTGAGGAGTATCGTCCGGCGGTATTCTTTTCGTTATTGTCGTTATTTTTCTTTGCTGTAGCACTTGTATTTGCAATACCAGTATTTAATGAATATCTTGCAACTGGGTTAGTGGCACGTTTTCCGACTCTAATTCTTGCTGGGTTTTTAGTGATAGTTGCGACGTTAATGCTTGTATGCGGAATTATATTGGAAGTTGTGGCAAAGAAACATAGGCAATTATTTGAACTTAATTTGAATAATTTGAGGATGATTAACAAATGATTGATATAGTAATGAGTTTTTTCTTGCCGGCTTTGTATTTATTATTGTTTACTGCGTTTTTGGTAGTGATTTTAAAAAAGAGTTTTGGTAAATGTTTGCCACTTGCGATGATGCTGTCGGCATTTTTGCTGTTTTTTAGCCAGTTGTTGTTCGGCACTTTTGAGGTCGGGTTTGTTGTGGGCATTATAGTTGCGTTGTTGTCTGTGGCGCTCGTGACGAGAAAGGTAATAAACGGTACCGGTGAGGAATTTAGAAAACTGTATTTGACGTCTGGACTGGTTGTTTTTTTGGTGATTTATGTTTTAGTGTTTATTTATGATTTTAGCCGCGGATTTTCAATGTGGGATGAGTTCTCGCATTGGGGGGTGATGTTGAAGGAGATGCTAAGGTTGGACAAGTTTTACTATGTCGATGCATCTAATTTAATGGTGCATAAGGATTATCCGCCAATTATGCAGTTGTTTGAGCTGTTTTGGATTAAACTGTGTGGCGGATATGGTGAGGCTTATGCTGAGCGCGCTCTACATACTTTTGAATTGTCGTTAGTTGTGCCATTTGTGGCTGAAAAGGTTGCGGAGCGTAGGAATTTTATCAAAAGCGCGGCTGTTGGATTGATGGCGGCGATGATTGCAATGTTGATGATGGCGATTTTTGATAGACATTTTGTGTTGCAGACTATTTATACTGATTATGCAATGGCTCTAGTTGTAGCGTATCTGATTGCAATAGTATTTGTAAGCAAGAAGATTTCTTGGTTTGAAATTGGGACATTAATGATTGGTGGATCTTTCTTGCTATTGTTGAAGCAAATGGGGCTACCATTATATTTAATGATTATATGTTTTATGATTGGTGTGATTTTGGTGAGAGAGAAAGGTAAAATTAAGGTTTATGTAGGTCGGATTAAGATGAAAAGAATTGTATTGGCGACGGCATTGTTGCTTGTGCCTTTCGTGATTTGGTTTATTTGGGGGAAAATGACGAACGGCGTAGCGCATCAATTTAGCTTGTCTGACTTAAGCATGACGGAATTCGTTAAGGTTTTGATGGGTGGTGGAGAAAGTTGGCAAAGTATTACAGTGAAGAACTATCTGACGGCGTTGGGGCAAGAGAATATTTCTACGTCGTTTATTCAAATGTCTTTTTTGCAAGGATGTGTGTTATTTATTGGGTTATTGTGGCTACTTTGGAGATGTTTCAAAAAAGATTTAGCAAGAAAAGAGATAGTTTGGCTTGGCGGAATTTTGATAACTGGAGCAATTGGATATACTGTGGCTATGTTGATGTTGTACGTGTTATCATTTGGTAGCTATGAAGGGCCAATACTGGCGTCATTTGATAGATACATGAGTACGTTTTTGATAATTATGTTTGGGACTTTAGTTATGATTTTTATTTGGCAGGCGACGAAGACCGAAAGGATTGGGCTAGTATGCGGATTAGCTGTGGTGTTGACTTTATGTTGTGCACCGATTGCGTTTACACGAATCTATCCATATTTTGGGGGAGATGGTTGGGCAGAATCGAAGTATGCGGTTGCAGTAAGAACAATAAAAGAAAAAATTGACAATGACGATGATGCGAAAGTATTTATAATAGACCAGGATGATGTGGGTGCACACTATTATTTGCAGTATTTTGCAGAGGCGATGAAAGTGAATAGTATATATGATAATTGGGATGTGAATGTTGAGGATATACAGGAGTATTATGGCGCGATTAAAGAATATATGTTTGATTTTGATTATTTGTACGTAATGAATATAGATGATAAATTTACTAATAAGTATTGTGGCGTGATTAATATATGTCCAGTAAAAAATGGTATGTTGTATAAAATTGTAAAGGATGAAGAAAAAATTACGAATTACGAATTAATCGATTAACGGTGCTTATTAAATTTAACCATTAAGTGATGTAATGTATTGCGGAATCCTTCACGTTCAACGAGTTGGATGAATTTGATGAAGGGGTTTTTGGAGAACATTTGAGTTTTGCCATAAGAGGCATATTTTTCGGGAAGGACTTTTTCGACTGGGTATTTTTGCATTTCTTGGCGACAGTAATCTAGAGTTTGTTTATAGGGCGTGTTTTCTAGGAATTTGGCGGCAAGATAATAGAAGGCGTAGTCGCTGCCATTAAGCTTCACTCTTGCTGTGTGATTGTAAGATTTGATGAGTTTGATCCAGAAATCATTACCTTCGATATCTACTTTGTTGCTAGTATTGGAGGTTTGCTTGGCGTGATAACGAGATTTGACTAAAATGGCAGGGACGTGATAAAATTTGTAGGTTTGCATCATTTGGAACCATTTTTCGTAATCTTGAGTACAGGCTAAATGTGTGTCAAAATCGCCATATTCTTTAAAAGCTTTTATTGGTATGAGGAGGGAATTGCCGTTGATAAGACCACGTAAAAGGCAATAGTCTGGTTTTTTTTCGATAAGTTGATGATTTATGACAACTTCGGAAATATATTTACCGCGTTTATCGATAAGCATATAATCTGAGTAAACAATGGCTTTTTTGTGCAAAAAGTTATGCTGCGATAGATATTTTACCTCTTCTTCAACCTTTTCTGGTAAATACATATCATCATGTGATAACCAAGAAAAGTATTCACCTTTCATTTTGGAAATACCAAAGTTTAAAGCTGATGATACTCCGCCATTTGGTT
>JAZOUF010000042.1:0-12693 GCA_045657985.1 Candidatus Nanosyncoccus sp. | reverse complement strand
ATAAGTCTGTGATAAAGCACTGTCTATAGCATCCTTTAAATAATTAGAGCCATTGTAAACTGGTATGATGATTGATACGAGGGGTTGTTGATTATTTGTCATGACGGGAGACCTTTTTAATGATTTGTTTAAGAGTCTGTTTGGCGCCGTTATGTTTGAAATAATAATACGTCATGCGGAAAGGGGTTTTCATGCTATATTCGATTTCAGCGCCCGAAGTGGTGGGGTGATTGGCAGCATTGATTTTGTGATGTAATTGTGTGAAAATAAATGCTTTGCAGGCGTATATTTCTTCCTTATTAAAATGAAAGTGAGAGGCAGATGTTTCAATGAGTCTATCTGTTTCTTTGAAGATGGCAATGAGATCATTGTTACTGATTGGCGTTGTTTTGTCGTCAAAGAAATTTAAGGTTTGAAAGAGTTTGGTTTTACGAAAGTTAGGGTAGAATGACTTGGTGTATTGTTCACAAAGTTCTTTACTTTTTTCAAGGGCAAATGCTTTGTTGCTGTGATAGAGACTATCTTTACGGATACGATAATTGTAAAGTGATTCATTCAACATTTGACCGTTACCGTATTTGAGATATTCAAGTAGAAAACCGTAATCTTCGGCAGCTTTCATATCGGATTTGAATTTGAGGTTGTGTTTTTTGATAATGTTCATTGAGTACATGATTGGAGCGTTAGGGATAGGGTTGGTGAATGATGATGTAAAGCGAATGGGTGCGAGTAAATCGGTGTAACAATTGGTACGAGTGATTTTGTCATGTTCGTCAATGAAATTAATATTAGTTGAACAGAAAGTATAGTTGTGATTTTGCAGAAAGAGATATTGTCGTAATAATTTGGTTGGCAGGATAATATCGTCGCTATCTAGCCTTGTAAAGTATGAACCGCGTGCTTTGGCCAGACCAAGGTTGAGTGATTTAGCTACGCCGAGATTTTTCTTGTTATAAAGTGGAATGATGCGAAAATCAAGTGCGGCATATTTAGAGATGATTTCTGAAGTATGATCCGTTGAGCCATCGTCTATAACAATGGCTTCGTAATTGCCAAAATCAGAGCGGAGTAGACTTTGTAACGTTTTTTCTAGATATTGTTCAGAGTTATAAGCTGGGATGAGGACGGTGATAATGGGATTATCTTTATTAAATCTTTGTTTGCATAGTTCGTAGGCGTGGGTGGATGCTTTTGTAAGGCTGTCGTTTTGAAATTGAACGTAGAGGTCGGTGTAAATCTGCAGCAGAGATTGGTCCCACGACCTGGCGTCTGATTCGGTGATGGCGTCAATGGCGGTGAGCCAGAAATCGTCAGATTCCTTATTGTAGTCTGGATGTTTCTGAGTATCTTGTTCGCTGTGAATGCGATATTTGGCGAGAGGAGTTTCAATAAAATGATGTGGGAATGTTTGGAAGATTTTGAGCCAGAAAATGTAATCAGCAGTGGTTTTAACATTTTCATCAAAATTGCCACATTTATCAAATACGGAATGATGAATTAAGATTGTGTCGCCATTAACCATGCCACGAAGTACTGGGAAAATACCTGTTTCAATAGATTTTTTGGTTGCGCGTTTTTCGTGACGCACTTCGGAAATAGTTTTACCTTTATCGTCAAAGAGATAGAAATTAGAAAAAATAATAGTAGTTTTATCTAATGAACCTAGGCATTTTACCTCTTCTTCAACCTTTTCTGGTAAATACATATCATCATGTGATAACCAAGAAAAGTATTCACCTTTCATTTTGGAAATACCAAAGTTTAAAGCTGATGATACTCCGCCATTTGGTTTTTTATAATAACGAATCTTGCTGCCATAGCTTTTAGCTATTTCTTCTGTATTATCAGTAGAACCATCATTTATTACGAGTATTTCAATGTTGGAATAAGTCTGTGATAAAGCACTGTCTATAGCATCCTTTAAATAATTAGAGCCATTGTAAACTGGTATGATGATTGATACGAGGGGTTGTTGATTATTTGTCATGACGGGAGACCTTTTTAAGTTTATGATAGATTTTACTGGCGATTCTACGAGGTAAGTGACCTTTGCTGGAAGGAGGAGGGCTATCTTTGATGGTTGAATATAATTTTTGATTAAGGCTAAAAAGAGTTTTTTGAACTTTCTGATTATTATAATCAATCACAATCGGTTTAATGAAATCGAATTGTTCTTCAACGATGTATTTATATGCAGAAGTGAGTTTGGCATAATTTGGACGAGATTTGTTTTGAGCATGAGTTGGTAGGGAAATAACAGAACGTTTAGGGATGTTTGACAGTGTCCTATAAAGATTTAGCGTCTGTTCTAGATATTTTGTTGTATTATAGGTTTTCTTGACGAATGCTAAAGAAGCGTTGCCACGCTCAATGCGTTCGTCTTCACTAGAAACTAGTTTAACGATGGCATCTGCGAGACTTTTGCTATTACGTTTGGTGGCGATACCGATATTTGGGGCATGAATAGTGTCTGGAAGAGCAGTGCCCTCAAAGACGATGACTGGTTTGCCGCAAGCCATAGCTTCAACCGCCATGAAACCAAAACTTTCTTCGGTTGATGGGGCAAGAAAAATGTCGCATAAATTGTAAATCTTGGTCATTTCATTCTCATCATCAATCAGTCCAAAATCGTGAACATTGTATTCGGATTTAAGTTCGTCAACGAAACCTTCGCCACCAACGGTAATGAGGGAAATATTGTGGTGGTTGGGGATGGATTTAAGTGCAGTGATAATGTAAGATAAGCCTTTAAATTCTTTTTGGGCGCGAAAGAGCAGGACGACATCATCTTCTGGAATGGAGTATTTTTTACGTAATTTACTGGTGCATGGAAGAGGTTTGAAGACATTTGTATCTATACTGAAGTTAATTTGGGTGACGTTGGTTTTAGGAATGTTGGTGGATTTTTTAAAAAGGTTAAACATGTATGGCGAGTGGAGAACAAAATGAGCGTCGATAGACTCTAGGACGCGTTTTCGTTCTGCGTCGAGTGAATCTTTGTTGAGATTGGACTCTTTGAAAACTTCAAGCATAGGAATGTTCTTGTCGGTGAGCCAAAAAGTATCGTGCAAATCTAATATAATTTTCTTTTCTGGTGGTATACGCGTAAGGAATTCAATGGGCAAATGCATGTTGTGATACATGTGAAAATGTAGAATATTTGCCTTTTTGTAAAGCGGGTGGTTGATGAGTGCTTCTTCCGTGATAGATATTTGATTTTTGGTGCCGAGACGATTTTCTATGTCGTCAATTTGCCAATCAAAATTTTCTAAGGATTTATTAGGAAATATTTTTTTGACATTAGGGCTATTGCTGAGTTTGTGGTTGACGAGCATGGAAATGTTAAAGGGTGACTGTGAGTGTTCGTGGGAATATTCTTGAAGAATAAACCCATTAAAACGCTTACCGTATACATCTAGGTTGTTGAGTTCTAGGATGTTGATAGGGGCAGTTACTTTTTCCATGTTCTTTCGTTGACTATGTTATAGTAGCTTTGAATGATTTTGCAAACTTTTTCAGAAACATTGGCATCGCGATAATCACGAACTGGGTTTTCGCGATCATCTTTAAAGGATGCGACGGCGAGTTCAATAGAGTTTACTAAATCGCGTTCATTGACGCTGCCGAGGACGATGCTGCCGGCATCAAGTGCTTCTGGACGTTCGGTGCTATTGCGCATGGAGACGCCAGGGAAATTAAGTATAGCAGATTCTTCTGGAATGGTGCCGCTATCTGATAGAACACAATATGCGTGTTGTTGCAACTTAACATAGTCAAAGAAGCCAAGAGGCTCGGAATTTGTAATAAGTGGATTGAAAGTAATGTGTTGTTCTTCTATTTTCTTGCGAGTACGCGGATGCGTGGAGAAGATAACCGGCTTTTTATAGGTTTCAGCAATTTTGTTGAGACTACTAACGAGATTGTGGAATTTGCGGTCGTTGTCGATGTTTTCTTCACGATGAGCACTAACGACGAAATAATCACGGTCTTTGAGCGAAAAATGATTAAGAACATTAGAGGAATTGATTTTATCTATGTTGTCATTCAGAACTTCGGTCATTGGCGAACCAGTAACATAGACGGTGTCGGCGGTTTTGCCTTCGGCAATAAGGTAACGGCGAGCATTTTCAGTGTAAGCTAAATTGATATCGCTTAAATGATCGACCAAACGTCGGTTGATTTCTTCTGGAACATTAAAATCGAAGCAGCGGTTGCCGGCTTCCATGTGGAAGATAGGTACTTTGAGACGTTTGGCGGAGTAAGCAGCGAGACAACTGTTGGTGTCGCCGAGAACAAGGAAAGCGTCGGGGTGTTCTTTTTCAATGATGTCATAGCTCCTAGCGATGATGTTGCCAACAGTTTCACCAAGAGTAGTACCTGTTGCACCAAGATAATAATCTGGCTCGCGAAGGCCAAATTCTTCAAAGAAGATTTGGTTAAGAGTGTAATCATAATTCTGTCCAGTATGGACGAGAACTAAATTGAAATACTTTTCTATAGCTTTAATTGTGCTGGATAAACGAATTATTTCTGGACGAGTGCCTACGACGACCATTACTTTGATTTTGTTCATATTTTCCTCTTTCTCTATACTATATTATACTATATCATATTTTCTTTAAAAATTTTTTCCTATTGTGACCAGTGATTTTGCGCATGATGCTGGGTGGAATCGGTTTAGACATGATACCGGAAATAGTAATTTCTTGGAAGCCCTGAACTGGTATTTCTAATGGTCTGATGGACAAATAGTGAAATGATTTACCTTTGTCTACGGAAACGAATCCTGGAATAGTGAAATTGTCGAGAGTTTTAGTAGTTTCGCTTGATGAAAGTGAAATGGCAAGGTTTTTAATACAAAAACCGACTCGGTCGGAGGGTGTCCAGTAAATAGTGTTGCAGTTTTGTGGTATATTATATGTGTATTTAAAGCTACCTTCGGTTATGATTTTTTCTTTTGTGGATGATAGCTTTTTGGCGTCTTTTTGAAAAGAAATAGTGGGTTGCATTAAGATAACGCCTAGGTTTTCTTGCGAGACGGCAAGTTCGTACCAGTTTTCGGCGATAAGTTCGGATAATGATGCGGTGGTGGATTCGGTGAGGTGATTGTAACTAGCTTCAAGCTGCGTACTGGTGGCGGGTAAAGTAAGTTTGCCGCTGATGATAATTTTGTAGAAAGGTAGATTTTCTGTGGTAGGGATGATCATATACGGTGGAATAGTAGAATTGAAAATATAAGTAGAATTCTGTTTCAGGAAGGCCCCTGTGATTAGATCATAATCTATTTCGGATGATGTTTTGTCAATGTAATGAATTGTGATTTTGAGATTTGACAAAGCGAAGCCGTTTTGGTTGGCGATAATCCAACGAAAACCATTGACGCCAAAGTCGACGACATACTCTTGGGTGAAAGAGCCGGACTTGTCCTTATAAGTGGTGTGATTCGAGATAAGATTATTGTGGTCATTAAGAAAATAGCGGTTTGGCAAAATACGGGAATTCATATTAAAAGAGTCTTGAACTGATTTAGTGAGGGCTCTAAATTTGGGATTATAAAAACCACGTTTTTTGAAATCTAGTTCGATGCCGTTTTGTTCTAAGAATGGCTTAGTGTCCGGTAGCCATTTGCCTGAAAAAAGACCGATTTTAGTGAAATCGTATGGGAAGATAATATTTTGTGAATCGGCAAGGGAATAGAATTTGCCTGGAAAAAGCATTCGGTGACTGCGCTGATTGGCTCTTGGCTCAAATTGCCAGGCGCTTTCTTTTGTATTTTTAAGATATTTTTGTAGCCATTTTTTATTCCAGATGCCAGCAATGATAGCTATTTTATATTGTGAATATTTGGAGCGTAAAAGAAAATTATCGTAAATGGATGGTTTGGAACTTTCTGTGAGCGGCCATAAAGTAAAGGTGGCGATTTGGGAATCGCCTTGAAGCCAACTGACGATTTGTCTGACTTTGGAGTCGTCGACATAATCGTACAAATAAAAATCATCGCATAGTAGAAAGATAGTGTCGGAGTCAATTTTGGAGAGAGCATCATAAATACGTTCGGTCCAGGTGAGGTTTGGATTGTCTGGGTGAATGTTGATTATGTTTAATTCGTTGTCTTGGTAATTAACTGATTCAGTGCTGAGCGCAACGTTGTATTGAAGATTTGGCCAGTATTTTTTAAGTAATGTGAAGAAAGGGGGAAGAATGTCTTGATAGGCGTTACAACTACTAATTAGAATGGTGCAACTGTCGTCCATTAGACTTCCTCATAGAAAGTATCAGGATTATTTTGATCGTATAGTTCATTGCACCAAATAAGGAGAATAAGTTTATCGGAACTTGTGTTGGTAATATTGTGAGTGTAGCCAACTGGAATGGTGACAATGGTTGGGTGGTCGCCGTCTACTTTGAATTCATGGATTTTGGTGGTGCCGATTTTGCGCATTTTGATAGTGGCATTGCCCTGTAAGACGACGAATTTTTCTATCTTGGTGTGGTGATAATGATTACCACGAGTAACGCCTGGATTTGAAGTGGAGAATGAAATTTGCCCGGAATCCGAGGTGTGGATTAATTCAGTGAAAATACCACGTTCATCTTTGTTTGTGTGTGGATTAAAAATAAGTTGATTTAGTGAGTTGTAACTAATATAAGTTGAAAAAAGTTTTTTAGTGAAATCGTCACCGGTAGTAGGAACTGAAATGGACGATAAATCTTGTTTAAATTGGCGGATGGTGTTGGCGAGCTCCCCAAGGGTAATTTTATAAATAGGTGAAACGTAATTGTATGGATATGTTGGTTTAATTTTATTCGTGATAATATCAATGAATGTTTTGCAAATGTCGTCTATGTAGATGAGGCTAAGGGTTTTGTCTGGGTCGTCAATGGTGATGGGTTTGCCTTTGGCGACATGGTCACAGAAAGTGGCGACGACGGAATTGTAATTTGGGCGGCAGCCTTTGCCGAAAACGTTGTGGAGACGGAAAATGATGCCAGGCTTGTAATTATTAAGAATATAATCTTCGGCAAGGCGCTTACTTCTGCCATAATCATTGTCGAGTTCGGCTTGAATGCTAGACGAGAAAATGAGCGGAATGCTGAGTTTGTTTTTATTTAATAAATCTATGATAGTTTTGGTAAGATCAGTATTGCCGCTAAAAAACTCCTCTGGAGTTTGTGGACGATTGACTCCGGCAAGATGAACGATGAAATCGGCGGCTTTGATTTTATCTTCTAGCTCGGACGGAGAATTGTCGAGAGTGTATTTGTCAATGGTGACATCTTGGTGTTCTTTGAGGAAAAGTTGAAGATTTTGGCCGATAAATCCGTCTGCGCCGGTGATTAAAACTCGCATAGACCTCCTAATTAAATAATGGTAACTTTAATAAGAGCTTTTTCATGCCTTCAATATCGAGGCGTTCGGTATTGTGAGAAGTGTAATCTTCGATTTGCTCGAGTTTTTTGGCACTGACGCCGTCAGTTTCGTATTTCTGATAGTTGAGGTTGCGATTGTCGGCCTTAATACGATAGTAGTTGCCACAATCTTCGGCGGTGAGCATCTCTTCTTTGGTAACGAGAGTTTCGTAGAGCTTTTCGCCGTGGCGAGTGCCAATATATTTGATTGGGACATCACTGTGCTTTAGCTCTTTTACGGCTTCGGCGAGAGTTTCGATGGTGGCGGCAGGAGCCTTCTGAACAAAGAGATCGCCCTGTTCGCCGTGTTCAAAGGCATAGACAACTAAATCAACAGCATCATCTAGTGTCATCATAAAGCGAGTCATATCTGGATTAGTGATGGTTAATGGTTGACCTGCGGCAATCTGATTGCAGAACAGCGGGATAACGCTGCCGCGAGAGGCCATGACATTGCCGTATCTTGTGCGGCAAATGATAGTGTTACTGTTTCGGACTTCGCGACCTTTGGCAATGGCTACTTTTTCCATTAGGGCTTTACTCATGCCCATGGCATTGATGGGGTAGGCGGCCTTGTCGGTAGAGAGAACTACGACACGCTTAACTTTGTGATTGATTGCAGCCTCAAGGACGTTCTCCGTGCCAAGAATGTTAGTTTTGACGGCTTGAACTGGGAAAAATTCACAAGAAGGAACTTGCTTTAAGGCGGCGGCATGGAAGATAAAGTCTACACCATCCATTGCGTCATCTACACTACGATAATCGCGGACGTCACCGATGAAAAATTTGATTTTGTCATTTTTATATTTAATGCGCATGTCCTCTTGTTTTTTTTCGTCACGAGAGAAAATGCGAATTTCTTTGAGTTCAATGTCATCTTTTAAAAAGCGGTCAAGAACTTTATTGCCGAATGAGCCGGTACCACCAGTGATTAGCAATGTCTTGTCTTTGAATAAATCTCTTTTCATGAAACAATTATATCATATCTGTATACTGAGAATGAAAAAGTATAAGAAAACCCAGTCGTTAATGACTGGGTTGGTTGAGAATTGACGAGGATTTTGCGATTGCTTCCTTTGCGCATAGTTTAGTTTCGGGGTCTGTAGTGGTGCTTATGAGTCTTTCGGTGAACGCTTTGAACATGGGTAGGGCTGCTTTCTGACAAGAGGTATTTTTTAACTGAAAGAACCAGCCAATATACAGGAGAGCCTCTTCGTTGAAGTTCTGCATTTCGCTATATTTGATTGGTTCGCCGGCAAGACAACGACTGGCGAAATCTTGACGGATGCGACTATCAAACTTAAGTGGTTTTTGGAATGTGCTTTCTAGAGGCTCTGTAGATAATCTGCGGTAACAGTCGACTTTGTCGCAATCCCTCAGTAGAAGGGTGAGGGTTCTTGTGAAGCCGGTGAGATTGTTCGGCTGTGCGACGTCGTGATTGGCTATTGCTGTGGCTATAATTCTGATTTCATCTTTGTTAAAGCCACTGTATCCGTTCAGAATGCCGATAGTTATAATCGCTCCTCTTGCGCCGTGGTGAGGTCCGTATTCTTTGCCGGTTAAAGCGATGTCGCTGATGCAGGCGATGTCGTGGAATTGTCCAGCCGTGAAAGCCATAAGTTTTTCTTGCTTGGAAAAATTAGCTGCATCACTAGAGGATTCCATCAGACTAGCTACATTTTCGATGTGACGGAATTTTGCCCAGAGCTTAGAGGAATGATCATTGAGGTTTTTTAGCTCGTCAATTGTAAAAGGACTGTTATTGAACAGAAGCTTAATCTGTTCTTTTTCTGCTAAATACAATAGTAACACCCCCTTGATAGCATTACTTTAATTATAGCATAACTTTATTAAAAAGTCAATAGTTCTATCCATTTTGACCTGATGACATTTGTGGAATACTGATTATTTATTTCTTGAATAATAAATGGCTGGATCGATTGAAGCTTGTCTTTGTGGTTCAGGAGGTCGGTGATTTTGGCAGCGATAACGGCGGGGTCAGAAGTGTTGAGGAGGAGACCGGTTTTCTTGGTGATTTGGGCGCGAGCGCCAGAAGCGCGAGAGAGGGCAAGACATGGGAGGCCATAGCTCATGGCTTCAGTAAGAACAAGTCCGAATGCTTCGGTCTTTGATGTCATGATGAAAAGTGAACTGTCGTAATAATACTTTGCAATCTTATTTTGGGGTAGCCAACCGGTAAGCACGACGGTATTTCCTAGATGAAGAGAACTGATTTGAGATTTTAGAGCTTGACGCTCTACGCCGTCGCCAATAATGGTGAGGTGGATTTCGGGATCTTTTGCGTGGACAATGCTCATGGCGTTGACTAGGAGAGGATAGTCTTTTTCGGGTACTAAGCGGCCGACGGAAACGAGATTTTTGGTGGTGAGGGGAGATTTTTTTGTGGGGATATTGGGAATTGGATTGGGAATAGTGACGCATTTGACGTTGGTTCTTTTGGCGTAAAAATCGCGGAGTTCTTTCGTGGCGACGACGAGGGTGTCAAATGATTTGATAGAAGACAGGAGTTCGTTGATGTATTTATGGTTGTTTTGGTGGTAATTGTGGTCAGTAGCGATTTTGATGGCATTGCCGTTGTAATAATTTGCGATGAGTGAATTGTAAGTGGCACGATCGGTAATGATGAAATCTGTATTTAAATGAGCGAGGTATTGGCGATAAACTTGTTTTTGGGTGTGCGTGATTTGGCGACGGCGAATGAGTTCTGATGGAATACGGTGCCATTTAAAACTGAAGATTAAATGCTTCATGGAAACTTCTAGTGGCTGAGTAGGAGTCAGGAACGTGAGTTTGACTTTTGGTGAAATGTGAAATGCTAAGGTGTCAGTAGGTTTACCATAGTTTGCAACAATTTCTACTTCGTATTCTGTGCTCAACATATTGGCAAGCGTCGTGACAAAACGTTCTATACCACCCGGAGTTCTTAGTTGCATGGTGAAGATGGTGAGTTTTTTCATTTGATGCCGAGCATTTCGTTGTATGCGTTGGCGATTTGATTTGGGTCGCCGTCTTGGAGAATCTTGCCGTTTTCTAGGAGAATAGCGCGGGAACAGAATTTACGGACATTTTCCATGGAGTGAGTGACGAGAATGACGGTCTGACCTTTGTCGTGAAGGGATTGGAAATAATCGTTGCATTTTTGTTGAAAGGCTGCGTCGCCGACGGCGAGGACTTCGTCAAGGAGTAGAATGTCGCCACGAGCACGGATGGCGATAGAGAAGGCAAGACGGACTTGCATGCCGGAACTGTAATTTTTGAGCTTCTGGTCTTGGAAATCTTTGAGTTCGGCAAATTCCCAAATATCGTCGTACATT
The DNA here is from genome assembly GCA_045657985.1 of Candidatus Nanosyncoccus sp. Taxonomy (GTDB): domain Bacteria; phylum Patescibacteriota; class Saccharimonadia; order Saccharimonadales; family Saccharimonadaceae; genus Nanosyncoccus. The sequence continues at coordinate 1,948 of JAZOUF010000042.1, read as the reverse complement.
TTGCTCATTTCTTCGTTGGAAAAACCAAGCAGAGCGCCATTCATGTAGACGTTTTCACGGCCGGTGAGTTCTGGATTGAAGCCGACGCCGAGTTCGATAAACGGTACTAATGTGCCATTGATGGTAATGTCGCCTTTTTCTGGATAATAAATACCGGCGAGAATTTTGAGTAGGGTAGATTTACCGGAACCGTTACGACCAACGATGCCGATAAAATCGCCTTGGTTAATGGTGAAATTAAGACCCTTTAAGACTTTTTGTTCCTTGTAACCTTTAATTCCACGCAGACGGTTGAAGATGGTTTGTTTGAGGCCAAACGATTGTTCGGTTGGTAAATGGAAACTCTTGTGGAGATTTTTGACGGTAATGGCGGGAGCATCAGGGCTATAGATTTCGGTGCGTGTGCCGATTTGACGTTTCATTAGACCTCCTCCGCGAAGAACTTAGATTTGCGACGGAAAACTAGAGCACCGATAATTAGCAAGCCGATTGTTAAAGCAATGGGTATGATAGCGAGGATGGGATTATCTACATAATTCCAAGTGGTGATGGTTTCGTGGGTGATGAGGCCGTAACGAATGTCTTGGATGGCTTGCGAGATTGGATTTAGAAGAATGATTTTGGCGGCGAGTTCGCTAGTGGCAGCAACCATGGAGATAGGGTAGATGATAGGGACGGCATAGAAGAGGGCCTGGACTAATACATCCCATATGGAAGTGATATCGCGATATTTGACGTTGATGGAGCCGAGCAAGAAAGCAATGCCAAGTGAAAGAAGATAAAGTTCAAAAATGGCTGGAATAACAAGTAGCCAGCTCCAAGTAGGCGTAACTCCGTTGATAAGAGCGAAGAGAATGATGACGCCGAGGTTAATGAGCATATTGATGACGGCGGTTAAGGTAGCGGAAACAACAACAATGTATTTAGGAAAACTGATTTTACGCAGAAGATCGCCGCGATTAACGATAGCTTGGATGCCTTGAGAAGTGCATTCGGTGAAAAAACTCCACATAGTGGTACCGCAAAGGAGGTAAACTGGATAATGCGGAATGTCATTACCGATTTTAAGGAGCTTGGCGAAAACGATGTAAAGAATAGCGAACATCATGAGTGGGCGAAGTAAAGCCCAAAGATAGCCGAGGACAGAGCCCTGATAGCGCAGTTTAAAATCGGTTTTAGTGAGTTCGGCCAAGAGAATACGATTCTTGCGATTTAAGACAAGTGGAATACTCATATAGCATATTGTATCATATTTTAAGTGCCTTGGGAAATATGGTAGAATAATAATATGTTTCATAAGGTGAAAAAGCGGTGGGCTTTGGCGTTATTGGTAGTGTTTTTGTTGATTGTGACGTCGGCGACAACTATTCTGAGAATTGTTTTTTCGAAAGAAACGCCGGAGGTGAAAGACAGGAATGAGATTGCAAAAATTGCACTAGAGTTAGATGGTGTCACGCTTAGCGAGGTAAATGATGGCGATAAGGACATTCAATATAATGTCAGAATGAGCGTCGAGGAAGATAATGAGAGGACTTTATCGTTAGATGGGTTGCTTAAAGGTAGAGGTAATTCAACTTGGAATACTGAAAAGAAACCATATAGATTGAAATTTGATCAAAGAATAAACTTGTTTGGATTAGGCTATTCAAAAAGTTGGGTGTTGCTCGCGAATTATTATGATGATTCTTGTTTAAGAAATGATTTGGCGAATTATTTGATAAATGCCATTGGCAGTGATTATGCGTTGAAAGGTAAATTTGCGAAGTTGATTGTTAACGGTGAAGATGTGGGGTTATATTATGTGATGCAGCCGGTTGGTATCAGGAAGGGAATGGTGAGGCTTAAGGATGAAATGGGTATTTTGATGGAGTTGGATAATTTATACTATAAGCTGGAGGATGAGTATTATGAATCTGGAAATGGAGACAATTTTGTCGTAAAAGAAGTC
>JAZOUF010000041.1:0-2961 GCA_045657985.1 Candidatus Nanosyncoccus sp. | reverse complement strand
GTTGTACCGTTAGCAATTGTGATGTTCCAGCCAGATGCAGCTGCCGTCACTTCGGAGTCTGAATATGCGATGGCTGTGCCAGTTGATCCAGATGTAGCTTGATCGGACAATGAAGTTGTCGCTACGGTTACTGAGTGACCATTCTTGACGTCATTACATGTAACGGTGAACGTTGAAGTACCAACTGTAACAGCTGAACCGGCATCCATGTGAACCGTGTATGTGCCATGATTGACATCTTGGTCTGACCACACACTACTGGTAAGACCAGTACCAGTGGTGTTTGCTACTGCCGTACGAGTCAGTGAGCAAGTATTGTCGATCGTGATGTTGAGTGTATCTTGTACAGTAGGATTCACTGCAAAAGTGCTAACCACTGGCATAGCGGCGAGTGCGAGTGAAGCTGCGCTTGCTGCGATGATTGATTTTTTCATTATATTCTCCTCCCGTATAAAACGGATTTTATTTTTAGTTTGTTATAGGCGTGTATGACCTTAACATAAGTTTTATTATACAGGCCCAAAATGCTAATGTCAACAATTTTTTAAGACTTTTTTAATAAAATAACGTACAGGGAAGAGTTTTCCACAAGGATTATACTTTGCGTTTAAAATTGGTGTTTTTGTTGATTTTAAACGTAAAGTTTGGTATAATTTAAGAATGATAAATCAAATTACAAGAGATAGAATTAATTGTTTATCTGAGAAATACCGTAAGTTAGCCATTAAGCATAAAGAGGCCATAAGTGAGTTTACTATTTCTGAGCTTCCGGAGATGGTCTATAATTCTAATGCTATTGAGAACTCTACGCTTACACTTGAAGATACTGAGGACATCTTAATTCGCGATCAAATACGTACTGACCATGAGGTCCGCGAGGTCTATGAAGCTAAGAATCTAGCAAGCGCCATAAAATACTTGATGGATAATCCGGAAAAGGAGATTTCTGTAGAATTAATCCTAAAATTACATAGAATCTTACTGACTAACATTCGCGATGATATAGCGGGTCGCTTCCGTACGGGGCATGAATGGGTGCGTGTCGGGACACATATTGGTGCCAATCCGGAATTCGTCAATGGTTTTATGTATGAGTTGGTGGAAAAATATAATCTCGATACTGGTGAGCACTTTATTGATAAAATTGCCTATTTCCATGCTGAATTTGAGAATATTCACCCGTTTGGTGATGGCAATGGTCGCATTGGGCGCTTGCTTACGAATGAACAACTAGATTTGCTAGGGTTGCCGCCAATTATTATCCCGAATAAATCAAAATTTGACGAGTACTATCCTGCCCTTGACGAGTATACCAAGACTAACAAAATAGATAAACTAACTGAATTATTTGCTGGGCTTTTGATTGAAGCACTATATCGTCGTATTGCTAGATTAACCGCGAGGAAGATTATTCCGGTCGCTGAATGGGCTAAAAATAATGATGCCAATCTTCAGTCTACTATCAACAGGGCCATGCGTGGTACTATTCCTGCGTTCAGGGTGAGAGGGCATTGGATGATTGATGGAGAATATCATGGGGCGACTGAAGAGAGCCTCCCGCAGGGCAAATGAGTATGCAAAAAGTAGGTGTTAATACATATATAATATACAGTGGCTATATACAGTGATTATGTAGTGGTTTAATAACCGCTGATGAGGGTGTAGGTGGCAGTGCCGGTGTAGGTGCCGCCGCTTTGGTCGGTGGAGGCGCCGACGGAGTAACGCACGGTAGCGGTGGCGCCGCCACTTAGCGTGTCACCTTCGGTGCCCATGATGGTGTCGCCGTTCGTGACATTTGAGGCCATGTGGGTGTCGTCGGTGAGCTTGGCGTTCCAGGAGCTGGCGGAGCCGTCGGGATTCTTGGTGCTATAAATAATGGAACCTTCGTCGCTTTCTAGGTCGCTGAAACTAGCTGTGACGGTGTAGCGGTCGGGGTTGTTGCAAGTGACTGTGAAAGTGCTGCTCGCGAAATTGACCGAATAGGTACCTGGGTTAATGGTGGCAGAATAGTCGCCTTCACCGAGAGTGCGCTGGAAGGCGCAGGTGTCCTGAAGGACGATGTTGATATGGTCCACGACGCTACTAGTGGCAGCGAAAGAGGACACGATAGGTATCGCGGTGATGGTTGCGGCAGTGACCGCACCGGCGATAAGTATTTTTTTCATTTTGCTCCTTTTTGTTTGTTTTTATATAAATTGTATATGTATTAATATATTTATTTTATAGTAATTTGAAACCATTATATATTAGCGTGAGAAGTTTGTCAAGGGGTTAAAATAGGGAGTTGATTTTTTTGGTTAATTTTTGTTGGAGGGCGAGGCCTTGCTCTTGATTGATAGCAAAAACATTGGCGATTTGTCCTTTGAGAGCGTGAATTTTGGTTTTGCACTTGGGGATTTTGTGGTGTTGACATTGGGCGGCTTGAACTTCGTGGTTTTTTGATTCGTATTCAAGGAAGTCGTTTTTGGTGAGTCGTATGATGGCGCGCTCTAAAGCATGTTTTTTGCTGCGGCCGATGCTGACTTTTCGGTTGATGACGGTGTTGGCTAATTTCATAGGCCAGGCACGGGTGGTGATGCAGTCTTTGGACTGATTGATTTTTAGATGGTGGTTAGTGATGCGGGAAATGACAGCTGGTCTGACCCTAAGAAGGTTAGTTAGTTTACCAGAAAGATAAAAGTCGTCCATGAATTGTGAAAAATTAACATTGTGAGAGGCGCAATGATTATGTAATTCTGTAACGAGTGGTTCTAGGACTAGGTTACACAAGCCGGAACTAGTGGGGCTGCCCTGTGGAAGATGCCCTTGGTAGGTTGTGAGTTGAGTTAAAAGTGTGGCGACGGGTTTAGAATAACCGAAACTGGTTCGGAAGAGGTCGTAAATCATGCCAGAGCTGATGCTGGGGAAGCAATCTTTGAGGTCGTGCGTGAGAAGGGCTGGCTGGCCGACGTGAATTTTTGC
>JAZOUF010000040.1:0-3841 GCA_045657985.1 Candidatus Nanosyncoccus sp. | reverse complement strand
TTTGAATCGTGTTGACACGCCATTAATCGAAATCGTGTCGATGCCAGATATCCATTCGGCGAAAGACGCACATGATTATTGCAAAGAATTGTGGCGACTGATGTGTTTTGCGGGAGTAACTTACGGAGATTTGTACAACGGAAATATGAGATTTGACGTAAATATCTCGCTTGCGCCAGATGGTTCGGACGTTTTAGGCACGAGAGCAGAGGTGAAAAATCTAAATTCATTCCGTTCAGTGGAACGAGCGGTAGAATTTGAGATTAAGCGTCAGAGTAAATTACTAGATGCTGGTAAAAAGGTAGTACAAGAGACGAGAGGATGGAATGATGCATCGGGTGAGACAACTGGCCAGCGTTCTAAAGAGGAGGCAAAAGATTATCGCTATATGCCAGAGCCTGATTTGCCACCGATTAACTTATCTGCTGATTTTATTGAGACTGAATCTGCTAAATTACCTCTGATGCCGGCTGATTATCGTGAGAAATTCAAGGATATTATTGCTAGCGATATATTAGAAATATTACTTGATTATCCTCAATTGATGATGAAGTTGGAAGAAGTTGCTAGTTCCTCCTCGGGAGCGGTCGTAACCTCCGGACATCCCCTTAAAGCCCTGACTCTAGTTGCCAATCTGTTCGCATCAGTGTTGCTGGCGGAGGAGAAGTCGGCGGAATATTTGAATAATTTGCCTTCGGCGAAAGATTTGAATGAACTTGCTGAGATGAATGAGAAGAAAGAGTTGTCGTCGACGGCGACAAAAGAGGTATTTTTGCGGTTGTTTGACCCGCAAATGAGAGATAGGGGGACGAAGAATATTGCGAAAGAATTGGGATTAATTCAAGAAAATGATTTAGAGGCTTTGGAGAAGATTGTAGACACGGTACTGGCAAAACCGGAAACCACTAAAGCGCAGGAAGATTTTAAAGCTGGGCAAGAGAAAGTGCTAGGGTTCCTAGTGGGGCAGGTGATGAAAGAATCGCGTGGTAAGGCTAATCCATCGGCGGTGCAGGATATTTTACGCAAGAAATTAACAAAATAAGCATAATATATTTGACATTTTTATAATTGTGTGCTATAATAATATTAGTTATTGTTGACGCGGGTAGGTGGGGAAACGCTAATAATACTCGTACTTTTACAAGGAGGAAGAAACATGAAAGAAATGAAACGCAATTGGAACAAAGATTGGGCCGTGGACATCTGCAATGTGGGTAATTATGACGACGTAAAAAGCAGAAGGTTGTCTATAGCAAAAGGACTCTGCGATGAAATTTATTTCAAAGCAATGCCTGAAGAAGTAGTGGAGTTTAACAAATGGGGGTGCTGTGGTCTTCTTGTCAAGTTCATTTGCGAAACAATGGACAAGTTGGAATTGTGGCAATTTGCCATTATTTACGACAGAGATAACAAAGAGATGCCGGACAAAGAATGTAAAAGTATAAAATATATCGATCCACAAGTATGTCTTTTGAATCAGAGAGTATCTATGTCGATCGAAAAATTTCTTATGCGCTTTCAGTCGAAAGGCGAGAGCGATTTTATCGAAAAACAAACTAAGATACCGAAAAATCGGCAGGCGTTTGTTTATCAGAAGATTGTTGATTATATCTATCAGCAATTAATTGAAGAGAAAAAGTCCTATTCTGCTCTGAAAGAAGAGTAGAAGGTTTCTTCCTTTTCATCAGCCCCGGGGCAAAACCCGGGGCTTTTTATATTGCATTTTTATAGAAAAGTATGCTATAATGCTAGGAAATATGTCTTGTTTTTGAGCGTGGAGCTTTAGAACAGTGAAATAATAAAAGTAAAAGGAGTATATGGCTACTGGAATTAAGAGCTTGGCTGATATGCGGAACATTGGTATTATCGCCCATATTGACGCCGGCAAAACCACAACTTCCGAGGCGATTTTATATCGTACCGGGCTTAAACATAAAATTGATTTAGTAAAGGGTGGCACTGGTGGTGCTGATACCGACTGGATGGAACAGGAAAAGGAACGCGGTATTACGATTACTTCGGCTGCGGTGACGGTTTATTGGAAAAATCATCAGATTAACATCATTGATACCCCTGGGCACATTGACTTTACTGCAGAGGTGGAGCGTTCGCTTCGCGTGCTTGACGGCGCTGTGGTGGTATTTGACGGTAAAATGGGTGTAGAAGCGCAGTCCGAGACAGTATGGCGCCAGGCGACTAAATATGGTATTCCACGTATCTGTTTTGTTAATAAAATCAACCAGATTGGTGGCGATTTTTATAAATCACTTGACTCAATTCACAAGCGTTTGTCAAAAAATGCAGTAGCAATCCATCTCCCAATTGGTTTTGAGAAGGATATTTGCGGCGTGGTAGACCTCGTAGATATGAAAGCTTATACTTATAAAGATTACGCCGATCACGAGTTAACTGTGGGTGAAATTCCAGAAGATATGAAAGAGAAAGCCAAGAACGCTCGTTCGATGTTAGTAGAAGAAGCTGTACAAGCTGACGAAGCGTTGATGGACAAATACTTCAATGAGGGCGAGGACGCCATTACTGTAGATGAATTAAAGACCGCTCTGCGTAAAAGAGTCCTAGATGGCGACTTCTTCCTAGTGACTGGTGGTGATGGTCGCGGCGTAATTGTAGAAAAAGTACTTGACCTCATGACTGATTACTTACCATCTCCGCTTGATCGTGATCAAGGACAAACTGTGGGCACCGATCCAAAAACAGGTGACCAGATTGTGCGTAAGGCGGAAAACTCGGAACCTTTGACCGCGCTAGCGTTTAAGATCGCAACTGACCCATTCGTAGGTAAATTAATCTTTATTCGTGTATATGCGGGTACTTTGAAATCTGGTGATACCGTTCTCAATGCCTCTACTGGCGATAAAGAGAGAATCGGGCGCTTAGTGAGAATGCACGCTAATGACCGTAAGGATATTAATGAGATTACAGCTGGCGATATTGCAGCGGTGGTAGGATTAAAGAACTGTACTACTGGTACTACTATTTGTAGCCCTGCGCATCCAATTCTTTTGGAATCAATTGATTTTCCAGATCCACCAGTATCAATTGCAGTGGAACCAAAGACCAAAGCTGACCAAGAGAAAATGGGTATTGGTCTCTCAAAGATGGCCGAGGAAGACCCAACCTTCCGCGTACATACTGATGAGGAAACTGGCCAGACGATTATCTCTGGTATGGGCGAGTTACATCTAGAAATTATCATTGACCGTTTAAAGAGAGAGCACGGTGTAGAAGCTAACACTGGTGCACCTCAGGTGGCTTACCGTGAGACGATTCGGGGTACCGCCGAAGCGCAAGGTAAACACATTAAACAGTCTGGTGGTCGTGGTCAGTACGGTGACGTTTGGATTAAATTCGAGCCGAATGAACCTGGCAAAGGCTTCGAGTTCATTGACCAGATTAAAGGTGGTGTGGTGCCTCAGGAATACCGTAAACCAGTGCAAAAAGGTGTCGAAGACACTTTGGCTGGTGGCGTGATTGCAGGCTACCCAGTAGTAGATATCAAAGCTACTCTGTACGATGGTTCATATCACGATGTAGACTCTTCGGAACTCGCTTTCACCCTTGCTGGTTCGCTAGCAACTCGAGAAGGTATTAAGAAAGCAAATCCTGTGCTCTTGGAGCCAGTCATGAAAATGGAAATCACCACCCCTGAAGATTTCATGGGTGACGTAATTGGCGATATTAACTCTAGGCGTGGTCGTATCGATGAAATGGAAGATTTGAACGGTGGCGCTAAGTTGATTAAGGCATTCTGTCCTCTGGCCAATTTGTTTGGTTACACTGGTGACCTACGTGGTATGACCCAGGGGCGTGCGGCTTCTTC
>JAZOUF010000039.1:0-25622 GCA_045657985.1 Candidatus Nanosyncoccus sp. | reverse complement strand
CACCCTCTACAATCCCCCCCCGAGCACCCATAGAATATTTAGGAGGCACTACGCGCCACCGGCACCCATAGCGATTTGTTCTAGGGCGGCTACCGGATCAGGGAACCGTTCGGTTTTTGTTCGGTACCGGTTTGATGCTCTTTTGTTCGGTTTTTGTTCGAATAACAGCCGAACAATCGCGCCCATTCTAGCCATCACACCGCCACCCACCGCAGGGAAACACATCAAGTAGGGAAATAAAGCAAGGGAATTGTCAAATCCACCAAAACCCAGCCAAACCAGCCTCAAAACCCCGAAAATCCGACCCTTAACAGAGGTGACCACAAAAAGGCATCCAAACACTTTTTCTTTGCTTAAATAGATTTGGACCGTTGTAACTTTTACCAAAATCACAGTGCGTGAGCAAATTAATATGTTTTATCCTAGCGCAATTTCAGTTGTCTCAGGAGAATACTAGCCCCGACAATATACCCAGCTACTTGCGACGATAACTTAACCGTCCAAAAACCATAACCGTAATGTCTTAAAATCTATATTGTGCGACATTAAGACTATATGGAAAAGACGATTGACAATGTGTCTTTGAAACAGTCATTTCTATCATTTAGTCACATAATCATCAAAAATCCGCAGCATTTTCCTTTCTACTGCGGATTTCGCGCTTCTAGCCTACTTATCGTGCTGAATGGCTAAGAACCCATCCATTGAATTATCTACGCTCGCATAGCCCTCAGAATGCCTCACGGGCTTATTCAGGGGCATTTGCTCGTGAGTCGGACGGATTTCTACGGTAGATTTTTCCTTATATATTATCTCTGGCTTAACAGGGGAATTAACAGGGGAATTATTAGAAGTGGGAATTACAGTACGCTCAGCATCGTGCCTGCTTCCCTTTAGCCCCTGTTTCCCTCTTCGCTCACGACGTTTTTTGCGATTGCTGGGCGGGACATTGCCACTATGCAAAGTATTTTTCGTATCGGTTACCTTCTCCTGTGAATGATCCTCTTTCGTATCGTCGATCTTTTCAGCTTGCTTTGCGGCTACAAGTCCTGCCAAATCTTTCAGCCCAAGCCTTTCCTTACCTTCGGCGGCATTTGGACTTAACTTTTGGCGTCTAAAATCAGCTTGGGGGGTAGATGATGGATTTCTAAAGTTCGGCTTTTGTTCGGTTTTAGATGTAGCTTTCAATACTGGCTCGACGGGCTTAAATACGACTTCTTCTTGTCTTCCAGAATCTGACAATTCCCTCTTATATTTTTCACTTTGCTCAATCGTCTCTCGTATTTCCGTTTCAATCTCCGCGCGGGGTCTTGCGTAATGTTCGCGCGACCATTTCACGATTTCTTCAAAATTGTCTTTTGGCGTATTCGGAATAGATAATGTTGTAGCCGAAAATGCTGGTACTTTTTCGCCATTTACAATCATTGAGATTACAAAATGCCGGTTATTAAGCTGCAATAAATCAGAGGCCTCAAAGATTGGCTCGAATTGCTTAGCTAGTATCGGCGCATCGTCCGCTGATACACGGAAGGAAATCGTTGTACCTACGTTGCCGAATACTGCATCGCGCACTGATTCAGTCATCTGTGCTACATATTGGTTTGCTACGGTGAGATTAAGACCATATTTGCGTGCTTCAGATAGAATTACCGAGAACGAATCGGTTGCAAAGTTCTGGAACTCATCCACGTACAAATAGAAAGGTCGTCTATCTGCCACATTATCTATATCCGAACGCGACATTGCGGCAAGTTGCACCTTCGTCACTAGGAACGATCCTAAAATCCCTGCATTATCTTCACCGATTAGACCCTTGCTCAAATTTACCACCAGAATCTTCCCCTCGTCCATAATCTTCCGGATATCAAATGATGACTTTGCCTGACCAATGATATTACGAATAATTGGGTTTGCCGTGAAAGCTCCTACCTTATTAAGCACCGGTGCAATAGATTCATTTACCTGTTTATCATTCCATTGACCGAATTCATGTTTCCAGAATTGCAACACCGTCACATCCTGGCAATAATCTAGTGTCTCCTTGCGAAAATCTTTATCAGTTAACATTCGAGAGATATCAAGCAAAGTCGTCTCCGGCCGGTCAAGTAGCGCTAGTAAAGTATAACGTAAAATATGCTCCAACCTCGGACCCCATGAATCGCCAAACATTCGTTTAAGCACGCCAATCACCTCGGAACAGACATTTGGTTTCTTGGCCGGGTCACTCACTTCCAATGGATTAAATGCTACTGGATAAGCCGTATCGGCCGGATTAAAGTAAATTACGTCCTTAGTGCGCGATTCTGGCACGAATTTTAAATTATCTATTGCGAAGTCTCCGTGTGGGTCTATAATACAGTACCCTTGGTTATAAAAAATGTCGGATAATGCTAATAATTCTAGCATCCCACTTTTCCCCGCGCCAGTCTGCCCGATAATATATATATGGCGTGACCGGTCTCGCCTGAGTAGACCGAATTGATGATTAATGCCACGAAAATTAGTGAGTCCGAAAGCCGAAACTTGTTCGTCAATCTTCGGTTGACCAGTAATTACTGGCAACTTAGCTGGCGGTTCAGCCGTTTTGGAAGTTGCCCATACGATATTTGGCGTTTCTACCGACGTATGTGGTAAATGATACACTGAAGCAAGCTCCGAAATGTTCAAAATAAACCCGTGATCTGCAAACTCACGCATTTTGTATGCTGATAATGCATCTTTATCAAACGTTCCACCAACTTGTTTAAAACCGTTCAAATTAGTAGAATTATACTGTTTGAATGAGCCCACGAGTGCCTGCATATTTAGTTTTGCATCCACATCACTATTACCTAGATATGCTAAGCGGATTTTTACCTCGTAGCCAAGTTTGGTCGCCTTTTCTTCAGCCTTAGCAATTTGAGTTTTTACACGTTCAGATAGCTCAACTTTGCCGTCCGAACCGGTGCCACCCTCTGGTGGACGAAATAGTGCAAAAATAATTTCTGCTAGATATTTCCAATCAAACCCACCGTCAAATAACGATTTCTTACCTTCTTTAACTTTGCTAATCCATTTGTCAGTAGTATTCTTATGCCAATCGTCTGGAATTGGGCGTGTCAATATCTGAATCCACATTTCTTCCGATTGATTTGGGTTCAGCTTTGCCAAAGTTCCCGTAATGCCCGCCAGTGGATCCACTTCAAAAGAATCAAAAGTCTTAATCGGTAACGCCTGTGTTTCAATTAGTCCTAGTTCTGCCTCGTAGGTTACGGGATATTTATCACGTGTATCCGCATAGTCTTCATCCATTTTATAAATCTGCACTGTTGGATATTGTGCGTAAATCTGTCCTTCTACGAAACTTTGCAAAATCTTTGGCACCCATACATAAAACCGAATTTGTCCAGCTGTAGAAACAATTTCAAAAGACAAATGTTCTTGCACCCCGCCGCTATTTTTGAGCTCTTCTTTGTCGCGCAAAATCCCATGCAGTGAAGCGAATAACTGTTCTGCCGCCAACTCCTTCTTGTCGTTAGTTCGTGGTATTTCCAGCATGAGCAACGCGGAATCGACGTTGAGCACCTGCAGCTTATTTAGCTTCTTGTAATTACGATAGGTGAGAAAAGCTAGTGCCCCCACTACTGGTATCCAAAATACCGGCATTAGAATAAAATGTATGACAGCGTCCATGTTTTAATTATAGCATATTATGCCACGGTGTAAGAATTCTTATCCACTTTCTTAAACAGCTTCTTATTTTGCAAGTTGAGCAAGATAGTCGTCTCTTTGACTTTGCGAACTTTGAGAACTTGTTTGACGATCTCTTCCCTCGTCATCGGCTCGCTACTTTTCTCTAGGATAGAAGTAATTATTTCTGAGATGGTTCCCTTCTTATATCCCCAAGTAGAAAGCGCATAAATTCCACGACCAATCAGTACAAAGCGGTCATCTTTAATCAATTCGTTGTGAATCGCTTGCACCGTTACATTTTTGCGTTTAAAGTTTGAATCTTTAATCTCCTTTGCGATTTCTGAAAAATGCATCGGCTCTTTGCGCGTTTCTAGAATCACAAAAATTTTATCGCGGATATTCTTCGGGTTTACTGATGGCCATTTGGCTAGTCCCCAAACACCATTCAGCGTCGCGAGAAGCTTGGAAATTGACGCTATTGCGCGAATATGGTCAGGATGCTCATAATCTAACTTGCCGTCAAGTTCATCTAGAGTCATCGGCGACTTGTTTTCGCGAATAATCTTTACGATTTCATCTACGCGTGCACGAATTGCTTTATCATCGCCATACTCAGCAATTCCTACCGCAGCATTGTAGCGGTCGTTTTCCTCTACTACAGTCAAGTTTTTTGCAAAAGTTGCAATAAAGTAAATACCAGTTTTCTCCGAGGCGGTAGCGACGCGTCCGTAAACCTTATCGGCTAAGTCATTCAACTTGGCCACGCGCCCCATTTCAGTAAGATTACGAACCAAAATCTTTTCAGCGGCGGCCAGTTCGGTAATTTCGTTCTCCTCAGCGGAAATTTGAAGACGAATAAGAATAGCTTTTTCTAGTTGTCGTACGCGTTCACGTGTGATTGACAACATTTCGCCAATTTGTTCAAGCGTTTCTTTGTTCCCATTCAAGCCAAACCGGCGTGAAATGATTTCTTTTTCACGTTCCTGTTCAATAATTTTCAGGCTTCCGGATATTGCTTTTTTGAGAATTTCCGCATTCTGGTCCATCAGTATTTTCCTTGTCTAACCTCTGTTATTATTGTTAATTTTACTTATAATATCATAGTTTAATGTTGTTGTCAACTACAAATTTCTTAACTTCTACAGTTATTGTATCACAATTTTTACATTTGTGGAAAATAATTATAAAACCATAACCAAAATAGTATTTTTATGTTAAAAACTATTTGAAGACCTAATTTTTTTGTGTAGTTCTCTTTGTGACGGTCGATTTTTTGGAACTTGTTTTCTTAGTAGATTTTGTCTTAGCGCTACTGCGTCCACCTCTAACTCCGCGCCGAGTTTTTGATGCAGTTTTTGGCTTATTCTTCAGCATTCCTTCCGCCTGTTCGCGAGTTAAACTCTTCGGATCTACGTCTTTTGGTACTTTGACGTTATTGCGTCGCCCTGGTCCTTTCACATATGGCCCGTATGCGCCATTTATAATCTGTATCTCACCCCAGTCCGCAATCATCGAATCTATCTTTTTCTGATAAAGTGGCAAGACTTCTTCTAGGGTCACAGTATAAGGATCTAAGTCTTTCATCGGAATATTGTATTTACCGCCTTTCAGATATGGCCCAAATGGCCCATTCGCGGCAATCAGCTCTGCGCCGTCAGGAGCTTTTCCGAGCGCCCTCGGCAAAGCCGGCAAGTCTAATTGTTTGAGCGCCTGTTCTAGTGTTACTGTCTTGGTGGATTTTCGTTTCGGAAGCGGCGCAAAGCGTGGTTTTTCACCGCACTCCTTCTCGTTTTCGCCAAGCTGGATGAAACCACCAGTTTTTCCCACCTTGGCATAGATTGGTTTGCCAGTTTTAGGATCGTGCCCAAGCAAACGCGCATTATTATATCTCTCTACACCCTGCGCGACTAGTACCGTGTCATGGAAAGGCCCATAGAAATCTCGGAGCATCCTTACGCGCTCCAATTTGGCTTCCGCTACGAGGTCCAAATCTTTCTCAATGTTCGCCGTAAACTTGTAATCTACGATATTTTTAAAATTATCCGTAAGGAATCCACTTACTAGTTCACCAATCGGCGTAGGTATCAACTTGCCTTTATTCGCGCCATATTTCTCCTTGACAATAGAACGCGAAATAGTGGCCATATTAGTCTTAAGCTCAACGACCCCTCGCTCTTCCCCCTCGCTCTCACCTTTTACAACGTATCCGCGCGCCTGAATCGCAGTCATAATTGATGCGTAAGTGGACGGACGGCCGATACCAAGTTCTTCCAACTTCTTCACCAACGAGCCCTCGGTGTACCTTGCGGGCGGTTTTGCGAACGTTTGTTTAGCGGTAAGCCCCAGACAATTCATCTTGTCGCCTTTAGCTACTTTTGGTAGCTCTAAATCCTTACTTTTCCCATAAACGCGCAAAAAACCATCAAATATCACTGCTTCACCCTTAGCTATAAAATCGTGGCTTAATCGAATCGTGGTTTTAGCCACTTTAGCATTCGCCATTTGTGTTGCCAGGGTCCGCGACCATATTAACTGATAAAGTCGTTTCTCGTAATCATTTTTCCCTGCTGTAGTCCGATTAATATCGGTTGGCCGAATCGCTTCGTGCGCCTCCTGCGCCGATGCATCTTTCGTCTTGAAATGCCGCGTTTTAAGATAATTGTCGCCAAACTTCTCCTTAATATAAGAAGCCATAGCTCCCACTGCCTGCGAGGATAAATTAAGTGAGTCAGTTCTATGATAAGTAATCAACCCAGCTTGGTACAGCCCCTGCGCCGCACTCATGGTCGTGCGCGATGAGAATCCCAGCTTAGCATTCGCTTCAATCTGTAAAGCCGCCGTCGTAAACGGTACCGGGTTCGCCTTTGTTCCTTCCGCCTCTTCTACATTCTCAACCTTAAAATCTGCCCCCATCAATTCTTCCAACAATTTCCTTGCGGATTTTTCGTCCTCTGGCGTTTTCCCGTCATAAGAAGCATCAAAGCCGTTTGTTCTGTCGGTTGCAAATTTGCCAGTCACCTTAAAAGATGATTTCCCCTCAAATTTCTCTATTTCTTTCTCTCGCTCCACAATTAGCCGAAGCGCCGGCGACTGCACTCGTCCTGCCGAAATCGCCCCCGGTACTTTTTTCCGTACAACATCAGATAAATCATACCCCACTAACATATCAAGCGTTTGTCTAGCCTGCTGCGATGCTACCATATCCATATCCACTACGCGTGGATTTTTAATCGCATTCTCAAGCGCTGGCTTCGTAATCTCATGGAAAGTAATCCGCGCCGTGTCCTTCGGTAACTTCAGCACCTCACATAAGTGCCAAGAAATCGATTCTCCTTCGCGGTCCTCATCAGTCGCGAGCCACACCCGCTCTGCTGTCTTAGCTTCCTTTTTTAGTTCAGTAATAATAGATTTATGTCCCGGATCTATTTCATAAGTTACATCAAAAGTCGCTTTATCTACCTTTGTGTCCTTCCGAATATGCCCCACGCTCGCGAGCACTTTAAACTCCGACCCGAGATACTTTTCAATCGTATGTGCCTTCGCCGGGCTCTCTACTATCACTAAATTTTTCGCCATAATAATATCATATCACATGCGTCAAGCATAATAACAAAAGACACTACTAACGACAAAATTATCTTTTTTGCTATTTTTATATAATTCTCGCCGTTGCAAGTAGCATCAATATTATTGCGGTAATTGATATTATGCCCAAAACACCGATTGCAATCGTATGGTATAGCACCTTTCCATTGTGTTTGTATGCCATTGTTAAATTTTTTCTTTGCGCTAGCGCAACGCTGACAAGAAAAATCGTCACGAAAACAACAGGCAAGCCAATCCAGATTTCAAAAACTATCGCCCATCCCGACGCATAACAATCTCTTCCTTGAATGTTTATAACCGTCGCCAAAATGCTTAGCAGAATCGTCAACCCAGTAGCAACTTCCGCCACTATGGACATTACCAAAAATCAAAGTGGGCGGCAAAAACTACTTTGGTTAGAACGAAATAAGCGACAATTTCATCAAAAAAGCCTCAGGTAAGGGTGGGCATCACCTGAGGCTATTTTGGCCCTCTAACACTTCACTTCTATACCGGGTGAACCCCGGAAGCGCGACCCACCTCACACAAACTTGGGGCCCGCCGGTTAGAGGGATTGCTATGCCTTTGAAATGCTCCCTTTCTAAGTGGAGGTAATACTTATAACAATAAACCATGAAGAAATTTATTGCGCGAAAGGGTTTCAAAAGCACGCAATTTCTGCTAAACTTAAATAAGTATAGCTGAAATTATAACTTATTTAGGTGCGGTGTAGGACTTTTTCAAGCCCTAACTGTAATCATTATAGCACACAGGAGAAATTATGTCAACACTTTTTTCACACTTTTTTACAAAAATCAACCAAATCTCACCCCAAGAACACAATTTTACAGAGGTGTTAAGTTCTATTGCGCTTACGCCTAAAACATTGTATTTTTATGGAAAAATGCCAGAAAATATGTCAGAAAATGGTAAACAGATACGACCCAAAACCGTCGCTATCGTAGGCTCCAGACACAATACAAAGTACGGTGAGGAAGTGGCTTACAAGCTGGCTTACGAGCTTGCGAAGCATAATGTAATAATAATCTCAGGCCTCGCCTATGGCATCGATAGTATTGGCCATAAAGGCTGTCTTGATGCTGGCGGCACCACCATTGCAGTACTCGGCACTGCTATAGATAATATTTACCCTAAAGCACACGAACCTCTTGCTACCGAAATTTTAGAAAAAGGCGGCGCCATTATTTCGGAATACGCTCCAGGGAGTAGACCAATTACGCGGTATAGTTTTTTGGAACGCAATCGTATCATCTCAGGCCTCGCCGATGTGGTGGTCGTCGTAGAAGCAGCTGTGCAATCTGGTTCACTCAACACCGCCACGCATGGTATCAACCAAGGTAAGGAAGTTTTCGCTGTTCCGGGCAATATTACTAGTCCGTATTCACAGGGTTGCAATAAACTGATCGCTCAAGGCGCTCGCCCATATACCGAGCCGCGAGATGTCTTGGAAATGCTATTCCCAGAAGAACAAATCAAGAACCAGAATGAATTCCGTCAGCAAAACCTTTTCGGCGATACGGACGTCGAAACAAAAATTCTCCAAGCTCTCGCTAACGGTGCCCGCAAAGGCGACGATATCATGCGAATCACTCATCTTCCACCAGAGGTATTTAACCAAGCCACTACCTTGCTAGAAATTAAATCCCGTATCCGCGCACTAGGCGCAAACAACTGGGCTCTCGTATAAACTTGACTCACTTCGCCCGTAAGCGTATAATTTAACCATAAATGTTAATAAAACGTTCAAGCTTTAAATCTGGTGCTGCCTCATTTTATATTGTGGCAATCTCTACTCTAATTTTAGTGATTTTGGCTGCTAGCTTTGCCACTGCCATTATTTCTGAAATAGTTCGCTCATCCAATGATGATCTTGCTCAATCTGCCTATGATTCTGCTGTAGCTGGTGTGGAGGAAGCTAAGCTCGCTTATGCTAATTACCGTAACTGTATTAACTCTGACCCCTCTCTTCTCAACGTGGAAAGTTTAAATAATTCTACAGACCTCGTCACTTGTCAAGACATTGCCTATTGGGTTCAGCATCCGGACGGTGATCCAAATCATCCAGAATATAATTACAATCCTTGTGATATGGTTGCCCATATTCTTGGTCGCATTGGTAAAACCAGCAAAACTGGTAAACGAGACGAAATAGGTGAAGTTAATCTGGAACAGACCACTACTGGCCGCACGAATAACGAGCTAGATCAAGCATATACGTGCGTAGAGTTTAATACGGATCCGCAAAGTTACTATGACGATTTAAGCTACAAGAATCCATACAGAGTCATCAAACTTGAAACAGAGGCAGCTTCCGCTGTGGAGTCAATTACTCTGAATTGGCGCATGAGCAACGACAGTAGCATAGATTTTAATTATGCCAATGTTTTAGACAATAATGTAATCTTTCCAGCCATCGTACAAAAAGACAATCAGTCCAGCATCCCTACTCCCGCTATTGTTTCCCTTCAAATTATTCAAACTCCTAACACTGGTTTTACCTTCAGCCAACTAAATGGTCAATCTAATGGCGCTGCATCCGATCATATGACCATGTTCTTTGTCCCCACCAAGGATAAAGCTCTAGCCTCATCTAATGGTAGAACCTTTAAGGGCATTTACGTTGAAGACGCCAATTATGGTGGCATGAACTACATGAGCGGTAGCGAACTCGCTAGTACCAACAAACAAGAAAAAAATTACCCATATTTGGCCTACTGTAGCGAGGAAAATCTAGACGATTTTAGCTGTTCCGTCCAAATGGACTTGCCAAAACCTACGGATGGCAGCAAACGTGCTAATGAAACCTTTGCCTTCATTGTCTCACTTCCCTATGGTGGCCCGGCCACTACTTTCTCTATAGATTTTAAGTGTGTCGGCACAAATTGTAAATTTACTAACGCATATAAACAGGAAGGCGGCGACACTATTATAGAAAAACCAGAAATCATCATAGATTCGACTGGCCGAGCTGGTGATATGTATAAACGCCTTGAGGTCGTTCTTCGCACCGAGGTTGCCGCAACAATCAATAGCTACCCATTCTATGCCATTCAGGCTGATACCATAAAAAAGAATTTCCCGGCAAACACTGAATGGGGCGTAGAAGTGCCAGAAACGCCAGAACCAGAGACGGACGATGGTAATATGCAAAATTGGCTCGGATGTTCCAATCTGAACGTTGACGAAATTGTCCACCTAAAAGATACTCGCGATAATCAAATTTATAATGTAGCTAAACTACACGATGGCAAGTGCTGGATGACGGAGAATCTCAATATAGCGGGAGGTACTGCCCTTACATCGTCCGACACCGATTTCGCTGACGGTTACACTCTTCCAGAAAGTAAGGGTTTCTTGTCTGGCAATAGATTGCCAGAATCGTCCAATATGGTCCACAGCAGCGGCAGCATCCTCTATAATTCGGGTAACAAAAATTGTAACGGCGTAAGTCAATGTTATAGCTACTATTCTGCAAGCGTAGCATTTGCTGGTTCGCCACTATCTGCCAACAATAGCGGCACTAGCGCGGCATACAGTATTTGCCCGAAGGGCTGGAAATTGCCGAAAAATGAGGACATTAGGGGGCTCATTGCATCTTATGGTGGGAGTGGTTCATCGACGTACTATAATAGCCCCGGGACTAATGATTATTTCAATAATATTTACAATCAAATCAAGCCAGGTACGGTACCAAACTTTGTTTTTAGCGGTCAGTACATAAAAAGTGGTAGTAATTACTATTTTGCTGAAGAAAATAGCTTTTACGGTATAACTTCTGCTGGCTGCGGCGATATTTATGTATGCGCAATAGTGATAAATCCCCAAACTATTCTTGCAGGGACCAATGGTCAAGCTAGCTTTTATGGCGCTCAATCCGTACGCTGTGTCGTTAATAATTAGTGCTAATTATTTACATGTGTTATAATGAACTTATGTTAAACCTGCGACGTTTTTTGAAAGGCGATACGCTAATTGAAGTTACTATAGCAATCGGCATTTTTACGCTTGTAGCTATCTCTGTGGTAGCGGTAGTTAACATTAGTACGTCTGGTGCACAATCCGCACTCGAAAATACACTTACGCGCGAAAGTGTTGATTCTCAAGCCGAAGCGATACGCTTTATTCAGAACGCGTTCTACGATGATAATAAAAATAATTTAGGCGACACGGCTAGTATGCCAGATACAAAAACCAAAGAAAGTCTATATCGCATCCTATGGCACACAATTAGACAGTTAGCTGACGATAATCGTGACAAGGCAAATGATGCAACGATTAATTCATTGGCTAATTTTAATGCTAATACTTGCGAGAACATATACGATAATGGCAAGAGCATACTCATGGAACAAAACGCCTTTATTATAAACACAAGAAAACTTAACTCTTACGTTGCAGGTGACAGTACGGCTGATTTTGCTAAAGATGTTATAGTTAAGGTAAAAAATCAGCCAGATTTGTTTATTCCAGCCATTACTTATCCGCAACTTACGTATGCCAGTACCGATAGTTCACTTATTGGCGACAATTTACGAGGTAGCACTCTGTCCAGTATAGAAGGGCTATATGTGGTTGGTATTCGGGATGATAGCACGACCAATGTGGTTGTCGACAATGGGGGTAAGATTGAAGTAGGTCAGGAATCAGCTTATTATGATTTCTATGTACGCAGCTGCTGGTATAATTCTGGCTCCGAGATTCCAACGGCAGTCTCCACTACTATTCGTCTGCGTGACCCAGAGGCTATTGCTTATATTGAACCGATTCCTATTACTCCAGAAAACCCAGATGAGCCAGAAGAAATTACATTCGACAATGTTGAATGGGTAAAATATGGTGACAGGCAATATAATAGCTGTGGCTCAGAACCGGCTGCTGGTCAGCATGTCACATTTCCCGATAGCACCTCTATCAAACTTCTAGGTTCCACTGAAGATGCGGTCACTTTAGGAGCTTATTATGATAAATTTAGCACCAAGGAGCCATTTAGTCTTCAAGTCGATGTTAACGCATCAAACATCGGTACGCATCCAAGTGAGAATGGGGCTTTTACTATCAAATTCGATATCGTGAATAATGATGGCGGCACAGTAGTCGAGGGCGTAGAAGCTTCCATTAAGCCTAACGCTCAAATCATTTCGATACCAGATACACCAGAAAAAATTACCATGTCGACTAAGACCTTCAACTTGCTACTGGAATATAACAGAGGCAAATTTAAGGCGTGTACTACCGAACCGGGTAAAACCCAGCAATGTATTACGGCGACCAAACAGATACCAGCTAATTCGTATCTCAAAGTTGATTTTGGACTCATGCATGGTAGTCATTGTTGTTCTAGCAATGCCCATGTGGAGCTTTCGGATATTCAGATGCGTCGCTCTAGCACTGGCACAATTACGTTCTAATTACATTGCCACCTTCGCACAAAAAATGGTGATTCCGGCGGGAGTTAGCCTCCGCTTCGCTCCGGCTATTCGCCTTCGGCGAGCGAACCCGCTTCGCGGTTTCCGGTTCTCTGTCGAGAACCGCCCATAGATAAAAACAAGCCATAAATGGCTTCTTTTTATCTATGGTGATTCCGGCGGGAGTCGAACCCGCGATTTTCTGGATGAGAACCAGACGTCCTAGACCACTAGACGACGGAACCAACTAAGGTGTAGCAACCGTCAGTTTGAGTCAAACGCAGAACCGACCAGTGCCATACCCTAATTATATCACACTTTCCCTTAAAATTCAATACTTCCGTAAGTTGGAACGGCCTCCACGAATGTTTGTCCTGGCGCTAACTTGATTTCTGATCCGTTCCCATCGTAGAACTTAATTTGATCCGCCGCCGAAGTCTTATTCCATGAGCCATTCATAGCTATACCATTTTGAAATACATAAGCTTGTCCAGAACCAATTGCAGTAATGTCTTCATGATAATTATCCTCCGCTTTTTGCTCTTCCACCATCATCACAGCGACCACTGACGGCGCCAGCTGCCTAAGCTCGCAGCTATCTTCTGGGTTCACTTCTCCTAAATCTCCCGCTGGACACGCATATATATCATGCGATGCGCCGCTTTCGTAACTGCGCGCATAAGTATTCGTTGCGGCATTATATGTATAGTTCACATTAAAAGATGCTAGTCCGCCAAATCTCACTGCAATTTCGGAAACTTTCGGCACTAAAACCGACAAATTGGCCGTAGATGGCTTAGTGATCGCCAATTTTTCCGATACCGTATCATCAATGCGGGACTTTGAAGATTCTTCCGGCGTCATTCGTGCAAAACCTTTTACATCCGAACCGCCGTATCCCCAGTCGTCATTCATTTGCTTTAGATAAGTTGAAGTCGTAAAAAGATTATTCCAAAGCCTAGAACTGTACCCGCCTCGATACATATAGGTATAGTTCTCGGTCAAATCTTTATACCCCCCAGCTCTTACTGCTGCCAGAGCGTCATCCGCGCCACCAGCGTGCACAATAGTACAATCAAACGGAGTATCCCACTGCAAATAATAAAGCCGGAGGGACCTAATGGGTCCAATTACCGCCGAAGCTGGATTCTGATAGATTGCCGCGAATCGTGTAATTCCCGCTTCTGCAATCGCCTCAAATACCACGCCGGCTTCATTTAGCCCAGCCTGAGGCCTTGCACCATCAGTACCATTCGGGGTCTGGATGCAGAAAGCCGGCGCCGTTAATTCCGCTTCGCTCGCTACTTCGAGCCCAGTCAGGCGACTATAAATCTTGCTTGTTTCAGTTTTGGATGGGATTGTTGGAAAAACCAAATCTGGCTTCTTCTCTTCCGGCGTTAAAAGTATCACTAGCACACAAGCGACCCCGCCCATTAGCGTAAACAGTCCAATCAGCAACATTATTAGCCACCCCTTATCAGACTTGGGTTTTTCCACAACCCCCACCTCCTTTTTTATGTTTTTTTCTATATTTTCTTCTGTTATTTTTTGTTTTTCTGTTTCCATAAAATTTCCATAATTATTTTATTTAATTTTAGCATAAAAATTAAAAACATATGCTATAATAGGCTTATGGTCAGGAAACATACACACAATAAACGGAGATTGGCTTGCATAGTAGCAGTTTTGGCAATGTCATTACCACTTGGTATCCGTCTGTTTACTCCTGTTCTTGCTGAGAGCACCACTAATAACATTACTTTCGAAGTCAACGTCAAAGAAGCCCTCACTGTGTCGGTCACTACTCCAGACTCTGATCATTGGGCAAGCGGTAATGCTAACGATTTTCTGCGCAATGTTGTCAATGTCAATGTCGAATCTAACAATCCTGATGGATTCACTGCATCGATGACTAGTGCCTCTACTGTTGAGGGTGCACCGCTGACTAATACCGCAGCGACTTCCAACTCCACTATCTCTACTTTAGCTAGTAACGCCAGCTGGACGCGGAACAATACCTCCATTACTAAGTTTTGGGGGTATTCTGTAAATGACGATGAAGAACAAGGAACTTATCTACCAGTGCCGCTTAAGACTGGTACACCAGTTATCCTCACCCCCGCCAATACCGTAAGTACTTGGAGCGACGATGTTTATTTCGGCGCTCTTGCTGATTATACGGTTGACTCCGGCACATATGTTGGCACGGTGCTCATTAATGTAGTTACTGGTGTAGTTAATTCCGATACCAATCCGATTGTTCCGACTAATCCTGCCAACCCTTCCGACGACACATCTGACGACGGAGAGGCTACTTATACCAGTGCTGGCACTACTATTTATACTACGACCTCTAGCTCAGCCACCAATAATACCACCACTACCACCGTTACCGAAGGGGACGTCCGAAGCTCCTATTCTGACCCAGCTGGTGTTACTACTGTAAATGAGGGTACCCCCCTTGCAACTGGTCTTGCCGCGACCTCAGCCGTCGCAGCGGCTACTGGAATTGTCTTCTTCATTGTCGCCAAACGTCGTAAAGACGAGGAGGATGAAGAAGAATACTAACATGCTTATCTGACCATAAGTATGGAGGTGTGTGTAAAACAAAACAAAAAATATAGTGTTCCTCGCGGACACTATATTTTTTTGTAGCCTCATTTATTAAATACTGCGCGCAACCTTATTTAACCTTGCCAAGGTTAATTCTCGACCAAGTGTTTCCAACGTCAAATTGAGCGCGGGACTAAATGGCGCAAAAGATACGGCAATCCGTATTAAGCTGAACAGCTCCGCCGGCTTTTTCTCCGTCTCGGCCAATAACTCATTAAGCGCACCCTGTAGTTTCTCCGCTGTCCACTCTTTCAAGTTGGACAATTTGGTAATCACGCACTTTAGTAGCCCCTCAATTTCCGCTTCGCTCATCT
Source organism: Candidatus Nanosyncoccus sp. (assembly GCA_045657985.1). GTDB lineage: Bacteria > Patescibacteriota > Saccharimonadia > Saccharimonadales > Saccharimonadaceae > Nanosyncoccus. The sequence goes on along the minus strand of JAZOUF010000039.1, from coordinate 10,012 downwards.
TCTTTAAAAACTTATTGTTTATGATCTCGTTGATATCTATCTCTGGGTCTTTGAAGAAATATGTAGTCATAGTTTTGAGATCGGAAAGCGTCTTGAGACGATCATAAATAATGGACAATACTTTCACGCGATATTCTTCCGGATAGTTCTCGGCTTCTGCCGGCCAGAAATTCACCGTCCTATCGTAAAGCGCCCTCGCCCCTTGCTCATCGAAAATTCTTCGAATCCATTGCCCATTCACCCAGAGTAATTTTGTTTCGTCATACCTCGCGCCAGAGTTCTGGATTCTTTCTAACGAAAACTTTTCAATCAACTCGTCTTTAGTATAGATTTCTTGCTCCGTTCCGTCATTCCATCCGAGACATGCCAAATAATTTAGCATTGCTTCTGGTAATACCCCGTCATCGCGATATTCTGTAGCTGACTTTGCTCCGTCACGCTTCCCTAGTTTCTTATTTCCTTGTGGTGCCAAAATGTGCGGCAAAGAAACTAGTATCGGACGTTTTAGCCCAAATGCTTCATAGAGGGCTAGATAATTTGGTGTGCTAGACAAATATTCCACGCCGCGCATTACATGCGTGACACCCATTTCCGCATCATCCACGATGTGTGCGAAGTTGTATGTCGGGTAACCATCTTTCTTGATCAAAATAATATCGTCTAATACTTCCGGCCCCGTATGCATCTCGCCCATCACTGCATCTGTCCAACTGTATTCTTTTGGAATTGTCTTGAAACGAATCGGCATTCCAGGCTCCCACTTTGGCGGGTTTTCTGGACGAAAGTTACGATAAAGAAACGGCACTTTTTTCTCATTGCATTCTTGACGATATGCATCAACTCGCTCGGACGGAGTCGGATCAGCATATGCTCGCCCGCTATCCAATAATCTTTGTGCCCATTTCATGTAAATATCGCGACGTTCGCTTTGAAAATACGGCTCGCTCGGACCGCCAACAAATGGGCCTTCATCCCATTCTAGCCCTAACCATCTTAGGGTATCCTCAATCAGCTCCGTGGCGCCCTCCACGTAGCGTTCCCTATCGGTATCTTCAATTCTAAGAATCATTTTTCCGCCACTTTGCCGCGCCACGAGGTACGGATAGATGGCAGACCTTACATTGCCAATATGGATATATCCAGTTGGACTTGGTGCGAAACGAGTAATTGCTTTTTTCATAGAGAATATTATACCACCGCCACCAAGAAAAGCAACCAGAACCCTAATATTTAATTATAGCACATTTTACCATAAAAGTCAATACTACAGCGATACCGCAATTGACTTTATCTGCTTTTTAGTTAATGTCCCGGAAGTAGTTTTAAGTTTGTATACTACCCCACCATTAACCCAGGACGCATTGCTTCCGCTAATGTAGAGCGTGAGCCCCTGCTCGCGAATCATGGTATAGTTGTCGCCATAGGTTTCTCGTACAAAGTTATTAAGTAAAGCATTGGAATCCCAAGATGATTTTTCTTCAACCAGCGTGAAGGCATCGCCAGTAGATCCGTTCTTGAAATTTAAAGTGATTCTTCCATTTTCGGAAGTAATATCCGACAAATTGAAATCGCGTGGTACATAAGTTGGATATGAAGCTTCAATGCCAGATTGCATTGCCGCCACCTTCAAGGAGATATTCGGCACATTCAAATTCACAAAATAGACAATCGCAAATACAGCTATTGCTGCACAAACGGTGGCTAGTAAAATTCGCTTAAAACCAAAATGCACTGTATTCATCTTGCGTTTTTTAATTACCTGCTTCTTGGCAGTCTTTGCAATAGCCTGGCTAATCGCAGTTTGCTTCATTTCTTGGGCAGTCGGTCTAGTCGGCTGCTGGGCTGGGCGTGCGCTCTCCACCACGATTTTTCTCACACGATTACTAATTGGATGAGATTGCTGTTGCGCCAGCTTCGGAGTATCATTAACGCCTACATTGACTTTGTGCGCTGTGGCTGGTTGCCCCTGTTGCATAACACTCGGGCGTGCATTTGTGTTATCACTCTTGATGGCTGCTGATGTCGCTATACTTCTCCCCGCGTACTTGACTGGCCTACGAATCACCACCTCTTTTCTTCTATGTATCGCCAAACTTTCCTTCGGTTGTTGCTGCGCGACAACTTTCTTCTTTTTGTATACCATAGAATCAACCGGTTTTCGGCGAATCCGAGTCGCATTTCTCTCAGCGTTATTATTTAACATTATTACCTCGCTTATTCTTATAACCATAATACAAAATGTCGACTGAAAACGCAAGAGCTAAAATTCATAATAAATATGTTATAATATAACAAATGGATTTAGAACAGCGCGCACGTAAACAAAACATCCGCGTGATAGCATCAGAAGTGGTTATGGTTGTTGCCGTTATTATAATGGTAATTATTTTGGCGCTTATTGTTTCTGGATATTGGCTAAACTCGGATTTCAAAGTTGAACGTCAAGGGATGCTTCAAATTTCGTCAGTGCCGACTGGTGCCAGCGTAGAAGTAGATGGCGACTCTCCATGGTATCAACGTACTAATACCAGTAAAATTCTTTCTAGTGAAGAACACACAATCGTTTTATCTAAGGAAGACTATGACTCTTGGAGTAAAACCATCAACATTAGTGAAGGCTTACTCTATAAGCTTAACTATCCACGGCTCTTCTTGAAAAATCGCACCAAAGAAACAGTCTCAGACGTCTCCTCGTTCACCTATGCTACAATCTCGCCGAACCGCAAACAATTATTAGCAATCAACAATACAACCAACTGGTCACTCTTTAATCTTGATGTCGACATGGTCAAGCCAACCAAGATAAATGTCTCTGCTCTATTCGCCACAGAATCACCCGCCACTGTTAGTGTCTTGAACTGCTCCATTATCTCTGCTAATTGGGACGAGTCAAACGAGCATGTTTTATTAAACATAAACCTTGATGGCACTTCGGAATGGGTTTTGCTAGACATTAGAAATCCTGCCAAAAGTATTAACTTGACGCGAGAATTTGTTCAGGACTTTGATTACGTGGCAATTTTCAATCATTCTGCCAGTATTTTACTCGCGATGTCTGGCTCCAATCTGCGCAAAATCGATTTAGATTCTAAACAACTTTCATCGGTCATCTTATCGGGCATAGAAAGCTATGACATTTACGATTCGGAGATAATCTTTTCGAATCATGAACGGGTCGGCGTTATTAAAAATTTTTCTTCTGAGCCAGAATACCTTACCGATATTACGTCGCCCACCAAAGTACTATTTGGTAGGTTCTATGACGACAAATATATCTTCATTATAGAGGATAATTCTTTAGTAGTTTATAAAAAAGATGATTTCACTGAAATATTTAGCGGGACAATTGGCTTTACGCCAGAATATGTCAAAGTTGGTCCTGGCGCCGAGTTTCTTTTCATGGCAAGTGGTAGTAATTTTGCCACGTACGATATGGAGTCCGCCAAGCTTAGTCTTTGGTCTGCGGACACCGTCCATTTTGATTGGCTAGATGGCCACATGCTCTATGCCGTAAAGGATGGTGTCCTGTCTGTTTATGACTATGATGGGCTCAACCACCGCACCCTCGCATCAAATGTATCTGAACGTTTCCCAGTTACTATTACCGACGACAAATGGCTATATTACTTTAGCGACGGTAATCTTGTCCGTGAATGGCTAATTAAGAAATAACTATTGCCCAGTCATCCATCCCCAAATACGCTCAAAGAATGATGGTTCGTTGGCTGGCAGTTCTGTACTATTGTCATCAACTACTGCCCCTCCATCATTGGAATTCGGCTCTTGATCCTCGGCTGCCTCGTTGTATGATGGCGATATTTGCTCGCCTGTCACTAGTAAGCGATAACGAGAAGTTCCCAGTGGCGTGCATGTCACCAAGGTTATGATCGGTCTGTCAGTACTTACTACTAAAGCACCCACATTAGTTGGCTCCACAACTTCTTTTTTGGTTACACGATACGTATAGCGCACCGAATTATAATTTACATAAATCAAATCCCCATCGTCCAGTCTTTCCAAACCGGAGAAAATATACTTGTACGGATTAGAACTATATACGTCACCCGCAGAATGACCAGTAATGATAAAATTTCCTATTTCGCCAGGGTAAGCACTAGCGCCGGCAATTCGATAGTGCGCTACACCATTATTCATTGCACTCATCACGTCATCTAGTGCCACACCGAACCTAATCGGTACATCAATGTTTAGCTTCGGGATGATTAATCGTGGGTCTGCCGAAACGGTCTGCGTTATAGTTGGATCGAGCGCTTCAATCTCTGATGCCGGTGCATTCCCAGGCGATACATATGCCATAATCGGTGCAAAAATCAATCTATTATACTGCAAAAACAAAATTGTTAGCATCACAGTGAGACCAGCAAAAACCGGTATTAGTTTGCGAAATTTGCGCGATTTTCTAGCATTGTCGGTCGCCTTCTTACGAATTTTTTGTCGCAAGGTATCATCTCGTGGGTCATTTTGTGTTTGTTCATGCGCGTTTGCTGTTCCTAGTACAAAATGAGAATCGGTACCGCTATTCTTTTTCGCTCGCAAAAATGCTGAATCCATAATTTCCTCTTCTTCAGCCTGTTTGCGGATGGCTTTCATCTTCTCTTTTGCTACGTATTCACGCGCCGCATTGGAATAGTATTCGCTATAGTATTTTTGGTAATAGTTTTGCCAAGCCGAATGATAACGTTTCCAAGATTCTGAATCAATCCGTGACTCTATCGGCGTGTCTTTGAGATGTGACGCCTGCTCCTCCTCTCCGGATTTCACACCAGATTTTTTCTGGGCAGCCTCAACATAAGCCGCCAGAACCTTTTTTCGGGCGATTTGTGCAGCTGCTTGGCGTTGAAGGTCAGAAGAACTCTGCCCACCACTCGTTTCCGGATTCATAAAATTAATTATAGCATATTTTGCTGATTTGTGCTATAATGAACGTGCGGGCGAGTGGCGGAATTGGTAGACGCGCCAGACTCAAAATCTGGTTCCAGCAATGGAGTAAGGGTTCGATTCCCTTCCCGCCCACCAGGGTTCGACCTTGGTAGGAGACGAGTAAAAATCCAGAATAAGTTCTGGATTTTTTGAGGCGACGCCCCAAGGTCTGATTTTGCGAAGCAAAATCAGATTCCCTTCCCGCCCACCAATGGCACTTCGGTGCTATTTTTGTTATAATTGTATTATGAAAATTGCAATTTTTTCTGATTGCTACCTAGATTTAACTGGCGGGATTGTTTCCGCCATCAATAACGAGAAAGCCGAGCTTGAGCGACGTGGTCATACGGTTGATGTTTATACGAGCGCGTATCCACATTCCGAAAAGGAACTTGCAAAACTAGCTAAGCAGCACATCTTCCCTGTCCCAAGCTGTAAGATAATCGGTCGCGGGTTAACTCCTATTGCGCGCCGGCCAGGTATTATTGAGAAATGGCTCATCAAAAATCATCCCGAAATCCAAGACTACGACATATATTATATACACTACGAAGCTGGATGCTCTATCGCTGGTTTACGCCTCGCTCGCAAATTTAACATTCCCGCCGTTCAAGTTATGCATGGTCGCGAGGATGTTGGCGAAGAAAAACTCATCCCCTTTGGCCTTCGCACCATTGTAGCAATATTACTTAACTGGTTTCATTCGTGGTATCTACCACATCCCATCAAAATCCACCGCGATAATTATCTTGCCACCACCCTTGCTCGTGCTAAAATGTGGACTTTAATGGTGAATCATGCAAATTCTGCCAATCTCGTCATTACGCCGTCCGAACATTTCAAGAAGAAACTATCTCACTATGGCGTTACGAAGCCTATCGTCGCCCTGCATCACGGCATCAGCAATAGTCTAATTGACGCAGAAGTCGGCATAAAATCATTGCAACCGGGCGAAAAGTTGAAAATCATTTGGCACTCGCGTATATCCGGAGAAAAACGCCCGATGGTTTTTTTGGAGGCAATTGATTATCTGCACCATCAACTGGGTTGCACTAATTATCAAGTTGATTTCTATGGCGACGGCTCCGACCTCAAGCGTGCTAAACTTTACGCTAGAAAGCATCAACTTAACACTTCGTTTCATGGCGCTAGACCATTTAAAGAGATATGGCAACGCATCCTAGACGCACATCTTGATGTATTAATTTCTTATGGCTACGACACTTTCGGAATGACACTGATTGAGGCCGCCGCCGCAGGCACCCCATCACTTTTCGTAGACAAAGATATGCGAGAAATTTTGCCACACGACAGCTATCTTTTGTCAAAAGGCCCAGATTCGGCGCAAATTGCCGCCGCTCTCGCCGACCTACTCGGCCATCCAGAGAATCTAGCCGCAATGAGTCGTTTGTTAATTGATTATCGCAAACAAATCCGGATTTCCCATAAAATTGATGACCTTGAACGACTTTTTAATAATCTTATGCTAGAATAAAACTATGCAAAAGTATTTCGCCGACATTCTCACGCTTATTCGCTTTGTCCTTACGATTATTTTATTAATCCTTACGTTTAATAACGGCGACCTTGGTGTTGGGTTTATGATTTTTATCATCGGCGAGCTAACCGATGCTTTTGATGGCACGTGTGCCACTAAGTGGCCGTTTCCTAAAAACAAAACCCCAAAGTATCGCAAATATGCCGCTAAATACGACATGATTACGGATACTTTGCTCATTGCAACGATGCTACTTTTCTTCATTGTGCGCGTTAATTGGATTGCTGGCCTCATAATAGGTACTGCTTATGCAGTTGCAGCGATTATCATAGATTTTATTGTTTACGGCAAAATCATGGGGCATCCAGATGACTGCAAGCCACGTTCGCTCATGAAACGCAATTTCCTGCTCGCCAAGCGGATTATCCTTACTCGCCGAATGATTTATCTCGCACTAATTGCTACGATTGCAACTTGGACTTTTTACGCCTCTAACTGGCCAATTGCTTCCAAAATCATTATTACCGTTATTGCAATAATGGTTTCTATCTTTCTCTGGTTTTTTCAAAGTCAACGCCGTCACAATATCTCACGCGATGCAGTGGATATTGAAAAGAAATTAGCTAAGCAATAAAAAAGCTAGTCGATCCATAGGCTCGGCCGAACGACCTTGAGCGTGTCGCTAGTTGGTTAATTCTTCAGTGCTGCTGTTGTTGCTTCCAGGAAATTATTTGGGTTATAGAGATTTAATGCTACAATTCTGGACGCTAGCTCTCCACTCCATAAAGTTAGTGGCAAGTAATGAGTTTTTTCTAGTGGTACTACGTTGACTGTGCCGTTTTGCACAATTAGTATTTGACCATCATGCAGCGTGATTATTGCAACCGGATAGCTAAGCGTGAACTTATGCATAATCTCTGCGACCTGGATTAGTGATTGTGACATCATTAGCATTTTTGGATAAAAAATCGCACGGAATAGTTTTTGCAATTGCACCATTGATCCAAAAATCACCAAGTTTGGATTCATCAAAATTTGTTCTGCTCCAGCTACGGCAATTAAATCAACAGTATCGCGCGTCACCAGCGTTGGTTTCGTCGCACTTTTGCAAGCATCCTGAATGGCCTTCGCTGTGATGTTGTTTTTTGAAAAATCCCCCACCAATAAATTATAATCTGTTGCATTCAGCGTGTCGGTAATTTCTTCGCCATTTGAAAACGAACCTGATTCTGTCGAATCTAAAAAAACAAAATTATCTAGTAGTGGTAATTTATTACGTAAAATATCTGGCAACACCAAATTAACTGTTTTTAGCGGATAATTAGCACCAAGATATTCTGCTACCCTAGTCGGCGTCCGAAAGTTTTGCACATTGCCCCCCACCACGTTTACAACACCTTGCTTTTGTTCGGGAACATTCCACAATATACTTTCAGCATTGATTTTTTCAATTCTATGTAAATAATCCATCAAAACTCCAATTCAATACTTACCGGACAGTGGTCGGAGCCAAGCACATTCTCATAGATTTCTGCAGATTTTAAATTATTCCGTAATGATTCCGAAACGAAGAAATAATCTATTCGCCATCCCACATTGTTCTCACGCGCATGTCCCCAATGGCTCCACCAAGTATAGCGCACTTCTTCCGGATGCAAAGCGCGGAAAGTATCTACGAACCCCGCATCAATCAAATTAGTAATTCCCCGTCGCTCCTCATCTGTAAAGCCAGCCGAATGGTGGTTTGTTTTTGGCCTTGCAATGTCTATTTCCTCATGTGCCGCATTGAAATCGCCACACACCACTACCGGCTTTGTCTTTTCTAACTCTTTCAGGTAGCTGAGAAGCCCCGGGTCCCACTCCGTTTCACGTAACTTCAGTCGTGACAAATCTGGCTTGGAATTAGGCACATAAGTATTCACCAAAAAGAATTTCCCCATATCTAATGTCAACACTCGTCCTTCAGGAACTGCTATACTATTTTCTGAGCATAAAGGTTCCAGATTTGTTTGTCCAAAAATGTATATTCCTGACGCAACCGAGGGGTTCGCCCGTAGGGCGGTTCCCTCGGCTTGCCAGCGTATGACATTTTTGGCAAACAAGTCCAGCGAAGAAAATAGTATGGCAGTTCCTGAATAGCCAGGTTTTTGCGCCGAATTAACGATGACATTATATCCGGGTACTTCTACCTGTTCTGGCTTCGCCTTGATTTCTTGTAGGCACAAAATGTCTGGCTTCTGATCCTCTAGAAATTTTTGCAACGCGTCTTTTTTCAGAACCGCGCGTAGCCCATTGACATTCCAAGAAAAGATTTTCATGCATATCTCCCGCGGTCTATATCACGTTTTTTGATTGCCTCGCGTTTGTCGTATTTTTTCTTGCCTTTACCTACTGCGATAATAAGCTTAATGTGTCTGGAGCCACCCAGCAACTTCACCGGCACGATGGTGGAGCCGGCCACTTTTTCCTTTTCAAGCACCGCAATTTGCTTTCGTGTTGCCAAGAGCTTAATGTTGCGCGCCGTGTCTGCGCCAAGCGTTAAGTTATTTAGCCACAACTCACCATTCCTGATTGTTACGAAAGAGCCTTTAAGTTGGACGTGGTGGTCGCGTATTGACCTTACTTCTGGGCCAGCCAGCACCATTCCGGTCGTGAGTTCTTCGCCGAGCTGGTAATCAAAATGCGCCCGCCGATTCACCGTTACGCTGTCAGACGCTTTCTTCTTTTTCATATCATAATTATACCATAACTCTTGACTGGACCCTACCGTCATTGGTATAATGACGGTAGGAGGCAAACTCTAGAAATTTGCCTTGGATTGAATGTGGTTACTGTTCGTCCTCAAGGATGACAGTAACTTTTTTAGTTCTCGGTTTCCTGATGAATCTAAAGCATATTCCAACTATTAACTTTTTAATTAAGTAAAAGCGAATATTAAACTCCATCATCATAATGGTATACCTCCTTTTTGTTTTTGTTTATAGCAAATTGGGGGCATCTACCTAGACTATCTAGAATCATCGCGTATAAATCCCCCCTTTCTGGAGGCGAGCTCACTGCACCATATTAACTTACATGCGCAGCTCGCCTCTTTCCATGGGGAATCTATATTTTCTCGCAAACTAAAACTTCTCCAACCCGCCATTATTATATATACTTAGAGACAGATTACAACCCCATACCTACATAATTTAAAACATATCTTTTTCTGTTTTTAGCACAAACTTTGTCAATTTTAAATAAAATGTTCTAAATTGTTTTATACAATTATTAAATTCCGCACAAATAGTGGAAAGTATGATATGATTAAAGTGCAATTACTAACAGTTTAATAAAAAATGCCGAACTTTTTAATAAAGTTCAATGCAACTAATAATGGCGCCGTGAGGAGCTGATGGTTGTGTTGGATATTCGGCATAATTGTTAGTAATTGCACCCTTGCGGTGCCATTTTTATATACGCTTTTTAGTGGCACCGCATGGGACTTATGATAAAAAGTGGAAAAGCGGTAAAGTGAGGTTGCATGAAGAAAAGCATAGAAAGAATAAAGACGGGTGACAGTCGGAGGGGGAC
>JAZOUF010000038.1:0-14465 GCA_045657985.1 Candidatus Nanosyncoccus sp. | reverse complement strand
AAAAACAAAAAAGGGGTATTGGTTCTTCTTGATTGGGCTAATGATAGCCGGTGGGCTATCATTAGTATTTGATATTATTTTGCCACCAACGCGATATGATTTGATTTGGGTGGGACCACTTACCATTGGTCTGGTGATTTTGGGGTTCTACTATGCGATTTTGAGATTTAAGATGATTTCACTTTCTACGAACTGGCTTAAGGTGATGTCGTATGTAGTAATCATCAGTAGCGCAGTGATTGTCTATCTCTTGATTTTTCATCTGGTCTTCTCGGCACTCTTTAAGGTAGCGAATCCATCATTCCAGGTGGTGCTACTGAACTTTATAATGATTGGGATAGTGTTATTATTGACGCCGGCAATTGCGGAAATTCACGCACTGACAAAATCGTGGATACTCACTAAACAAATTGATATCGCATATATCGTGAAAAAGATTACGGCTCTAAACCGGAGAAAATTAGACCTTAAGGAAGTATCGGAGTTCTTGGCGGAACATATGCATTTCGCACATGTGGGTTTTCTAATAAATGGAAGGTTCTATGGGTCGGATGATTTTCGGTTGTCGTCGGATGAGCTGTCGCTAATTGCCAAACTGAAAAAGCCGGAACGAGGGGTGTGGCAAGACTTGAAAAACATTGGAGCCGAAGAGCTCAAAGGAATGGAAGTATCGCGAGTGGGCATATTAACAAACGCGAATGGAGAGATAATTGGCCAGATAATACTCGGTGCACCATCAACCAAAGCGATGTTGGATCGCAAAGAAATGACTGAGGTAGAAATGATAGCAAATCTAATGGCGGTGGTAATAGAAAATGGCGGCCGCAAGTCTTAAGCAGACTAAAATGACAATTTTGCTTTCGCTGAATGCGGCAGCGATTTTGGTGGCAGGTGTTTTGATTGCGGGGGCGATTTGGCTAAATGGCGGGATGGATTTTAAAGTGGTGGGGGAACGAAGCGATGAGATTGCTTCGGTTTTGGACGAACCAGAAATGCTTGATGCAGAAAGTAGCGGAAATGTAGAGCTTACTGACGAACAAAAAAATTATGTAACTTCTGTAAGAGTAAAGAGCGGGGTGGATTCTTCTCCGGTGCCGGATGGCGAATTGTGGGGAGAAGACTCTATAGTGATTTATGAAACGGCGGATTTTGATATTTGCGTAGGCGGAGATTTGAGCGGACTGGGTTCAATGTATTGGCAGACGAGTAATCCGGAGGTGATTTCGGGATTTTATAATTCGGCGCGGACTTGGCTGGGGTATTCGTCGGACACGTGTAGATTCCCGATGATTAGTGGAACTGGAACGACGACGATTACGGCGGGCACTTATGATGGGTCACGACGCGATACAATACAAGTGGTGGTGATGGAAGCGCCAAAAACAAGGTGGGAATACGAGGTATTATCGTTAGTTAATCAAGAGCGCGTGCGAAATGGACTGGAAAAATTAACTTGGGGAGACACATGTGCGGATGCGGCGGAAACGAGAGCTTCCGAACTTGTGGATTTATATGCGCATACAAGACCGGATGGATCGTCTTGGGATACGGCTTGCAACGCGCCGTCTGGAACAACACGCTATGTGGAAGGCGAGAACTTGGCGGCGGGTAATTCTTCCGTATCTCCAGAAACAACGGTAGCGGCTTGGATGAATTCGGAAAAACACCGCGAAAACATTTTGAACCCGAACTATACGAAGCTGGCAGTGGGTTTTTACTTTGATCAGAATACTAAATACAAAACGCATTGGTCGCAGTATTTTACGAATTACTAGATAAATTCAAAGATTGTGCGGGCGAGGGGGATGGTGAAGGCGGCAACCATGATGGCAATGATTAGCACAATGAGGATAGTGCGAAAGAGATTGAGGGGGCGGCTGATTTTATAAATAAGAGCAAGGCCAATAACAAAAGTAATGGCGGCGGAAAGAGTAGTATAGAGGTCCTTAGATAAGTTGAGATTGTGGGCGAGTATGGCAAGAATTACCATGCTGATAGCGACGGCGGCACCAGTGGGGACAGAATAATGTTTGATATTGTAGATGAATTTATCTTTGATGCGTTCCGTATTGTGCTCTAGGGCAAGGGCAAGGCCCGGAAAACCAATACAGACGAAATTTAGCAGTGACATTTCAATTGGAATGTATGGATAACTAAGTGGCAAAAAAGTAAAGAGAACGGCAAGGATGCTAGCGTAAATAGTTTTGCTAAGAAATAGCGAAGTAGAGCGCTCTAGATTATTAATAGATTGACGGCCTTCAGCAACGATAGCGGGGACAGCTTCAAAACCGGAATCCAAAAGGACGATTTTGCTGGCGCGCCTAGCAGCGTCAGAACCTTCACCGATGGCAATGGAGACATCAGCTTCCTTCATGGCAAGAATATCATTCACGCCATCGCCAGTCATGGCGACGGTGCTTCCCTGTTTCTTAAAGGCGGCGATGAGGGATTTTTTCTCGGAAGGGGTGACGCGAGTGAAAATATCATAATCTTTGACGAGTTTGTCGTAATTGTGTTTTTTCTCGATGGCGAGATTAAAAGTACGGAGGTGCTTGATGCCGACTTTTTCAGCGATAGATTTGACGGATTCTGCGTCATCGCCAGAAATAATTTTGACGGCGATGTCGTTGTCGTAGAAATAATTGACAATTTTGTTGGCGGTGGGGCGAATTTCGTCTTCAAGGCGAATGATACCGAGCAAGCGACTGGTTTTTGTCTGTTCTCGGCCCGCGTCCGCTCGGCCCGTCGTCACGAGCGAGCGGCGCTTTTCCTCGGCTTGCCAGCCTCCGGATGACCTCGAACCAGGTAAAAACCCAGTCGTTTCTACTACCGCTAATGTACGATATGCGTTGGAGAGGGATTTGACATTCTTGATAAGTTCCTTGTCATCGGTGAGGAAATCAATGGCGCCCATAAGGAAAATAGCATTTTTGGTTTTGAGGCCAGAGTATTTGCGATCAGAGCTGAAAGGTATTACTTCGGTGATTTCGCCAATTTGCGTTGTGAAGCGATTTTTTGGTGTTTTCAGGAACTTTTGTTTCAAAGCGCTAGTGGTTTGGTTTTCGGAGGTTTGGCTCGTTAGAATGGCTGTTAGGGCTGTTAGAAACGATTTTTCAGCTGGCGATGGCGTCTTGGACGGTTTAGCGAGAATGACGCCGTCTGGCAAGATGAAATCATGGACAGTCATTTTGCCGGTAGTAAGAGTACCGGTTTTATCTAGACAGATAGTGTCTACGCGTGCGAGGGTCTCAATGGAGTAGAGGTCTTGAACGAGGACTTTCTTACGGCTTAAACGGATGGTAGCAAGGGCAAGGACGGAACTAGTGAGAAGAATAAGACCTTCTGGAATCATATTGATGAGAGCAGCAACGGTGCTAGTGATGGCGGTAGCGGTATCAGCTTCGGTACGAAAGCGTGCCCAGAGAAGGAGCGCGCCAATAGGAATAAGAGTGTAGCTGATGTATTTTACGATATTATTCATGAGGCGAAAGAGTTTGGAGTCGGCAGTCTTGATTGCATGAGCTTCGGATTGGAGTTTGGTGACAAAATTGTCAGCACCGACATGTTTGACGGTGGCCTGAGCGGTGCCAGAGGTGATAAAAGAACCAGAGATTAGTTCATCACCTGGACGTTTAGAGATATTCTCCGCTTCACCTGTGATGAAGGACTCATTGACTTCTACTTGACCAGACTGTATGACACTGTCATACATAACCTGATCGCCAAGACTTAGAACTAGGATGTCGCCTGGAACAATTGTTTCTGGAGAAACTTGATAAGTTTTCCCTTCTCTGATAATGGTCGGTTTCTGCTCAGCAAGAAGTCTCAGCTTGTCTACAATCTTCTTGGCGCGAATTTCATTAATAATACTGATGAGAGTATTGATGACGGCGATGCCGATGAAAAGCATATTTTTATAACTACCAACAAAAGCCACCATGACTGCAAGAATGACGTTGACGAGGTTAAATAAGGTAAAAGTGTTTTTCGCGATGATTTTCCAGACAGAGCTTTGATTCATAGGGTAATTATAGCATGAAATTGCTGTATTGAATTTTGGACTAGACAAAAATTAAAAAATGTGGTATAATGGAATGATTGAGCCAGTTTTGAGGTGTGGCTCAAAATTTCTTTGCGAAAGATATCGCAGAAAGGGTGTAAGGTAATGAGCACTACTATGTACGCCAACAAGAATCAGAAGGATAATCCCAACGCCAAGAAGAACATTATCTCAGCCTGCTTCCCGCCGCTGCGGGATCCGGCACAGCCGCTCGGCAAGAAAATTGAACCCGGCAAAAGTGTGCCCGATCCGAGCAAGTATGGGCCGAAGTCGCCCAGAATGAGCTACGCAGCAATGTTCTAAACCTCAAAGGCTACGGCCTTGTACATTATTATTCCCCTCTTTTATATGAGGGGATTTTTTAATGGTGTTTAATTTTAGAAAGGAGTCGGTGAAGTGCGTAAAAGGGCGAGTTTGTACTAAGTTCATAGGAACCGATTAACTCGATGACATGGCCATTTTCGTCTGGAGCGAAACCTTTTTTGAATTCATAGATGCCGTCTAATTCCCCGTTTTGAGGGAGACCGGAGATACCGTAAAAATTATAGCGGCTAAAATGATGCTCGGCGGCATATTTAATCATGTGCCACTGAATGAGATACTGAGCATTATATTCTTTCATGTATTTTTCGTCGCTACCGCTAAATAGATAGACGATTTCATCTCCGACGAGCATAAACATGGCGGCGGAAAGAGGGATACCGTTCGCTTCGGCGAGGATAAACTTTACTTCGTGATGTTTAGAGAAGAGGTCGTACATTTGCTCATAGTAAGAAAGTGGCTTATCGGTAAATTCGCGCCGCGTGGCAGTGGATTCGGTGATGGCTTTGAGTTTGGATAATTCATCACGCTTTAACTCACGAATACCGACGCCAGCCTTCTCGGCTTTACGGATATGGTTACGAGTATTACGCTTAAAGTCGGCAAAAATCTGATCCGGAGTGCGGCCACCTAAATCCATCGCGAAGAGGTATTTTGGTTGATCTGGGTGAGCAAGTTTGGTGAAACCGAGGTTTTGGAGATTTCTGACGGCTCTCTTATGATTGAATCCGTCTGGGATGGGTTCGCCATAGCGGTCACGCTCGATCAGCTCGTAATATGGGCTAATATGAAGGACGTAACCATTGTGAGATTTGATGTATTTTACGAGATTTTTGAAAAAGAAATTAGTGATAGTGGCATTTTCGAGGTCAAGTAGAGGACCGCCGGGAAGAATGAAGGTGGATTTGCCGAAAAAAGTAGGTTTTGCGACGGCCATAGTGGCGGCTTTGATTTCGTCGTCTTCGGCGACTGCAAAATAATAGGCAGTCCAGCCGTTTTGTTCGCGGAGTTTGGCAATTTCTGGAGTTTGCATAAAGGACTTGTAGGGGCTTTTTGCGGTGAATTCCCGAAATTCGTTGGCGGAAATTTGAATAAATTTCATTTGTTGTTCCCTTCAAATAATTTACGGTCCAACTTGAGAAAATCTACGTAATCTGTGATTGCTTTGATATCTTGGTGGATTTTGGCAAATTCGGCTTGCTCGTCTAGCCGTTTGAGAGGGTTAGGCGGCTCAAAGGCGTCTTTATTATCGTGGATACCAACATGTAATTGATTATTGATGAAGCAGAGCATCAATTTGCCTTGATGCGTGGCTTCTAGCTTTTCGATATGGTCAATGAAGGCTGGGTCTAAGATGTAATATGCTTCAAAACCATCCTCGGCGTATACCTTGAACTTTTTGTCAAAAGTGATAGATTCGGTATGGATGCGTTCAATTTTGCGTTTGGTATCGTGATTTTTTTGAGGTTTTTTGCTGGCAGTGAACCATTTTTCTACTACCTGAAGCCGAAAAGTGAACGGTTTGGGAAACTCAAAGACCATCCAACGGCCTCTGAAAATGGTATTGTACTGGGTGTGGCCGTCGCTGTCAGTGTATTCTTCTTGGATGTTCACGTCGGCCTGGCTGAAGGCGACGTCTTTGTATTTGCCGGAGGTAAAATCATTGGAATGATAGATGTCGCCAGTACGAATCATGCCAGTAGAAGTAAGGATAGCTTTTGGCATTCCCTGTTCGTGATTGTATTGCAGGTCGGTAAATGTTTCGCGGAGACTTCGTTCGACGAAATAGGCTTTGTAAAGCTTTTTATAGGTTTTATAATCTTTGTAGGTGAAAATTAGGGCGATGATTGACAGAATTACGGCGATAAAAACTCCCGCTACACCCATTGTGATAAACATACTAACAATATTAAATCCTTGATATGCACTGCGATTAGCACCAATAACACCTGCGGCGGCCAATATGACTGCTAGTATAAATAGGGCAAGTCCGATATAGATAATGATTTTGATTTTCTTAGCGATTTTGATGCGCGCGTCTTCAAGAGCTTGAAAATTCATTTAAGCCTCCTTTTTAAATTACGTAATAGGTAATAAAGGCGGTATTTGATTGGATTTAATACTATGTCGTAGGTGCCAGCATAATCTTTTTCGTAGCCGGCAAAAGTTTTCTTAAAGGCAGTGAAGCCTTTCCAGGGGTGATTATCTGGTGCGTCTTCGGGAGCGATACCCCAGAAATCGAAAGTTTGATTCCCCTTGGCTTTAGCGTCTAGGATAAGTTGAATAGTCAGGATGCCGGTAGCGTGAAGTTTCCTACCTTCATCGGATTGGGCGCCTTGAAGGTTGTAGCGGGTGCCGTTATGGTCGAAAACGAGGCCGGCGGCGAGAACGTTGTCGTTTCTTTTCAGCATGTATAGAGTAGAAAATGGCTGTTTTAGTTCGGTAGCCAAGTAATGTTCAGAGAAAGTGCTGATACCTTTTTCGTGTGCTAGGGCGCGCTGAAGGTCTAGCAAATGTTTAATGTCGGCGGGATTTTTGCTAGTCTCAATGGTAATTCCCTGTTTTTCCTTGTTCTTGTAGTACCGGAGAAGGCGAGAGGGGAGCCTGGATTTTAATTCTTCGTCCGTACCAGAGAGGTCTAGGAGCCAAGTTTCTTTGGGGTTTAAGTCGGTAGAATTCTTAGTGTTCTCTGGCAAATAATTTTTCCAATCTGACAATTGCGGCTCAATTCTGATAAATAATACGTGTTCTTGCTTTGCTATAGCAGTAATAGCATTGATGGCCTGTTTCATTGATTTTGCATCTTCGGCGACGGGGCCATAGGGCAAATATAGGTAATTCCCTACTGGGGTGTGTTTGAGAATAGCGAGGTATTGGTAAGATTTTGTACAGTCAAAAAAAGTCTTTTCGTTAAGGTCTTGCTGTAGTTTTCTCCATTCTTCAGATTGTGTAATCGGTATATTCATGTTTTAATTATATCATTTATGATTCACATACAAAAACATAGAGGTTATTTCCCTGGTGGCTCTTGTGTATTTTTTTGACAACATAAGCATTTCATGGCAAAATACTATAGCTTATTTCTAAGCCGGTTGCCAAATTTGCTTTTTGCTCTAGCGATTTAGTGCCTTGTCTTAGATTATGTCCACGGTTGCTAGAACCTTCTATCTCCCAACATGGAGGTGTGAGGTGCTCCTTGTTGTTGATTTGATTTTAGCGCAAGCAGATTCGGATGTCAAGTCGGGTTGCTAGCCCGAGTGGTTGCTAGGCATAAGGGAAATAGTTTGAAATTGGTTATGGTTGCTGTGGATAAGTATGATAAAATGTAGTTATGGCTTACATCAGGAAATTTAAGACTACTTCGGGAGCAACTGGCGTACAAGTCTGCTACAAGGAACAGGGGAAGGTAGTGCGGACGGTGCATGTGGGTTCGGCATCGTCAGAAACTGGTGTGGAAAAGCTTGTGAAAAAAGCACAGGGAATCATTGACGCTGGAAAGAATCCACTATTCAATTTGGATCGGTTTAATAAAAAATAACCCCCTAGATAGGGGGTTAGATATTGCAGGGGTTAATCAAGCATGGATTCCAAATAGATCTCGCGAGCGGAGTTGTGCTGATAGCGCTCGTAAATGCGTTGCAGGATTCCAGTAGCGACAGAGTTCGTGAGATGCGGGCATCCCTCGAGATTGTAATCACCGTCACCGGCAGCGATTTGGCTAATAGCAGCACCGAGCACGATATGCCGCGCTTCTTCGGAGAAAGCTTGATAGCTGGAATTAAGTAGCCGAGGCTGGTCAAGATAGCCGCGATATATAAGCGCGTCTTTTAAACACCGGCTTTCGGCAAAACTAAGTCTGACGATTTCCGGTAGGGAAACACGATCGACAATTGTTGAAATCATCTCGGTATGGCTGGCGGGATTACGCTGTTCTTTGGGTAGATTGGTAATCTGCCGCTTCGCGCTGTTAGTACGGCTATAGCCGTCCACGATGATATAGGTTTCCAGAACTTTGCGAAGGTTAGGCCTGATTTTGAACAGGTAGTAATATCCGGAAAGACCCAGGTAATCTCCTAAC
The DNA here is from genome assembly GCA_045657985.1 of Candidatus Nanosyncoccus sp. Lineage (GTDB taxonomy): Bacteria > Patescibacteriota > Saccharimonadia > Saccharimonadales > Saccharimonadaceae > Nanosyncoccus. The sequence goes on along the minus strand of JAZOUF010000038.1, from coordinate 6,006 downwards.
CCGAGTCTGTCACAGATGTTTTGACCGCTGATAATTGCGGCGTAGCCTTCTCTGTCGCCCCTGATCAGATTGTTGGCGGCAAACAAAGTGCGCAGGGTACGGTTGTACTCTTCGGCATGAGCTGCCATAAAATTCAGGGTAGGATACTTATCAATGAGGACTTCTGCTTTCATTTCGTTTCTCCTTTATCTGTATTGATTAGCTGAACTGCAATGTTAAGGTGCTTAAGGGGTCTGAAGTCGATGTTTTGGTATCGTAATGATGCCTTTGCGGCGCTTGGCATTATAGGTCGCCTTGAACGGGAGTTCGGCGCGGGGGTCCCTCTGGAGACCGCAGTAGCCGCGAATGTCAAGGTTACAACCCGAATGATCGTCGTGAGAAATCGAGACGATACTGACGTCGCCGAAGGCAGGCGCTTTCAGACCGTAGACGGTTTCGGCGCACACAACTCCTGAGTCGTTGACTTTTACGACTTTGGGGCCGGTGGTGGTGAAACCAACCTTGATTTTGGAGTCTTTATCAAACACGTACTCAAACGAGTGAATGATGTCGCTCCTGGAAGGGCCGTCCAAAATGTCAAAACAAACTTCATTGGTATTCATACGAATACCTCCTTTAAAGATACTCTCTGTTAAATACATAACAGAGGCAAAATGTTGGTGCAATGTATGACCAACTTAATTTGATTATATCACAGAGTTCGTATTTTGTCAAGAGGGTCGCGGGCCGTACGGCGTGGCGACGATGAAGCCACTAAAAGCGTCTCAAGATGTAGTAGGATATGATATAATGGAGATGCGAAACTACAATTTGCGATTTTTTATCTAATTAAGTTAAGAATGCGGCTATTTACGCAATTTGACTTGATTAGAGCAGATTGTAGTTTCGCGACTAAGTAAATAGTCGCATTTTTGTATTTAGGCTTGGTGCGGCGGAATGGAGGAAAAATGGAGGAGACTCCGAGAAATCATGAAGAAAATTTGGGCGGAAATGGAGCAGGGATATTGAGCGAGATGCCTAGTTTTGAGGAGCATATGGAAATAAATCAAAGAATTAAATATGGCTCTGAAATTGCGAAAGAAAGAGATTCCGCGGAAGAAGACTTGAGCTTTGTAGTTCATGGAGAAGGGGAAAAATCTAATTATGACTTTCCTGGTGCCAAGTCAATAGAAGATGGAATGTTGGTCGTGCAGACTGTTTTTGATGGCATACCATCAGTATCACGTACTGAATCTGACTTTTTAGTGGCTAGACACTTGGCTAGAAATTTGAATGCAGAAATCGCCGATATCCATAACGACAAGAACAAAATTGAGGGCATGCTTGGCTTATTGTGGTTCGCATACAACTCTCCGCTACAAGACCATGACATGACTGCGAATTTGCGCGGAACAGCCGACGACGAAAAGATAAATTCTGACGCGAAAGAGCTCGTAGAGCGTATCGAGAATGGGCGAGAAGCCTATGAAATGTGGAAGAAGAATAACTAGAGAAAGGAGTAGTGAGTTTAGAAAACGGAGCCGCGAAAGCTCCGTTTTTTGTGTAGAGAAATGGCATATGGAACATTGTGCCGGGATGACTTCCGCTGAGATGCAAGAGAAATGGGAGAACGATGATGAAGACAGAGAAGAAGGGCAGAGAACCACTATGGACGTTTGATAGAAAATTAGCAAACCAGCATCCGAGTGCGAAGGTCGTTAGATAAGGGTGAGTTGGATTTTGAGACGGGAGATGAGGGATTCCTTTTCAGCGATGGCATCTTTGGTTTCTTTGACGAGATGTTCAGGGGCGCGTTCGACGTAGTTTGGGTTCATCATGCGCTGGTTCAAAGCATCCAGTTCGCGACCGACGGCTAAGATTTTTTCGGTGAGAGCGGCTTTATATTCTTTAACAACTTTTTCTGGGACGTCTAGATAGAGTTCGTGATTAGCAAGGGCGATACGGAGACCCCTTGGGGAACCGTCGAGGGCGGTAATGGCAGGAACTTTGGTGAGATTCATGATGAGTAGGGAATTGTCCTCCACGAGGTTGTCATTGTCATACATAAGTGGATATTTTTTCGCGTTATTGGTGCCTGGAAGGCTCTGCAAGGTGCCTCTGACTTCCGACACGATAGTTCTTATGTTTTCAAATTGCTCAGCTGAAATAGGGTCGTATTGCAGTTTCTTGGGCCATTTTTGGACCATGATGAAGCTGTCCGTCCAGGATAGATTTTGCCAGATAGCTTCGGTAACAAATGGAGCAAACGGATGAAGTGCGATAAGAATTGTTTCTAGGGTCTTTTTGAGTAGCGGGATATTACGATAAATCTTCTGAGACTCTAGGAACCAGTCGGCATATTTGTCCCAGATGGTGCTGTAGAGTGTCTCGACGGCTTCGGCGAAGCGGGAATCTTTCATGTCTTGCTCAACCTGTTCTAAGCAATCGTTCAGCTCGCGGCAGATCCAATCCTCGCCTTGGTTGAGGGTAGTGTAAGCTGTATGGTCGTCGACCTCACTTTCATCTACACTCTCGTCAACCATAGATTGAATAAGACGGGAGATATTCCAGAGTTTGTTGCAGAGGTTGCGACCGGAAATGACTGAGTTCTCGCTGAAGGCTTGGTTCATGCCGGCGGAGCGACCCCTCAAAATACCGAGACGGAAAGCATCGGAGCCATATTTGGTGACGAGCTCCATTGGGTTAATGACATTGCCTTTACTTTTGCTCATTTTCTTGCCATGAGCGTCGAGAACGAGTCCGTGGAGGTAGACTTCTTTAAATGGCACCTCGCCCGTAACGTAAAGTCCCATCATAATCATGCGAGCGACCCAGGCAAAGAGAATATCAGCGCCGGTTTCCATGATATTGAGCGGATAATAAGGGTTGAAATTACCCTCGGTCCAATCGGTACAGACGATAGGCCAGTGGGAGCTACTGAACCAAGTATCAAAGGTGTCCTCGTCGCGGATATATTTAACGCCGCCGATTTCAATTTCTTTGAGGTTGGTGCGGCGATCAAAAATCCAGTCTGGTTCGTCGGTTGCCTCGTTGTCGGCTTTTTTGAACATCGGGATGGCGATACCCCAAGGGATTTGGCGGGAGATGTTCCAGTCCTTGAGATTTTCGAGATAGTTGATGAGGACTTTCTGCTTGTTTTCTGGGTAAAATTTAATTTCATTGTTTTCAAGATGTTTGATAGCAACGCTCGCGAGTTTTTTAACGTCGATAAACCATTGCTCTTTAAGCATTGGCTCAATGACCGTGTCACACTTATAGCAGTGAGCGACGGAGTGAGTGATTTTATGCTCGCCGACGAGGAGTCCTTGTTCTTTGAGATCTTTTAGGACCTGTTTGCGGCACTCGGTGGTGGTGAGACCGAGGTATTTCTCTGGGACGTTAATCATGGTGCCGTCTTCGGCGATAACCTTAATGCGTGGCAAATTGTGACGCTCGCCGACTTCATAATCGTCAAAATCGTGAGCGGGAGTGATTTTTACTGCACCAGTACCATACTCTGGGTCGGCGTGTTCGTCGGCGATAATGGGGATTTCACGGTCAGTGAGGGGCAGATGGACGGTGGTACCGATTTTTTCCTTGTAGCGTGGGTCTTCTGGGTTGACCGCAACGGCAGTGTCGCCGAAAAGAGTTTCTGGTCTAGTAGTAGAAACGACAACATCATCATAAGCAATGTCCCAAAGCGTGCCTTTTTCGTCTTTATGTTCCACTTCGATGTCAGCAAAGGCGGTTTGGTGCTTAGGGCAGAAGTTGACGAGCTTTTCGCCTCTATAAATAAGGCCGTCGTTCCACATTTTTTCAAAGGTGGTGTAGACACGATTAATGACGTTTTCGTCTAGAGTAAAGGTGAGGTCATCCCAGGAGCAGGAAGCGCCAAGAGCACGGAGCTGAAGCTCCATATTGCCACGTTGCATAGCGACAAAGTCCCAGACACGGGCGTATAGTTCGTTGCGATCAAATTCAAAACGAGTGTGACCATCTTTTTCGAGAGCGCGCTCATAGACAACCCAAGTTTCAAAGCCAGCGTGGTCGGCACCAGGGATGAACCAAGAGGATTTGCCACGGAGGCGATAGTAGCGAGTTAGAGAATCTTCTAGAGCGATGGTAAGGCCATGACCGATATGTAAATTGCCGTTGGCGTTCGGAGGTGGCATGACGATAGAGAAAGTATCGTGTTGATCAAGGCGATCGTCGTGACCGTTGCCGTCGTCATCGGTGGGTACAGTAGGCGTTGTAGGTTTAAATACACCAGCAGTCTCCCAGGCTGCATAAATATCTGGTTCATATTGATTGGGTTCGTAACTACTCGCAAATTTCATTTTGGTTTGTCCTCTTACTCTAATACTTGTGATAATTATACCACATTAGGCGGACGACGGAGAATAGGTGCGGTAAGGTTCGGTCAATATTGCAATTGGCTCAATTAAAATCGCCGCACTAGGCGGCGATTCGTGTTTTTATACGGATAGAGATTAGGGAACGATAAGAATATCGATTTCATTTGCATCAACTACGAGATATTCCGAGATGGTTAAGCCGTCTGCGCTGTCATCACTGTAGTGGTGTTCAACTATTTGGCGAAAAGATTCGCGTTCTTTGTGCATGAGTTCAAAATTTTCTGCGCGCTGCTTTCTGGCTTGAATCAGACCGACCTTGCCAAATGCTTTTTTGTAGCCAGCTTCCAACTTACGATAACGCTTCTCAAGAAAGGATTTTTCCTGATCCTCGGATGGATAAAATTTGACGATTACTAGATTGACGTCGGGTGGCGACATAAATGGTGGAAGGACTTCGTGCCGGACTTTATTGACGAGTGAAATAAATGCGTCAATTTGCACAGCATAGACAAAAGGCGAATCGTAAAAGAGGGTTTTACCGTTATAGACAACATCGAAGATGTCGTTTCCGACGGTTTCGATTATCTTGTCAGCCAACGCGTCTGAAGCGGCGTCGGTATCTCCATCTGTTATATATGAAGATACACCACCCACGAGGTTCAATATTTCCTCGTCGTGATAGAGAAACGTTTTGTTGTCGGCGTCGAATGGTGTTTTGCGGCCCTGCCTACGTTCGACATCTTTCATCAAGGTAGTCTTGCCGGCCCCAGTAACGCCGCAAAATAAAACGATGCTACCGCTAGGGATCTCAATTCTCATGTTATCAAGCCTCCGTATAAAATATTAAGGTACTGTTTATAATAATATCATATTTTAATGCTTTTGGCAATGGTAGAAATTGATTTTTATGGGAGAATGTGGTATGATTATGATAGACTCTTGTTCTGAGAGAGTACTTTAAGTTTAGAAAGGTAGGCGTGTTTTCGTGTTATAGCTATGTGGTTTTCTGTAAAGTCATAAAAATATAAGGGGGAATTATTACGAAACGAATTGGCATTATCGGGGGAATGAGTTATCATTCCACCTTGCAGTACTACGAGGGGATTAACCGAATCGTCAACGAGAGGTCCGGCGGAATGACGTCGGCGGATTTGGTAATCCGTAGCGTAAACTTTGAGCAGTACCACCAGTGGATGCAGAACGGCGAATGGGATGAGATAAGCAACTATCTTTGCGCCGAGGCATGGGATTTGGCATATGATATGCGCTGTGACTATATCGCCATTGCCACGAATACCATGCACAAAGTTGCTGACGATATCGAAGGAGCCATATCGGGTGAGCGTTACGACGGCGTGCAGCCGAAGCTGGTCCATATCGGCGACTGCGTGGCAGAGAAATGCCTGAAGAATGGCGTCAAGCGAGTAACTCTGATTGGCACTAAATTTACAATGATGGAAAGCTTTATGAAGTGTCGCCTCAGACAGAACGGCTTAGAGGTGGTGGATAATTTCACTGAGAGCGAGATTAGAGAGATTAACCGCATCATCTTCGACGAGCTTTGTCATGGTAGAGTTGAACAGAGTTCGCAGAATAAGCTCTTCGACATTATCAACCAGGCATATTGCTACGACGTGGATGCGGGTGGCGATGGCTTTGGCGGTGTTATCTT
>JAZOUF010000037.1:0-8601 GCA_045657985.1 Candidatus Nanosyncoccus sp. | reverse complement strand
GTTGATATCTTCCGGTTCGGCCAAAAGCGAGAGCTTGTGGACGCGCCACTTGCCAATGAAGAACATCTGAACTACCGCATCATTTACGTCGCAGTTATTTAGTGCGCGTGGAATGTATGCGAGTGAAAAGTAGTACCATTTGTCGTCTTCGGCATCTAACCGTGCAAAAACGCGCTTGACCAAAGCCCCAAAAGGCATACATCGAAGCGCTGTGCTAGTGTTTCTAGGGAATAGGTCTTTAATTCGTGGATCGCATCACGAACAGGCGATTCCATTAATTCCATGCGCTCGAATTTGTCATAATCGCGCGAATTAAATCTGCCGCTATGTTCGAACATGAAACTTTCAAGTTGCCGAGCAGTAACCGGTATTGGCTCGCCGGGTTTAGTTTTCTTAAATGGGTGGTGTTTTGCCATATTCTCTCTTTTCGGTTAGAGGTTGCGCTCGAAAGCGGTGTCAATTATATTATACCTCTTTAGTAACAAAAAAGAGAGTGTCGCCAGCTCCGTACGGTGCCTTGTTTCACTCTATACTATTATATTATCACAGCTCATCTTTAAAGTCAATAATTTTATGACTCTTCGTGACGATAATTAGCTTCCTGATTCCGTGTTTATTATTGTGTAAATAATATCTAGTTCTAGAAAGTGCTTGGCTTCCATTCATCTTTATGCGCGAAAAATCTAATATGATATTCTTTGATTGTTTCGCCGCCTTTTTCAAAATGTTCTCAATTGTCTTAGCACCATTACCCTGAGGAGATTTAAGCTCCCACTCAATGCCTTTTATTCTAAGGTCTGGGGTCTTTCCGGCGCCAGGATTAATACAGGTAATATCAGTATCGAAATAGTCTAGCAGTAGTAAAATTGCATTAACCTCATGAAAACGAAGTTGTTTGCGACTTTGACCTTCAAATATTATCTTGTTGCTCATGTCTATCTATTATACCACTAGTTATACAATTCATTGACATTGAAAGCTCTAGAGAGCTTTTACAATGACAATGATGGCATTTAACTGTTTCGCCCGATTTTTTACTTAGTTTTTACTACTGGTTCGTAAATGTGTTGGTTGTCATGATTCTAATATATAAAATCTCGTTCATTGACAATAATATTACTTTCGACTAGAATATAGGTGGGGCGGTAGTCCGAATGCGAAATTATGTAATCAATTGCATTACAGAGGGGTTCGTAAAGATTTAGATTATGCGCACCACTGGTAAAAGTACCACCTATGTTTATGGGTGTTTTTTGTGTATAAAAAACCGCCACTTTTGTGGCGGTAGTGAGGATTATAACAGAGGAACGGAATAAATCACAATGCGCATAACGCAGCTGAAGAAAAATAGCAAACTGATAAATAAGGCAGCGCTTTCCCAAACCTTAATACGTTTAAACTGCTCCTCGGTTTCTTTGCCTGCGGTCTTGGAGAAGCCGACAACTACTGGAATGCCGGTATACCAAGCAACAGCAAATACAGCAGCCATGACGCCTTCCATCTAGGCAGAAGAGCGTAAACCCTCCAAAACATCACGCATCACTTCGGCATCCCAGTCAAAAACCGTGGCGGCAAAGTTGTGATACAGCGCCCCGATTAGATAATCCGCCGAAGCAACAAAATGAACCATCGACTCCCCGATAAACAGAAGTGCTATGATTCTAGCCATTGGATCTAAATCTGCGCGCCGAAGTCTGCGGGCAAAGAGATACATAACTGCCACCATGCCGCCAAAAACCAACAGTTCTACGATTTCACGATAATCCATCATTTTCTCCTTTTAAGGTACAAATTTGGGTGACCCCATCTTTATATTATATCATATTTCGTGATTTTTGGAAAGAGGTGGTGTTTTTCATAAGATTATGTTATAATATAATCATGAAAAAGTTACCAATTGTGGCTCTTATTGGCCAAACTAATGCTGGGAAATCGTCGCTACTCAATCGGATGGCGCGGAAGAATATCGCCATCGTGGCGCGTGAAGAAGGCACCACACGTGATAACGTGGTAGCCAAAATCGATGACCGGTTTATTTTGGTAGATACCGCTGGGCTAAAAGATCCAACGGATGATTTTGAGGCCTCGATCCAGGATCAGATTCAAGATGCGATTGACTCAGCTGACGTGATTTTGGTAACGTTAGATTCTTCTAAATATTTCGATCATCGAGACGCAAAAATCGCAAAAAATGCGCTTCGTTCTGGTAAGCCAGTAAAGTTAGTACTAAATAAATGCGACCTTGGAGAGTCGTTGCCACTTACCGAGTTTCGTGCGCTTGGTATCGCACCTGAGGATACTTTCTATGTGTCGGCTACGACCGGACAAGGAACTGCCGCCCTCAAGAAAGCCATCCAAGAAGAAGCATCAAAATCAGCTTTTGTACCAGCCGCCTCGCCATTGCGGGCTCACGAGGCTATTCAAGATGAGGCATCAAAATCAGCTTTTACACCGGCCGCCTCGCCCTTGCGGGCTCACGAGGCTGGTATAAAAGCTGATTCTGATACTGCACCACTGAAGATTGCCTTAATCGGGCGACCAAATGTGGGGAAGTCATCGCTATTTAACGCCCTTGGCAAGAAGCAGCAAGCAATCGTGAGCTCTAGACAGGGAACCACACGGGACATTAACCGCGTAAATATCCGTTATAAAGGGCGCGAACTGGAAATTTTAGACACGGCGGGGCTAAGGAAGCCAGGCAAGCGCGAAGTGGGAATTGAAAAGTTTTCGGCTATTCGTACACTCGCAGCGATTGAGGAAGCAGATATTTGCTGCTTGCTAGTAGATTCTACTGAGCCGCATTCTAAGCTCGACCAAGCGCTCGCTGGACAAATTGTAGGGGCAGGTAAAGGCATCATCATGGTGGTGACAAAGGTTGATCTAACCAAATCATCCAAAGAAGATTCTTCGAGCCCGCTCGACCACCCGTCTTCACGGGGGTCTCGCTCTCGAACGGCGAGCTCGCCGTTCGGGACACGCTCTCAGAACTCTCCTTTGGATGATTTACTAGATGAGCTTGAGCGCGATTACGACTTCTTGCCGTATGCACCAGTAGTATTGATCAGTTCAAAAACCGGGCTGAATGTAACACAAATTTTCGAGCTAGCACTAGAAATAGATGCCGCACGGCACACTGAGATAAAAACTTCTGAACTAAACAAGATACTAAACGAGGCTATCGTAGCACACGCACCAGCAGGGCTTAAGAATACCCATCCGAAACCAAAATATATCGTACAGACTGACACTTGTCCACCGTGGTTCGTGGTGCACGGACACGATTTGGGTTTGCTTCACTGGTCATGGAAGCGCTACTTGGAACGTAAAATTCGCGAAAAATATCCGTTTGTTGGTACGCCGATAATGTTTTCGTACCGTAATGACCAGAGCAACAACAGGGGTAAAATTGACAAATAAGCACAGGCGTGTTATAATTAGGGTATAGACTGTCTTTTCTTTGTGATATAATAGTAATAAGTGGGAGAGATAAGGAGGCTCTCATTTTTAAATTAGCCTTTCGTACTTTAAAAGGAGGTGTTTTGATGGCTAATAGTCCGATTTACGTGGTTGATACCAACGTACTGATTGACTATCCGGACGTAATACCACAACCGAACGGCAAGAAAACGACCGTTCACGAATCGGCAATTGACCTAAGCAGTGCGCACATTGTGGTGCCGTCGCTGGTAGTGCGCGAGTTATCCAGTTTCAAGAAGGAAAATAGCGAACGCGGCAAGGCATCCCGGTTGGTACTTCGGCGACTTGAGAAGATTTCACGGTGGCAGAAGGGGGCAATGATTGACATTTATAAACTGAGTGAGCCGATCACAATGGCTTATTCTAGTCAAAAAATCTCGATTTTCCCGTTGCACAAAGATTTCAAGAACTGCTTGCCATATTGTCCCTCCGAAGATGATATGGACGGACAGATTATTTTGGCGGCGCTGAGTGTAGCCTTTCTGCAGCTCGGATTTAAGATTGACGGGACTGAGGATCCGAAGAACTGCACTGCGGTGCGCTATGACAACGTCGTAGTACTGACCAATGATAACGGCTTGGCGATTCGGGCGCGTGAGCGTGGACTGGTGGCAAGTCGCTATGGCTACAAGTATCCCGAACCTTATACAGGGAGGCGGGATTTGGTGGTGCCACCGGAACTTTTCAAAGAGTTCTACATGAAAAGGCAAATCAGTCGCAAGGACTGGGAAGCTGCAATGCCGGAGCAGAAGCCACTGGTGGCTAACGAATTCATCGTGATGTCGGTGGCGTGTCAGAAGGATTATCCGCGGGATTTTAATCGAGCGAACAACCCACAATTTCGCCATATCGGCCGCTATGACAGAAGCGAGGATGCTATTGTGGGACTTAGCCACATCCAAAGTGCGCCGTTCAAGATTTTAAGTGACGGACAAGCTACTTATGCGGAAGCATTACTCCACCCTAGCATTTCAGCGATTATTTGTACTGGGCCGGCAGGGTCTGGCAAGACGTATCTGCCCACGGTGTACGGCATTGATTCCTGCAAGAAACGCAAATACATCAATATCGCCATAGTGCCGTGTGCGGATCTTGGCAACCTTGGCGCTTTGCCTGGCAGTCTGAACCAGAAAATGTCGCTCGATACAGGACCGTTTCGTAATGCGATTCGGGATTATCTGCTGAACGAAGATGCATATTTTAAGCGAATATTTGAGGAATTCCGGCGCATTACTACGCCGGTGGACTATTACCTGCGCGTCAAGGATGACGAAAAAGGTGAGAAGCCAGAAATGTCCCTCGGTGATATGCTGAATGCACAAATCGATTTGATTTGGCAGATGTTCTTCGTCAATATCCCAGTAGGCAAGGCGCAGGGGCTAAGTTTCTCGTATCAGTTGATATGCTACGACGAATTCCAGGATCAGAGCCCATCAAAAGCCGATATGCTGATGAAGCGTCTTGGCAAGCAAAGCAAAATGGTTTTCACTGGTGACATCAAACAGATTCATGCACCCTATCTTGACGAACATAACAACGGCATCGTCTATGTGTCGCGCGAGCTTTACAATGATCCGGAAGTGGCAAGAGTATCACTCCTGGCGGAAGAAGTAGAGCGTCACGGACTCGTCAAGAGAATTGCTGAACGTCAAGAAAAGCGGCAACGCGGTCGCTAACCTCCTATCCCCCTATACTATATAGGGGGATTTTTATGTTATAATTAGCCTATGAAACTGGTAGTAGGACTAGGAAACCCCGGGGATCAATACAATTTTACGCGGCATAACGTGGGGTTTTTGGCGCTAGATTTTTATTTTAAAGTGAAAGGGTTGAAGTGGGAGGAGAAGCCCAAGTTTGGTGCAATTTGGGCAAAAGATGGCGAAACAATTTATATTAAGCCACAGGATTATTATAACGAAAGCGGACGCGCAGTAGCGGATTTTGTGCGGTATTATAAAATCGCTTTATCTGATGTTTTAGTAATTTGCGATAATTTCGATTTGGAGTTTGGTAAGGTAAGGTACCGAGCGAGCGGGCTGACAGGTGGCAATAATGGCTTAAAATCGGTAGATAAATACCTGGGTAGTTCTGAATATCCACGGATTCGCATCGGTACGGGGAATGATGCACTTAGGCGACAGATGGGGGATGTGGATTTTGTATTATCGCGGTTTACGACAGAGGAAAAAGCCAGGCTGCCAGAGATATTAAAAGAGGTGGTGGTGAAAATTAACCAAGTTTAGTCTTTACAAAATTGGCAAAACGTGATATAATGTAATTAGTGGGGAGATTCAGCTCCTTGCAAAACTATTTTAGGGGGTTGTACCTTTGAAAGACAAAGTTGAGACTGCAATAATCGAGGTAACTGAGGACGGACGCCACAAACGTTATGCTTTCCCGATCGTCACCGCGTCCGGGAAGTTGATGACGCATCGCTTGCGTCGCCTGCTGAATGGCAAATTTGGCAGCTTCAGTTCCAATGGCCACACGGTGACACAGCACTTCGTGGGGATGGTTTGGAAGCCGCCCTACACGGTACTTGAGCTGTTGATACAGGAGCGTCGCGCCCTGCAGGATGAGCTGCTGCGCATTGAAGGACACAACGAAGACACCGATGCGCCGCTCACAATCATCCCGAAGAAAGCCACCAATGACGAGATTACTCGCCTGGTGAGCTACGAGCTGAAGCTCCATAAGGAGTTCAGCGCGCGTATCAACCGGCACAATTCTCAGTGCGCCAGGCCTTACACCTGTACCCTTTAATCTCAATTGCCTTTTGCCCCCGCATGCATTTGCGGGGGATTTTTTATTCTGTGAGAAAAAGTTTTGTTGTTATGAAAATGTGTGTTATAATCGTAAGCAGGATGGGCAAAATTGCTAAATATTTGAATCAGTTGATTGTTGGCAATGTTTATGATACGCCTGATATTTTGGACGCTTATTCCACTGACCGTTCAGTATTAAAAATTAAGCCCAAAGCCGTGGCTTTGCCGGAGTCGACTGAAGATGTTTGTAAGCTGATGCAATTTTGTTATCAATTGGCCAAGAAAGACATCAAAGTGCCAGTAACAGTGCGAGGGTCTGGGCTAGACGAAAGTGGGGCAGATCTTGGCAATGGTGTAATTATTTCTACCGAAAAATTGAATCGGTTACTAGAGTCCGATAAACGTGAGCGTTTAGTACGCGTCCAGGCTGGAATTACTTTGAAAGAGTTAAATACTGCCCTATCTATCAATGGACTCACGATTCCGGTTAGCGGTCATGAGATGGAGACGATTGGTGGACTGATTTCTAATTGCCCTTTAGATGCTGGGGCGGGGCGCTATGGTGGAATTTTTAGTTTTGTCGAACGTGTTGAGTTCGTATTGCCAAATGGAGATATTATACAGACGAATCGCATCAACGAACATGGCATAACCAAAATTGCAGGCGAAAAATCCAAAGAGGGTGAGATATATGAGAAGCTGAAGCAGATTATCAAAACGAATGAGGTGTTGATTCGCGAAATTGAAAAAACTGGTCATTCGTCTTATGGTTATCCAATGATTGCGCAGGCAAGTAAAGGTGAGTCGATTGACTTGATGCCACTTCTCTTTAAAGCACAGGGGACACTTGGCGTGATCACGGAAGTGATTTTACGCGCAGTGCCAATGGAAGGCAAGGTTAGCCGGGTGGTAGTGACGGCGGAAAAATTTGAGACTGCACAAAAATTTTTGGAACTTGCAACAACGATGAATCCACGCGAACTTAATATTTACGATATTAGAATTGCGAAGGCAGTGGAAGAGACTGGCAAAAAGTTAGGTCAGATTACCAAGCAAGCCAAGGAAGGTTTTGTGGTGATGGCAAAATTTGACCAGAATAAGAAGAACTTAAAGAAAATTGCCAGCATGGAGAGTGTGCTACCTAAGGGCTCGCAGTTAATTATTGAGTCAGACAAAACACGTGAGGCGATAGATGAGTTTAGCAATTCTTTGGTGAGTTTCTTAAACCAGATTCGAGTAGGTGAGCGAGTGCCGATTGTGACGGATTTCTATATTCCGCCAGAAAACTTAGCGAATTTTCTCAATGATTTGGCCGTGATGGAAAAAAGCCTCGGACTAGAATTGGCACTATTCGGTTCATTTGCAACGGGAAATTATAGTTTAAGGCCAAAATTTGATGTAGAAGCGGAAGATTTCAGTAAAAAAGCCGTGGCGTTTTTGCGAGCGGGTAATTTTGTAATTCAGCGGCAGGGTGGCTCCATCACTGGTGGTAGCCCAGAGGGGCGCATTAAGGCAATCGTGACTAATGATGGGATGCCGGAGTTTGAAAAAAATCTTTACTTAGACATTAGGAATATCTTTGACGACTGCGAAATTATGAACCCATCCGTAAAGCTCGGTACTGACACGCGTTATACTCTGGATCATTTCCGGACTACCAGTTCGGTGATTTCTGTGTTATAATAGTCTAAATTAGAGGAGAAAGTATGAAAACTAAGCTGAAAAAGCTATCCGATTCTCGTGTGGAGATTACGGTAACATTGGACGAAAAAGATTTGAAAGAGGCCAGTGAAAAGGCCTTGGAGCGTTTAGCGAAAGAAGTGCGTGTGGAGGGCTTCCGTAAAGGTAAAGTGCCAATGGAAGTAGCCAAAAAATTCATACCAGAGAATGATTTGAACGGCGAAACCGCAGATATTGCTGTGCGTACTACGATTATCAAAGCATTTCAAGAAAATAAGCAAGATGCTTTGGCGGTGCCAGGAGCAAATATTATCAAATATGTTCCAGGCGAATTACTAGAATACACCGCAACAGCGGATGTGATTCCAGAGATTAAACTTGGCGATTATAAGAAACTGGGGGTTAAAAAGCCAGAAACTAAGATTACAGAAAAGGACATCAAAGGCGTACTAGACAATATCGCTAGGTCATTCGCCGAGAAAAAAGCTATCAAGCGCGCTGCCAAGTTGACTGACGAAGTGATTATTGATTTTACCGGCAAGAAAGACGGCGTAGCATTTCCTGGTGGATCAGCTAGCGATTTTAAACTTGTGCTTGGCTCTAAGAGTCTGATTCCTGGGTTCGAGGATGGCATCGTTGGACATGAACCTGGCGATAAGTTTACGCTTGATTTAACTTT
>JAZOUF010000036.1:0-6063 GCA_045657985.1 Candidatus Nanosyncoccus sp. | reverse complement strand
CTCCACCGCCTCCGCCCCCTCCAGAGAATCCTCCCCCTCCTCCACCAGAAGACCCAGATGACGATCCTCCACTCCCACTTGACATTGTAGTCGCACTCCTTGAATACGAAGATGCGAGCGTCGATGCATAGTGCAAATCTCTCACTGTGAATCCATTTCTATGCCACTCTGGCTCAGTCACCCCCTCAAGTTTATAATACTTCTCTAGTTCCGCCATCCACGATTCTTCCAGTCCTAATACTGCCGCATATGGCAACAGTTTTTCATACAACCGCACCACCCCTTCGCTAGACATATCCGCTCCCTTCACGCTCTGCAACATTTTCAACCTCTCCGCCTCTGCCATCCCAATGTATAATTTCGACCCATCCATATATCGCGATGTTTCAAGTCCTTTTTTCGTCCGTACCGCATATTTATCCGTCTTGGAATATAGCAAACTCCATATCACAATCGCCATTATTATCATCACTATAAGTACTGACGAAAACACATTTTCTCCTACCACATATCCTCTCAATAGCCCATTATCCCGCAATGTTTCATAGAACATAATTATTCCGAAAAATACAAAACACATCACTACGGAAATTACCACCACCATCGTCCCCGTCGACGCATTTCGTCCAGTCGATTTATACTTTTCCTCTACTAGCCCATCTTTTTTCAATTCAGCTATTATCTGCTCATCATATTTTCGTCCTAGTGCCACCAATCTCGACGTCGCCACTTGCGCCTTAATCTCCACCTCATCCCCTACCTCCGGTACCCACCCACCATTCATTATCGCAAGTAGCGTTCTTGCTTCCTCGCTCACTCCATCAAGACTCAAAACCATCGCCTTCCATCCCTTCTTCCTATTTTCCCCCGTCTTCGCCAAGGCAATCTTCTTTCTCACTATCATATCAAGCAGTACCGCCACTTTCGCATCTTTCTTCTTTCCAATATACACTTCCGCCATCTCTGCCACGGTATAATCATGGTTCGGCTGATATTCTGGCTTTACAAACATCTTTTTATAATACTCTCGTTTCTCCTTCGCTTTTCTGTAGCGTCTCACTGGTCCTAGCACCGTAAACAGCATCAACCCCGTTCCTACCGCCGTCAGTATCCACACGAGTGTATAATTCTTTGCTGGCTCCAGCACCACGAAAGTCCCCGCCTTAAGTTCCACATCAAAAGTCAAGTTCTCATATCCTCTCACTCCGCTAGTCGCAAATTCCACCCCATCATCAATCTTAACGGTAGTACACCTATCTTGCCCGCTCTCACCATATCTCCCCACATAGCACCAACTCTTACCAGTAAAACCATTTAACACCCTGTCCGCAAAATGCACTCTCGCCGTCACTTTATCAAATCTCTGTGTCCAACTCGTCCCGTTCGTATCCCAATATAACTCTTGGAACATTTTTTCCACATTTTGTCCGCTCACATTATTCCCCTCCGCATCAAACTCTGTCACAACATTAGCAAAATCATATTCTAATACATAAACCTGTTTCCCTTGCACATACTTCGCCGCATCTCCAATTCGAATATAAAAATAATTATCTTCCACTCCCATATTACTCACCGGCTCGTATTCCCCGTTTCTTGTCACCTTAAGGTTCAATGCCTCATAATCCGCCACTGTCATATTTATTCCACCCTGATTTGTAAATGGTATGTATCTTTCTATTCCATGATTTTGATTCGTTCCTGGAAACACTGCCGTCAGCACTTCTTTCACATGTAGCCGGCTCGTCCCATCCTCCGCTTTGCTGAGATAATAATCCCCCGTAAAATCCTCAAAATAAAAATTATTTACATCGGCAAAAACATTCGCACCGCCAAATATGCCCACTAGCATCACGCATACTACACCTAATACCTCGCACCACTTTTTCATACCATATATTATAACACGCGCCACTCTTATCACAATAACAATTCTTTAATTAGCACTATTGACAATACAGTGCCAGTTTGCTACAATAGAGTCATATTAGCACTCAACATCAATGAGTGCCAACATGAACCAAGAAATCTAAACAGGAGAATATAATATGAGCAAAATCATTGGTATTGACCTCGGCACCACCAACTCAGCATTTGCCTACATGGTTGCCGGCAAGCCAGAAGTTATTACTAATGCCGAGGGCGACCGCACTACGCCATCCGTAGTGGCCGTCACCAAAAAAGGCGAACGTCTTGTTGGTAAAGTCGCTCAACGTCAACGTGTCACCAATCCAAAAAACACTATTTATGGCATCAAGCGCCTTATCGGTCGTAAATTTGAAGACAACGAAGTCCAGCGCGACGTAGAAATCAGCCCATACAAAATCGTCAAGAAAGGCAACGGCGTAGCTGTCGAAATGGACGGCAAAGAATACACTCCAGAAGAAATCAGTGCCATGATTCTATCCAAAATCAAGGCCGACGCCGAAGCTTTCCTCGGTGAAAAAGTCACCGAAGCTATCATTACCGTTCCAGCTTACTTCGACGATTCTCAACGTCAAGCCACCAAAGACGCTGGTAAAATCGCCGGTCTCGAAGTCAAGCGTATTATCAACGAACCTACCGCTGCCGCACTCGCTTACGGTCTCGAGGGCAAAAAAGACGAAAAAATCGCCGTCTTCGACCTTGGTGGTGGTACCTTCGATGTCAGTATCATGGATATCGGCGATGGCGTGTTTGAAGTTTTGTCCACCAATGGCGATACTCATCTCGGCGGTGAGGACTTTGACAACATTCTTGTCAATTTCCTCGTTGATCAGTTCAAGCAAGAATCTGGCATTGATATCAAGGGTGATGCTGCCGCCATGCAACGCGTCAAAGACGAAGCCGAGAAAGCCAAGAAGGAGCTTAGCTCCAGCACTTCTACCGACATCAACCTTCCATTCCTATCAGCCGATGCCGATGGCCCAAAGCATTTTGAATACACCCTCACTCGCGCAAAATTAGAAGAACTCGTCGCTCCACTTCTCGACAGACTAGCCAGCCCAGTCGAGAAAGCACTGAAAGACGCCAAGCTCGAAACCAAAGACATCGACGAAATCGTCATGGTCGGTGGTATGACTCGTATGCCAGCCGTCGTTGAAAAAGTTAAAAATATCTTCGGCAAGGATCCAATGCAGGGTGTCAATCCAGATGAAGTTGTAGCTGTCGGTGCCGCTATTCAAGGGGGCGTCCTTCAGGGCGATGTCAAGGATGTTTTGCTTCTTGATGTTACCCCACTCACTCTTGGCATTGAAACCATGGGTGGTGTTCGCACTCCACTCATTGATCGCAACACCACCATCCCAACTTCAAAATCCGAAGTATTCAGCACTGCCAGCGACAATCAACCACAGGTAGAAATCCACGTTCTCCAAGGCGAACGCGAATTTGCCAAAGACAACAAGTCTCTCGGTCGCTTTATCTTAGATGGCATTGCACCAGCCCCTCGTGGTGTTCCTCAAATTGAAGTTACCTTTAACCTTGACGCAAATGGCATCTTGAATGTTACTGCCAAAGATAAAGGCACCGGCAAAGAACAATCTATCACCATCCAGAACTCTGGCAACATGAGCAAAGAAGACATTGAAAAAGCTCAACATGAAGCCGAAATGCACGCCGAAGAAGACAAGAAAAAGAAGGAAACCATCGACGCTAAGAACCACCTAGAAAATGCTATTTATCAAGCTGAAAAAATGCCTGATGAATATAAAGACAAAATCAGCGATGAAGACAAAGAAACCATCAAAAAAGCCGTCGAAGATGCTAAGAAAACCTTAAGTGATGAAACCGCCACCAAGGAGCAACTCGAACAGGCCGCCAAAGACTTGTCCGACCGCATCATGCCTATCGGCGCTAAGATGTACCAGCAAGCCTCATCCGACAACGCCGACACCAAAAAAGACGAAGGCAAAAAAGACGATGGCGACGCCGTCGAAGGTGAAGTTGTCGACAAATAATATGCTATAATAGGGGTATGAAAATCATCTTCCCCGAAATGTCCAATAACTCGATTGCCCAGGAAGCCATCAAGCACTTTCCGGACATCGAGTTTTTTGGTGCCGACAATCTAGCTATAGCTGCCACTATGCTCCAAGAAGGTCAAGCTGACTCGCTCATTTCCGGCATCGACTTCCCTTCTCGCGATGTCGTTCTCGCCGTCAAAGATCAAATTCCGCTAAAGTCCAAATACTTTTCAAGTTGTTTCATTTGCGAGCGTGTTGAATCGGACGGCAAAACCACCCATCTCGCCATCGCTGACGGCGGCATCAACAAGCAGCCCGACACCGACAAACTTTACTGTATTGTTGAAGATACCGCCCGCACTTTTGAATCCTTTTATCACGAGCAGCCCAAAATCGCTATGCTTTCCTATTCCACTTACGGTTCTGGCGGTAAGAATCCCGACCTTGAAAAAATCTACGCTGTCATCGACCGAATCAAACAAAATCACCCAGATTGGCTCATCGATGGCGAAATGCAACTAGACGCCGCCATCAGCCCAGCGGTAGCCATCAAAAAGACACCAGGCAGCCCACTAAAAGGACAAGCCAACATCCTCATTACTCCCGACTTAAATTCTGGCAACATTTTCTATAAATCCCTAGAGCGTTTCGGCGGCTTCACCTGCGCCGGTCCCATCATCCAAGGTTTCCAAATCCCCCTTGCTGACCTCTCCCGTGGTAGCAACGTGGAAGATATCATTTTAACTATTAAAGTAATCAGGAGTCAACTTATCGAATGAAATACTTCGGCACCGATGGCATCCGAGGTGATGCCTCCAAATTCACCACCGAATTTCTCACTAAAATAGTCAAAGGCCTCATCAACTACGCTGGCGACGAAATCAAAGTTTTAATCGGCGGTGACACCCGCGAATCTACTGAGTGGATTCTCTCCGATCTTGAATCAATTTTAGACACATTTGGTATTGAATATGGCAATGTAGGTGTTCTTCCTACTCCCGCTATCAATTATTGCTTCTATCAAATGGGCTTTGATTTTGCCATTGATGTTACTGCTAGCCACAATCCATATCATGACAACGGCATCAAAATCTTTGAACGTGGCGCCACCAGTGGCCAAAAGTTGAACAAAGAAGCCTGCGAAGTCATTGAAAACGCTATTGATTCGGAACGAGACTACGCGCTTTCATCCCCCACCCTCCGCGAAGATTTACATGACGACGCTGTTGCACTCTATAAGGAACACCTCTTAAATTATCTCGGCACCGCCGACTTTAAAGGCCTCCATATCGCCATTGACTGCGCCAACGGTGCTACTAGCACTATCGGAGACCAGCTCTTCGCTTCCTTAGGCGCCAAAGTAGAACTTCTCAGTGCTGATGCCCACTACGGTCAATCCATTAATAACAACTGTGGCTCCACTCATTTAGACCAACTAAAAGCCACTGTTACCGACAACCACTTAGATTTTGGTATCGCCTACGATGGCGATGGCGATCGCTGCCTCATGATTGACAGTGACGGCAACGAAGTAGATGGTGACGAAATCATCGCTATTCTCGCTCATCATTTACAACTAGACAGTATTGCTGTCACCGTCATGACGAATCAGGGCCTGCTCAACTGGGCCAAAGACAACCATATTCATGCTAAAATCACTGCCGTTGGCGATTCCAATGTTGCCGAAGCCATGCGCGCTCACCATATTAAAATCGGCGGCGAACAATCTGGCCACATCATTCTTCCCGGTGAAGCCACCGGCGATGGCATTCTTACCTCGCTCATGGTCGCCAAGGCTATCACCAAGTCACATACTTCTTTACACGATCTCGCACATATTATCACTAAATTCCCTCAAGTGATGCTCGGCCTCTCCGCCACCGACGAGCAGAAAGCTACTCTTAAATCTTCCGACGCCGTCAAAAAGCTCTTGTTAGATTACGATAAAAAACTTGCCGATTACGACGGTCGCCTGCTCGTCCGCCCTTCCGGCACCGAACCTCTCATCCGCATCACTATGTGGGGCAACAACCAGCCCACCATCACCAAGCTAGCCGAAAAGCTGAAAGCCGAACTAGCCAACTCGTTATAAACTTTTCCCCACTCCCATCCCATAATT
>JAZOUF010000035.1:0-7234 GCA_045657985.1 Candidatus Nanosyncoccus sp. | reverse complement strand
GCTTGATTTAACTTTTCCTGAAGATTATGGTATGCCTGATTTAGCAGGGGCTAAGACCGTATTTGAGATTTTGCTCAAACAAGTCAATGAAGTAAAAACGCCAGAAATTGACGACGAGCTAGCAAAGAAGGTTGGCCCATTTGATAATTTAGAGGCGCTGAAGGACGACATCAAGAAAAATTTGGAAGCACAGACGATGCAGCGCGAAGGCGAGAAGTTCAAGGACGAACTTTTGAAAGCCCTTGTGAAGAAGTCTAAAATCCCGGCACCTGAGATTTTGATTGACGACCAGATGAAAGTCATTCGTGACGACATCAATCGTAACGCCACTTCACAGGGTATCAGTTTTGAGGAATACTTGAAGCGTGGTGGCGAAACGGAAGAAAGCTGGGAGAAGAAAGCGCGAGAAGCAGCTGAGGAACGCGTGAAAGCTTCACTTGCCCTACAAACACTCGCCGTAGAAAATAAGATTACGGTGGCCGATGAAGATGTCAACGCGAAGATTGCTGAACTAAAAGATGTCTATCGCAAATCGCCAGAAGCTCTAAAAAGCCTTAAGGACCCAAATGTTAAAATGGACATCCGCAACCGAATGATTATTGAAAAAACTCTAGATTATCTGGTAGAAGTTAATACTAAATAACATTTACTTTTCCGGTCATTCGTGCTATAATAGCGTAAAGAGTTTCATCTTGTTTGCTATTGCTGTATTTTGCAAACAGGGCAATATAATATATATAATATATAGAAGGAATTTGAATGCCAACTATTAATCAGTTGATTCGCAAGCCTCGCAAAAAGGCTGTAAAGAAATCAAAATCCCCAGCGCTTGGTTCCATCGTGAACACTTTGAAGACTAAGCGATACGAGAAAGCATCTCCGCTAAAGCGTGGGGTTTGTATTAAGGTGACCACTAAGACACCAAAGAAGCCGAACTCAGCTATGCGCAAAGTAGCTCGCGTACGTCTTACCAATGGTCAGGAAGTGTGGGCTTACATCGGTGGCGAAGGACACAACTTACAGGAACACGCCGTAGTGTTAGTACGTGGTGGTCGTGTACCTGATCTTCCTGGTGTGCGCTATCATATTGTACGCGGAACTTTGGATCTTCAGGGCGTCAATGGCCGCAAGCAAGGTCGTTCTAAGTACGGTGCCAAGAAGGAGGGTAAGTAATTATGCCACGTAAAACTACCAAATCTCTGGAACGCAAAGTCAGTCCAGATCGCAAATATCAGTCAATTATGGTGCAAAGGCTCATCAATAAGTCAATGCTTGATGGCAAGAAGCAAGTCGCTGAACGTGCTGTCTATTCCGCCATTGAGGGCGCTGCTAAAAAATTGGATTCGGAGAATCCAGTAGAGGTTCTAGAAAAAGCCATCGCTAATGTATCGCCAGATTTTGAAGTGAAGTCACGCCGTGTGGGTGGTGCTAACTACCAGATTCCATTTCCAATCGCTGGCCATCGTCAGATGCATTTCGCATTTACATGGATGGTGCAAGCAGCACGCGCACGCAAGGGTATGCCGTACGCAAAGCGCCTTGAGGCAGAAATCGTAGATGCCTACAACGAAACTGGTGCAGCCTTCAAGAAGAAAGAAGATTGTCACCGTATGGCTGAAGCCAACCGTGCGTTTGCGCATTTTGCTCGCTAACGCTTTGGACTTTCTTTCAGGAAAGAAAGTTTAACAAAGAAAGCAAGTTCTAAAAAGAAGGCAGGCACATGTCCTGACCTTCTTTTTTGATTATTAATTATTATTTCTTTCAGAAATAATAAGTTTGTGTGTTATAATATACATAAGAATAATAGGAGGTAAAATGGTCAAAGTAGCAATTAATGGTTTTGGCAGGATTGGACGCAATGCGTTCAAGATTCTGATGGGACGAGATGATGCTGAGGTAGTAGCCATTAATGATATTACTGATGCGAAGACTTTAGCGCATCTCCTTAAATATGATTCCACCTATGGCGCTTACGATAGTGAAGTGTCATTCAATGAACATGCGATTATTGTAGATGGCAAAGAAATCCCAATTTACGCCGAAAAGGATCCGAAAAATTTACCGTGGCGAGATTTGGGAGTAGACGTCGTGATAGAGTCTACTGGATTCTTTACGAAGCCAGAGGACGCACGTGCGCATATTGAAGCGGGTGCGCGCAAGGTCGTGATTTCAGCACCAGCTAAAGGTGAGGGTGCAAAAACTGTTGTACTTGGTGTTAACGAAAACACGGTTCAGGCGAGTGATGAGATTTTATCCAATGCTTCTTGCACTACTAACTGCATCGCACCGATTATGAAAGTGCTAGAAGACGAGTTTGGCATTGACAAGGCAATGATGACAACAGTACATTCTTATACTGGCTCACAGAGGTTACTGGACGCACCGGCGAAGGATTTACGTGAAGCTCGTAGCGCCGCGCAGAATATTGTGCCAACCACGACTGGCGCATCTAAAGCTGCGGCTCTAACTATCCCGGCACTCAAAGATAGATTCAATGGTTTATCCGTGCGTGTCCCGACTCCAGTTGTATCATTATCCGACATAACCGCGATTATTAAACGTGATACCACAAAAGAAGAACTAGCTGAATTGTTTAAGAGGAAAGCTAACGAGTCATACTATGAAGGGATCATCGGTGTATCCGAACAAGAATTAGTTTCGTCGGATTTTATCGGGGATCCGCGTTCTTGTATTGTTGATTTACCACTACTTGATGTAGTAGGCGGCAATATGATTAAGGTTGTAGCTTGGTATGATAACGAATGGGGATACTCTAACCGTTTAGTTGAGCTTGCGGTAGATTATAGCGGAGATAACTGATGAAAGTCTTCGTTGGCGCTGATTATCGTGGGTTTGAACTAAAAAATAGACTGGTAGGGTTTTTGCTGAACAGAGGTTACGAAACAGTTGATGAAGGCGCCTATGAATACTCCGAGGGTGACGATTTTAATGACCCGGCCATCGCCGTAGCGCAAGCGGTACGAGAAGAAGCTGGGTCGAGGGGGATACTCATTTGCGATTCAGCACATGGCGTAACAATACAATCAAATAGATTTAAGGGAATCCGGGCGGCGCATTGTGACTCTGTAGAATCAGCAGGACTAGCGCGTGAGCATGATGATGCAAATGTGCTTTGCCTTTCGGCGCATTTTATTGATGAAGAGTTGATGAAAGAAATTGTTACCAAGTTTCTAGAAACTGATTTTGTAAATTACGAACGGCGAGTGCGCCGCATTAATCGTTTAGACGAAAGGGAAGATTATGATTAAGCAGGTAACAATCGTACCGGCGATTCTCGCTAACAGTAAGCAAGATTTTAAGGTTCAAGTAGAGCGTATCAATACTTTTACGCGACGTGTACAAATTGATATTGTGGACGGATTATTTGCACCGAACAAGACTCTAGATGTGACAAATATTTGGTGGCCGAAAGGTTGGGAAACTGATTTACACATGATGGTAGCAAGACCGTCGGAGCACTTGGAAACAATTTTCAAATTGAACCCATCGCTTTGCATTTTCCATGCTGAGGCGCAAGAGGATTTGTTGCCGATTTTTGAGGCATTAAAGCAACACGATATCAAAGCTGGCGTCGCACTACTTCCTGGGACATTTCCCGGTGCAGTGCAGAGATATATCGAAGCGGCTGATCATGTGATGGTATTTGCTGGGCAAATTGGAGTGCAAGGTAGCCGAGCGGATTTGTTGCAGACAGAAAAAGTGGCGTTAATTCGTGCGATCAAGACTGACGTTGAGATTGGCTGGGACGGCGGAGCTAACATGACCAATGTACGTACCTTGGCACATTCGGATGTTGATGTAATCAACGTTGGTTCTGCTATTTCGCAAGCTCCGGATCCAGCAGCCATGTTCAAGGCTCTGGTGGAAGAAATTGACAAAACTGGAGTAGTATTATAATGGCGCGTATTGTCTCGCTCGGTTCGGCTCTCCAAGATATTTACTTAATGGATCGCGATGATTTAACGCCGACCGCAATTGGCAATGAAGCGATTTTTGGGAATGTCTTAGTTGGTTCAAAAGTCGATATCGATAATCTGAGCTATGAGGTTGGGGGCGGCGGTATCAATTCGGCAATCACTTTTGGTCGTAATGGTCATGAAGTGATTTTTATTGGCAATATTGGTAACGACTCGGCAGGCGAGGCAATTATTCAGGTTCTAGACCACGAAGGGATCGATAGTAGCTATGTGAACTATGTAAAGCGCAAAGCCACTGGTACATCGGTAATATTGCTTGATTCTAGAAGTGGCGAGCGAACCATTTTGACCCATCGCGGGGCAAGTGAGAAGTTTGATAATTTTGATGAAAATGATTTGGAACTTTTGCAACCAGATTGGTTATACGTCACGACTTTACGTGGCGATATTGATACCTTGACGAGATTTTTCACTAAAGCCAAGGAGCTGGGGGCAAAAATCATGTTTAATCCGGGCGTAAAAGAATTAGCAAAGGCAGAGCAGGTAATGAATCTACTGGAAAAAGTAGATATTCTTCTTGTCAATAAAGCAGAGGCGTCACAGTTGGTACCTGGTATATTATTGACTGAATTGTTATATCATCTAAATAATTATGTCAATGTCGTGATCGTAACGGACGGGGCAATGGGCGGCATTGCAGGAAATCATGAAACGAATGAAGTTTATCGATTCGGAATATACGAAGATGTGCGGATGAGGGATGCTACTGGCGCAGGAGATGCGTTCGGCTCAGGATTCTTGGCTAGTTTTGCCAATGGAAAGACGTTCCGGCAATCGCTAATCTTCGCATCAGCGAATTCTACTTCCGTGGTGCAAAAAATTGGCGCAAATCGTGGTATCCTCAATAATGAGGTGGAGCTGCATCCAATGCCAATACAAAAGTTATAAAGGAGGAATATGTTACAAACTGAAGAAGAATTACTGAAAAAATTATCCATAGCTGATTTGGAACGAGCTAACGCATATGCAAAAGATTTGGGGCAAGGACTTCAAATTGTGCGTTCTTTTCCGCAGGGTGTGACGGTATTTGGATCTGCAAGATTGCCGCAAGAGAATAAATACTGTGTAATGGCATACAAATTAGGTGGGTTACTTGCGAAAAATGGACACACCGTAGTAACTGGTGGTGGTCCTGGTATTATGGAGGCTGCTTCGCGGGGTGCATTTGAAATTGGCGGACGCACAATTGGTCTCAATATCACATTAAAACACGAGCAATTCCCAAACCCATATCTTACAGATTGCATAACATTTGAATACTTCTTTGCACGCAAAGTATCACTTGCAATGGCAGCTAAGGTATTCGTATTTTTCCCAGGTGGTTTTGGCACAATGGATGAAATATCCGAGATACTATGTTTAATGCAAGAAGGGAAAATGCCAAAAATGCCAGTATTCTTAATTGGTAAAGGATACTGGCGAAGTTTCGATCGGATTATCAAAAAAATGTTAGAGCTAGGATTGATCGGCAGGCAGGATACTAAGATTTTTAAGATTACCGACGATTTAACCGAAGTAGTGAAAGCGGCAAACAAGATTGGTCATCCAAAGATTTCAGAAAACTTCTATGATGGGTTCGAAGAGGCAAGCGCACTGGGGATTGAACGCAAACCAAAACTTGGTGACTAATGTACCCGTTTTAGCCAGAGTGGTTTAATCATCCCCCCTCTCTCTGAGGGGGGATGCTTTTTCGCATCATTTGAGTCATTCAGCGAGGACGCACCTAACTGAATGGCCGTAGTAGCGCGGATTGTTTAGAGATGGCTGGATAACGCTAGAGCCAACATAGAGTCCATACATACTATTAATACTATATCGAGTTGATGACCAAAAATAGCCGTAGATACCTTGATTAACTGAATGGCCATTCCAGAAGCGGCCTGAACGAGGCGTAAAGAGCGCGATTTGAAATTTCTCGTATTTTGCGCCGGAAGAAGTGTAGAGTGCTTTGAATTCTCCGTCCGGATCGCCAGTGGGAAGTCTCCAACCTTTTGAGCAAATATCTTCTTTTATATCTTGTGATGCAGTAAGGTCTGAGTCACTAGATGGTGAGTTATCGCCATTAACCCCCTCATCCCAGCAGTATGATCCAGCTGAAGCCGCACAATAATTATAGTAGATGCCAATTTTGCCTTGAACTACGCTCGTTGTGCCGTTAATCGTTTTGGCAGTTATAGCGTCGTAAATCCATTTGCCGTCGCTGGGATTATCGACGCAATACTCATCACTACAGACGCCACTTAATACTATCATGGGGATGTTATAATAGTTGTGTGCGCGACTTGTCCAGGCCGTATTATTAAGTTTGGCGATGGGATATTGGTCTGAAGTGGTGCCGCCACCATTAAATAGATAGCCTAGGGTGTCATTACTAGCATTAGTAAGGGTGTCATGGCTAGCATCGCTCGAACTGTACATCCTATCCTTGACATTGACATCTGTCAAATCTAAGGCCAGATTATCCAACATCCAGCATTTGTTGTCGGCAAGTTTTTGGACTCTATACGGAGTCTCGTCGCGTTTATCATAAATGGTAATGGGTGCATCGGTGGCTCTTACCTGACATTCCGCCAAGGTGATATCTTGCATGTATTTAGCGCCCCATATAGCAGAAAGAGTTACGTTGTTTACATTGCCGTTTGTATTATTTATTGGTGAATTTAGTTTAATGAAGTCATTTGTTCTGTAAATGTTACCACTACATCCAGCATCAGTGGATGTTCCATCACACCAACCTAGAAATTCATAATTATTTCTTAGTGGCGTATTATTGCTAGTTAATAGTTCTTGTCCTGTTTGCAATGAACCGCTGACGTTATTTGGCATATTGGAAACACTACTCCCATCATTTCCATCATTAGCATTATAAGTAATACTATAATCATAAGTCACCACATTAGTAGTCACAAAGAAGTTAATCTTATTAGTGAACTCTCCTGCTACTTGAGTATTAGTAGCACTTGCACCTATTCGCATCAGAACTTCAGTATCTCCCGCTGTATCCGTAGAAACTAAAGTAAGGTCACTAGATCTATCCGCACTAACTGCTGGTAAACCATTATAGTTAGACCAAGTAGTACAAGTATCGGTAGTAGTACTATCATTATCATTACATATAGCATAGCCCCATTTGTTCTCACCAAGTGCAGATAGTTCTAGATCTGCATTAGCTGCTACACTTTCAAAATAGTTCACATTATTAGTATTAACCAGTCTATTATTATTCCTGTTTACAT
>JAZOUF010000034.1:0-6882 GCA_045657985.1 Candidatus Nanosyncoccus sp. | reverse complement strand
TTTATATACGCTTTTTAGTGGCACCGCATGGGATTAGGATTAAAAAGTGTAAAAGCGTAAAGTGAGGTAGCGCATGAAGAAAAAGAAACAAACCAGCAAGTATATATTATATATGTTAATAGTTATGATGTTGTTTACCATTACCATATATAATAATAGTAATGCTAATACCAATAATGCTTCTGCCTTAACATATAGTAATAATGTGGATCTAGAATATACTTTTGCGACGACACTGGATGTAGCATTTAGTACGAATACGGGATTCGTGATTGAAGAACTGGCGCCAGGGACGGCTGCGTATAGTAATACGGTGACAGTTACGGCCAGTAGTAATAGTGCAGATGGCTTCACGATGTCTGCTACAGCGGGGAACTCTAGCGATGCTAATAGAAATAACAATAGACTCGTAAATAGTGATAATACTAACTATTTTGAAAGTGTAGCCACTAATGCCAATATAGCATTAGAAAGTTTAGGCACAGACAAGTGGGGCTATTCAGTGTATGATGCCGGTACCTCTACTTGGTCTAACTACAATGGTTTACCAGCCGTAGGTAGTACTGGTACTCCACTTGCTGATATGGATGAAGCAGGTAGTACTAGTGTAGATATGAGAATAGGTGCTAGTTCTACTAATACCCAAGTATCAGGTACCTTTACTAATAACATTAATTTCACCATTACTGCTAAGGTAGTTACTTATGACTACACCATTACTTATAATGCTAATGATGGAGATAATGGCAGCAGTGTGTCTAATATGCCAAGTAACGCTAGCGGTAGTTTAGAGACTGGAGATGTATTACTCACTAGTACTGATATACCAGTTCGTGATGGCTATACTTTTGCAGGCTGGTGTGATGGCACAGTTACTAATACAGTATGTGACAGTAATACTTATCAAGTTAATGACAATATCAAAATTGCCAATGCTAGCAGTGCAACTAGTAACAGCATTGATCTCACCGCCATCTGGTATGCTAAATATCTACAAACTATTACTCTTGCCGAATGCCAAACAAGAGCTACTGATGAACCTATTACAATTTATGACAAAAGAGACAATACATCATATCGTATAGCCAAGTTAGCCGATAACAAATGTTGGATGCTAGATAATTTAGCATTAGACCTTACCGCCTTAACTCAGGCCGAACTTTATGGTACAGGCAGTGATGCCGGCAAGATGACCAATGCTAGCAATGAGGCACTAGGCTATCTAAAAGGTACTACTACTGGTACCGCTACTGATAAATGGGCAATGGCGGCGGTAAAGAAAACTTGGACTTCTAGCTATAGTTACTCAGAGCCATGGATTGCAGTAGATAGTACGACTAGTGGTGGCTGTAATAGTGCATACTGCGTAGATGGTGGTGCGGCGGGTTCACCTTGGTCTTACGACAGCGAAACTTCCGAGACTATCAATGGCAAAACTAGTATAGCCCAAGGCAAAATCGGTGTATATTATAATTACTGTGCTGCTTCAGCTGGTTCGTACTGTTGGGGTGGTACTGGCACTTCATATGCTGGCAGCCCATCCACTGATCCAGTCCCTGACTCTATTAGAGACATTACTGACGATATTTGCCCGTACGGATGGCGACTACCTACTGGTGGCTCAACTGGTGAGTTCCAAAATCTCTATGCTCAGTACGCCAATGGGGGTCCTAATCAAGTAACTGCTTTCCAGACCGCTCTCTCTACGCCGTTATCCGGCTACTTCTACTCTGGTGAGGCGCACCAACAGGGTAACCGCGGCAACTTCTGTTCCTCTACGTGGGAAGCTACTCGCAATATGTACTTCCTCCTCGTCGATTCTAGCAATGTCAATCCGTCCAATTATGGTTATCGCAACTACGGCCGCTCCGTTAGGTGTATCCTAGCTGAGTAGTCGCTCTGTAGTGGAGTCTTCCGGTTTCGGTTATCTCCCCGTTTTTCACTTCGGAATGACGCATCTAAGAGCTTAAGCGAGCGTGAGCCGGCGACAGAGATAATGAAAACTGTTGCCGAGAAAACACGGGATTTTAGAACTCAAGGGGCATGCAATTTTACTATGACGTTGCCCGACCTGCGCCATTCCTTGAAAAAATAGCATAAATAAAACAGGTTCGATTATGTGTTTTAGGTGTTTACAAAAAGGTGATATGGGTGTATAATAAGGAAGTACTAGGATGAATATCGCGGGGTAGAGCAGCCTGGTAGCTCGTTTGGCTCATAACCAAAAGGTCGTTGGTTCAAATCCAACCCCCGCCACCAAGTTCTAAAAGAGATTTTAGGATAGAAACCGGCGCGTTAAAGTTACCCCCCTAACTTACGCGCCGATTTTTGTTATTTGACTAATTGGCGGGCGGCGAGTTTGATGGCGTAGTTGAAGCTGTTAGAAATATGTGGAGTGCTGGCGAGCTCCAATACGGTAAGATTATGACGGATAGCGATGGCGAATTCTTCGGCCATGAGCGCGGCGCCGGGAGCTACGATGGTGGCACCAAGGATATGGCCAGAATGATCCGCGAGAATTTTGACGAAGCCGTAATCAATACGGTGGATTTTGCTGGCAGTGATGTCTTTCAAATAGACGATGGCTTTGCGACAACTGCGTTTCATTTTGGCGAGGTCAACTTTATTATAGCCAACGATGGCAACTTCTGGAAAAGTATTAACGGTGCGGATGAAGCCAGTGTAGCTGGGGTAACTTTTGGTACGACTAGTAAGATTGGAAACGAGAACAGAGGCTTGATATTCGGCGCGTTCGGTGGATGATTCGCCGCCTATGCAGTCGCCGATGGCGTAAATGTTGCGAGCGGAAGTCTGGAACATGCGATTGACTTTGATACCGGATTCGGTGTATTTGACTCCGGCGTTCTCTAGACCAAGATCAGTGTTGGGGGCGGAGCCGGTGGCAAGGACGGCGCAATCAATGCGGATGGTCTTTTCTTCTTTTTTGAGTTTGAAGGTGACTTTAGTTGTAGTGGGGCCGTCTGGTTCTAGGGCGATGACGTCGGCGCCAGTGATAACCATAATGCCAAAGCGTCTAGTAAAGTATTCAGCGAGTGCGGCACCGGCTTCTTTGTCTTCGCGAGGAAGCAAGCGGTTCTCACGTTCGAGAATGATGACTTTAGAACCGAGTTCGGCGAAGTATTCGGCAATTTCGCAACCGGAAGCGCCACCGCCGACGACAAGAATGAACTTAGGAATGCGTTTAGCTTTAATGATGTTGTATGGCGTGAAAAACTTGGCAGTATCAGTACCATGAATATCGCCATAAGTAGGTGTGGCGCCAGTAGCAATAATGAAATTGGCAGAAGTAACTTGTTTGTTTTTGATTGCAACGGTGTGGGGGTCAAGGAAATAGGCATTGTCCTGAAAATAAGTAATGCCGGCATCTTTGATGGACTTGGCATCTAGATTTGCGATGGTAGAAATGGTGTAATTTTGGTGGGTGACAACGGTGGGAAAATTAAAATGCAAACCGTGACGATTGATTTCTGGGTAGCTGATGAGCTTGGAAAGAGTGTGTGAAAAATCTAGACTGATGGCGTAAGGAATATCACGAGTGCTGAGATTACTACCACCGAATTTGCCCCCTTCTACGAGAGCGATTTTGCGTTTGGGATTGGCAAGACTAAGGGCGGCAGTACAACCGGCTGGCCCGCTACCAATAATGATATAATCGTAATCGTATTTTTTGCCCATAAAATCCTTTATATTATTGTATCACGATTCTCGAAAACGTAAGCTAAATCGCGGTGATATTTCCCAAGCTCTTTGGCTACTATTCTGGTGAGGTCGGCGGCAGTAATGACGGATTTTTTGGCGATGGTTTTTTCAGCGGACGAAAGGGCGTGATTAATAAAATCTTCGGCGGCGCCGTCGGGAATGCCGAGAGCGCGAGCGTGGATTTTTAGTTCTCTGGTGAGAGAGGAGATAGTAGATTTATCCATTGTAGGCTGCTCCTAAATACAAAGTTGCAATAGTTAGTAACAAAAGACTAATGGTAAGAGTGAGCCGGATGAAAAGTTTAGTCTTAGTGCGCATGCGTTGTATGTCGGCGAGGGTGCGATCTGTGCGATAAATAGTGCGAATGATGAAAAGTGGAATAGTGGCGACAATGATGAAAAAGATAATAGTAATGGCTGACGGGATGAAAGTTGAGTAGATAAGAATATAAACAATGAGTAGATAAATTGGAATGGTAAAAATGAGTTCGGGGACTTTGGACATAAATCCCAACATAAAGGCTTCACGACGTGAAGAAACTTTTTTGGCATCGTTTAGGAAAGTATTGGCAGCGGAGCGTGATATATAGAGCGCGGTAGATTTGCCTTTGCGAAAGTAGAAAAAGAATGCAAAGACTGATTCGGCGCATAAAATGCCGGCGATTATCCATGGAATGATGCTTGAACTGAGGTCGGGGTTGTGATAAAAAATTACGAAAAATATGACGTAAATAGCAAACCAAATAATTGCAGAAATTGCTTCGGTGCCTAAGATATAATCAAGTGCGAGATTGTCGGCTTTGGAATGGGAATATTTACCAAGAGCGTAATGATAGAAAAATGAGAAAAGGCTTGGCGAGAATTGTAAAAAACTCAGGATAAGCGCAACCAAGATGAGAATAATTACAGGGATGAAAATGCTCATGTCTTAATTATAGCATGTGGGGGGTTGTAATTCTAGTAAGAATTTGCTAGGGTGTGGGCTATGAGAAAAATTATGATTTATTTCTGGGCGACGTGTGGGGTGATAATGAGTTTATTATTCGTGATGTGTGATAACGTGCGAGCGGAAAGCATGGAATGTGAGGTGGGCTGCGTGGTGGCAAGTAGCGATAATGATTTGGTGAGATTGCCGGAAGTGTATATTAAGATGGTAAATCCTGGGTATACGATTGATGGAGTGGGAAATGTCGGAGAAGCGATTGAAATTGGTAAAAGACGCTCCGACGAAACGATTTCGCTCGCTGGCCTAACTGTAGGCTATACTAATTCAAGCGGGAATATGGCTACGTTGGTAGAATTTCCCGAGAACAGTTATATGGTTGGCGAGACCATCCTCCTTCGCCTGGCCAGCTCGCCTGAGCACGAGCTGGCGGCGCTCAATTATACAAAAACTTTGGCGTTTAAGGCAGGGCCGCTTGTGCTGATGCGAGACGGCGAAGTGATAGATAGTGTATGCTGGGATGGAAAAGAAGGTTGTGTGAAAGAATTTAAATCGGCAAGTCCGACGGTGCTAGTGAGGAATGTGGAAATTGGTGAATTTGGGCATATGGCGGTAGACGATTATGAAGTGAAGTACGATAATGCGGATTATTATGTGGAAGAGAAGGATGATGAGGGTTACGGTAAGGTGTCACAATGTGCTGGTGTGATATTTTCCGAGATACTGAGTTATTATGAGGAGACACAGGCGGAGCAATATGTGGAACTTTATAATACGACGGCGGAGCAAGTGTTGTTAGATGGATGTGCTCTTAAATATAAAAATAAGACATATTCGCTAACGGGGATTTTGAAGGCAGAAGGATATATGGCCAGGTACTTGACGGATTTTGCGGTAACAAAAAACCCAACAAACGTTGGGGTGCTAGAGCTTGCGGACGTGGATGGAGCAGTAGTGGCGCGACTCGAATATCCTGGTGGCCAACGGAAAGGAACGGCGTGGGCTTTGATTGGTTATGATGCAGATGGCGGTGAAATTTGGCGGACGACATATGCGTCTACGCCGGGTGAGGCAAATAATTATCAAGAGTTTCGGACTTGTGAGGTGGGTAAAGTAATTAACGAAGTGACTGGAAATTGTGTTAAAGTTGTCGAAGTGACAGAAAAGGTGTGTGCGGATGGGCAGTATTTGAATCCGCTAACCGGTAGATGCAAAAAGATTGAAGAAGTGGCGTCGGTTACGATATGCAAAGAGGGATACTATTTGAATGAAGAAACGGGAAGATGTCGTAAAATTGTGGAAAATAAAGGTGCGGATCATAGCTTGGTGACGGAAGTTTATGAAGAAAAGTCTTCCTTTGTGGCGCTTTATGCGGTAGTTGGTGTGGTGGCGCTAGGAGTTATTTATACGGGATGGCAGTTTAGACATGAGCTTCGACGGCTGTGTGGTAAAGTTTTTCGACGATTTCGTTAAAAACGGCGTCGCGGTCTTGATCGCCATTGACATTGATGAGTAGGTCAAGGTTACGGTAATGCTCAATAACTGGTAGAGTCTTGGTACGGAACTCTTCTAGGCGGGTACGGAAAGTAGTGAGGTCCAGGTCGTCTTTGCGTTCGCCACGATCATTGAGGGATTTGGCCATTTCAAAACGATTTTCGACGTCGGCTTCGGAAATATTGAGAAGAATAACGGCTTTAATATCGTGGCCGGCGCTGGCGGCGGCGGTTATAACGGAGTCCTCTTCGCCAGACCAACGGCCGATAGAGGATAAAATAAGTGGATATTCGTAAAGGTCTTGACGTTCGAAATAAGGTAGAACCCATTCGTAGAAGACGTTGGTAGGAATAAGCTCGCCATGTTCGGAATAATCTTTTTTGAGTTCTTTTTCTTTGGCGCGGATGATTAGACCCGAAGAGAGGAATTTGGCGTCCAAAGTGCCGGCTAGGCGGATGCCCTGAGTGTCTTTGCCGGACATGGGGAGTCCGAAGATATTGATGGAGCCGGTGCCGAGCCAATTTTTGATGGTGGAGATTTTGTCGTTCATATGTTCAGTATAGCATGAAAAAGCCCTAGCGTATAGGCTAGGGCAAAGGAAGGGGGAGGTATCACGTGCTGGACGCACAGAGTTTGGCTTTGTGGTTCTGTTCGGCGATTTCAACGTCAAGGGGCTTGAAGGCCCGTTCGATCTGCTTCTTGATGTTGCAGGGGAGAACCTTGCGG
>JAZOUF010000033.1:0-10870 GCA_045657985.1 Candidatus Nanosyncoccus sp. | reverse complement strand
AGCCAAAATAACTCCACACTCTACTTAAGAAGACCGGTTTTCCTCGCAGTTACCGGTCTTCTTCTATTTTTAGCGAAAATATGATATACTGTCACTAGTTGGGGCTGACAAAGCTTAGACGGATTATTAACAGACGTAAGGCATACCGATTAAATACCGTAAGTATTAATAAGTGTAAAAAACACAAAGACTGCGCATGTCATGTACATGCCAGCTTATGCCTAATTTAATATAGGCTGGTTCACATCCAAGATCCCGTAGGATGTGGATTATCATACAACGGGAATAAGGCTGTGTGGCCGGCGTAGCGCAGCACGACAATTAGCCACGGCATTTACTAGTTTGGTTTCTTGCAGCTAGTAATATTCGCCTAAACGAAACAGGAAACTATGTATGTAGAATTATGTCCACGTGATGACTCGGACGGGGAGGCGGTATCCCCCAGCTCCACCATTAAGAAAAAAATTGCCAGCACAAAAGCTGGTTTTTTACTGCCACAACTCCGCTTGCTGACGCACTTGTTGTGAAAAATACAACAAAAGGAACAAAAAATTAGAACAGAGAATAATCTGGGGAATGTGTTGTAAAAAACACAATATATATACTGAACAAATCTCTTGCTTTTTTAAGACGATTGTGCTAATATGAAGACAGTCGGGATGACTAAAACAAACACTAAACAAAAAGGAACAACATGAGAAATTATCATAGAAAACGTGGCAAACCATAAAATACTTTGGCGGGCGAAAAGGTAATTTCTAGCCATAAATTACAACATAGGAATTACCTAGAGCTCCGCCAAGTTAATATCATGGTTAATACCTCAAAGACCTCACGACAACCACGATAAGACGAAAAAGCGTAGAGCGCGTTAGAAAATCTTCTATTAGCACATTATAAAAGCATAAACAAGAGTAGAAGAAAACAGCTAACAAGGATCGATGCTTCACCTAGCGTGAAGCGGTCAAAAAGGGAATAGCGGATTACGGTTGTGGCCAATAGTTGTAATTAGGTGCCAGATAACCCCCGCTTTCCCTCCAAAATTTCAAAGGCAGAGAGCCTTGAGAAAAGAACAGCAACACTTGGGGGAACAAAAAGTTTATGGTATAATATCAGCATGAAACTTAATCGTATCATGTCGGTAATTAGCATTATAGGACTCGCAGCTTTAATTCTTATGCTAATTATCACCTCTCCTACCGAAATTGGTCCAGTAGGTGTTTTGTTATTTTTTACAACATTATACGTAGCAATTTTCGGTATTTCCTCGCTGTTTTTGAAAATATTCTATCGGCTTGCATTTAACCGGCGGTCTTTCTGTGGGAAAGATTATCTCTATGCGGCCGTTTTTTCATTTGGACCAATCATGTTGCTTATGGCGCGGTCATTTGGCGCTATTAATCTCTGGACGATTAGTCTCATGGTCTTTTTTCTGTTATTGGCTGAATTTTTGGTCGCCAAACGCACTTAAATATGATAAAATAAACATATGTATTATGGGCAAAATAATCAATATGCCGGCAATAACAATCAGCCATTCTTTACCGCTGGCGCAGGCAATGTTTCGCCGAATCCAAATTATTTTGAATCTGAAAATAACTTAGATCTCACTAACCAGAATAGCTGGAATCAACCTCGCGATTTTCGCGGACTCGGTAGTAAGGCCATCTATGCGCCAGAAGCAATTTCCGGTCAAGATGACCTTATGGAACAAAAGCCACAAGGCGGGCTAGCTGCGGAGAATACTGCAAACAAATCTAATGACTCCATAACGCCACCAATATCTAATTCTGGTGCACCAGCCGAGACATCCTCAGCCATATCTTATCGCCCGCATCTTATCCATGCCGACAAAGAGCATTTAAGCTCGGATACAATGGGTGAAATTAATGAGGCTATCGCAAAACTTAGCCAAACCGACAACATTTCCGACTTCTACTCGGCCATCAGAGGCAACGAGGCGGCTCCTGGCATGTCGCAAGAATATCTTAAGAATTCATTTAGTAGAGAGGTGGCCTAATGGAATCCTGGGTGGTCTTACCGATAGTTGTCCTTGCCGTTATTCTGTTTGTGGCCATCATTTTTAGTGCTCGCCTTGCTAAACTTCGCAAAGCTAAGAAATACGAACGTGGTCTCAAAATGGTGCCACTCCTCATCCATTTGCCGCCTAGCACTGACGACATAGAGGCTGGTGGACGCGACAAACGCGATATTGCCAACGAAGCCATCTCCAAGGCTCAGGTCATGTATTCTATCCTAGCCTCTACCATCGCCAAAGGTTTTAAAGTTAAACTGTATGGCCAACGTCATTTTTCGTTTGAAATCATCGCGAGTGACGGACTCATTAGATACTATGCCATCGTCCCATCTGTTCTCACCGAAACAGTCAAGCAGGCTATTCAATCCGCATATCCTACGGCTCGAATTGAAGAAAAAAGGGAACCGAACATTTTTGCGCCAGAGGGCAAGGTAAGCAATATCGCCGGCGCAGAACTCACCTTGAATAAAGATTACTATCTCCCCATCGCTACTTACGAAGATACTAAGAGAGATGCCTCCATGGCCATCCTTAATGCACTTTCTACAGTGAATAAAGGCGAAGGAGCTACTGTTCAAATTTTATTCCGCCCTGCACAAAAAAATTGGTCTGCCACAGGCAAAACATATATTGAAAATATGCAAAAAGGCAAAAAAGTTAAAACTGGCGGCGCAGTACTTGGCGATATCGTGAGTGATGTTATCCGTGCCCCTTGGGAAGTGCCTAAAGAGCACGAAAAGTCTGAAGAGGTTACTATCACTGCTATCAAACAAGAAGAAATCCAAGCTATTACTGGCAAAATGCGCTACCCAGGTTTTGAAACTCTAATTAGAGTAATAGCCTGTTCCGATACGAAACCGCGCTCCGAAGCGATTCTGGGAGGCATCGTATCGGCTTTTTCGCAATTTGACTCACCAGAACTTAATGGTTTCAAGGTTAATCCATTCAAAGATATGAAAAAACTCGCCATTGATTACACTTTTAGGTTTTTTCCACTCAAGGCCAGCTCCAGCATTTTAAATAGCGTAGAGCTAGCTTCAATTTTCCATTTGCCAGAGCAAAGCTCAATCCCAAGCTCGCAGGTTGAGCGACAGTTAGTTAAACAAGTAGACGGCCCCGCAAAATTAATGACCGAAGGAATCTTTCTCGGCACCAACGAATTTAGAGGAAACAAAAAGCCTATTTATCTCGGTGAAAAGGATCGTCGTCGCCACATGTACGTTATAGGTCAAACCGGCATGGGTAAATCTGTTTTTCTAGAAAACCTCGCTTTTCAAGATATGTGTGACGGTAAGGGTTTTGCTTTTATCGATCCGCATGGTGACGCCGTAGAGGCTTTATTAAAGCGTGTCCCAGAGGAACGTATCGACGACGTCATCTATTTCGATCCAGCCGATATTGAACATCCAGTAGGCATGAATATGTTTGAGTTTACCTCTGAAGATCAGAAAGATTTTATCGTTCAGGAGGGAATCAGTATGCTTCAGTCGCTCTTTGACCCGCAAAACCAAGGTTTCTTCGGACCACGCGGTCAGCATATGTTCAGAAATGCCGCACTCCTCTTGATGTCCGATCCAGCTGGTGCTACTTTCATTGACATTCCTCAATGCTTTACTGATCCAGAGTTTGTAAAATCCAAATTAAAATACGTCACCGATAAAGCTGTCTATGATTACTGGACCAAAGAGTTCCCAGCCTCCCAAAAGTCCAACGACGCAGGTGAAGTCATTACTTGGTTTGCCTCCAAGTGGGGGCCATTCCTCTCTAATACTATTATGCGAAATACTTTAGGTCAGATTAAATCCGGTTTTAACATTCGAGAAATCATGGATAATAAGAAAATCTTCCTCGTCAATCTCTCTAAAGGTCGCCTCGGTGACATTAATGCTAATCTTCTCGGTATGATTTTCGTCATGAAGTTCCAACAAGCTGCCATGAGCCGCCAGGATATTCCAGAGGATCAGCGCAAAGATTTCTGTCTCTACGTAGATGAGTTCCAAAACTTCGCAACGGACAGCTTTGAATCCATCCTCTCTGAAGCCCGTAAATATCGCCTCAACCTTATCGTAGCCAACCAGTTTATGACGCAGCTAACCGAAAAAATCAGGGAAGCGTTACTTGGTAACGTCGGCACTATTATTTGTGGACGCATCGGCGTAACGGATGCCGAATTGATGGTCAAAGCCTTTAGTCCTACTTTCACCGCCGAAGACCTCACGAAAACACCTAATTTTGCCGCTGTCGCCAAAGTGATGATGTTTGACATGCCGTCCACTCCATTCACCATCAACCTGCCTCCACCGATGGGCGAGCCAAATGACAATCTCATGGAAACGCTTAAAGTATATTCTGCCACCAAGTATGCCAAAACTCGTTCCGAAGTTGAAAAAGAAATTGAAGCCCGCTGGGCATCTGCTGAAAAACCCGCTGAGAGCGCCGTAGAAGCCACTGAGAGCGGTTCTGATCGTGAAAGTGGGTTCCTAGACGGCTGGTTGAAAAAACACTCTTAAATCTTGCTTTTTTGGCGTTTAAGGTGTATACTAGATAGGTATATTTAAGAAGAGGTATTAAAATGGCTAAAGAAGCCTATGATTCGTCTGAAATTCGTGTACTAGAGGGGCTAGAGGCGGTTCGCGTTCGTCCAGGTATGTATATTGGCTCTACTGGGTATGATGGCTTGCATCATCTTGTTAAGGAAATCGCCGATAACTCCATTGATGAAGCAATCGCAGGTTTTTGTAATAAAATTGAAATCACAGTTCAAGAAGATGGCGGTGTCAGAGTTGAGGATAATGGACGCGGCATCCCTGTTGATATTCATCCTAAAACCAAGCGTTCAACGCTTGAAACGGTGCTTACAGTGCTTCACGCTGGTGGTAAATTCGGTGACGGTGGCTATAAGGTATCTTCTGGCCTTCACGGTGTCGGCTCATCTGTGGTCAATGCCTTATCTACTAAGATGATTGCCGAGGTCTATCGCGACAATAAGATTCATCACATTGAATTTGATACCGGCAAGCCTACCTCTGATCTTAAAGTTCTCGGCAAGACCGACAAGCGCGGTACCGCCATTACGTTTTACCCAGACCCAACCATCTTCAAAACTGGCACCACGATTGACTTCGAATGGGTCAAGAATTACGCTCGTCATCAGGCTTATCTTACTAAAGGCATTCTTATCACAGTTCGTGATGCAAGAACTGGCGAACACGAATCATTCTACTTTGAGGGTGGTATCAGGAGTTACGTCAAACGTCTAAATAACGGCAAAGAGCTCCTTTCTGATGATATTTTCTACGTTGAGAAACAAGATGACACTATGGGTGTTGAGATTGCGGTCCAATATAACGACTCTTTTGCCGAAACTATGAAGCCATTCGTCAATAACGTTCTAACGCCAGACGGCGGCACGCATGTTGTCGGCTTTCGTACAGCCTTGAATCGCGTTATCAACGACTATGCTCGCAAATCTGGTCTACTAAAAGAGAAAGAAGACAATCTCACTGGAGACGACATTAAAGAGGGGCTCACCGCCGTTATCTTAATGAAGCTTGGCAACCCAGAATTTGAAGGCCAAACAAAAAACAAACTCGGTAATCCGGAGGCTCGTGGTTATGTCGATAAAGTGATGACCGAGTATTTTGGCTATTATCTAGAAGAGAATCCTCAAATTGCCAAGAAAATCGTTAGTAAAGCCACTTTGGCCGCTCGTGCGCGTAAAGCCGCTCGTGCCGCTCGCGATAATGTTATAAGAAAAGGCGCCTTTGAAG
Organism: Candidatus Nanosyncoccus sp.; assembly: GCA_045657985.1. GTDB lineage: Bacteria > Patescibacteriota > Saccharimonadia > Saccharimonadales > Saccharimonadaceae > Nanosyncoccus. Next base: position 5,062 of record JAZOUF010000033.1, on the reverse strand, counting down.
GTCTCAATCTTCCGTCCAAACTTGCTGATTGCTCTTCTCGTACTCGTTCGGATTGTGAACTCTTTATCGTGGAGGGTAACTCAGCGGCTGGTTCCGCTAAGGAAGGACGTAATCCCCAAATTCAAGCCATTTTACCTCTGCGTGGTAAAGTTCTTAACACGGAACGCGCTAGATTGGACAAAATGCTCGCTAACCAAGAGCTCGTCTCACTTATTAAAGGACTCGGTGTCGGTATTGGCGACCAATTCAATCTAGATGGTCTCAGATATGACAAGATTATTTTCATGACCGATGCCGATGTAGATGGTCTTCATATTGCCACTCTCCTTATGACATTTTTCTTCCGGTACATGCCACAAGTTATAGAAGCTGGCCATGTTTATTTGGCAAAGCCGCCTTTGTTTGGCCTCATCAAGGGGACTGGTAATACTCGTAAGATAGATTATCTATATGATGAAGTTGCCCTTGAGAAGAAACTTACTGAAAAGATTGAAGAACGTCGTAAAGCTGGCACCAAGATTGACGAAACTCAGGAGCGCTTCAAACAAGCAGGCTACACCGCCCAACAACGCTTCAAAGGTCTTGGCGAAATGGATGCTAAACAACTTTGGGAGACCACAATGGACCCAGAGAACCGTGTTTTGGTAAAGGTCCACGTCGAAGATGCAGAGAAGGCCGACGCTATTTTTACAAAGTTAATGGGCGATCAAGTTGAACTTAGAAAGAATTTCATTCAGGCCGGCGCCGCTACAGTTAACCTTGATGATTTGGATTTTTAAGGAGGAATTATGAGAGACGACAGCGACAAGAATAAGCTGAACAACGAACAATTGTCACAGGGTGGCCGTGACACCTCTTCCGAAGGGTCTAAGACTTGGCCGAGCGGCCCGGAGCGGCCCGAGGAAGAGGTGTCCGGACAGGACCCTGGCCAATTGGATGGTATCGAGATTAAACCCGTCGAGCATACCATGGAAGACTACTTCCTCAAGTATTCCATGTCTGTTATTATTGATCGCGCTTTGCCAGACGTCCGCGATGGCTTGAAGCCAGTTAATCGCCGTATTTTATTCGCCATGAATAAAAATGGCTGGAAAGCTCCCCATGCTACCGTTAAGTCCGCTCGTATCGTCGGTGAAGTCATGGGTAAATATCATCCACACGGCGATTCGTCTATTTACGACGCAATGGTCAATCTCGCTCAGCCTTGGAAAATGCGCTACACCTTAGTAGAAGGTCAAGGTAACTTTGGTTCAGCCGATGGCGATGAGCCAGCCGCCTCTCGTTATACGGAGGCCCGTATGGACAAAATCGGCGCCGAGCTTCTTTCGGATATTGAAAAGGATACAGTTGACTTTCGAGATAACTTCGACGGAACCGAGAAAGAGCCAGTAGTGCTCCCGGCAGCCGTACCGAACATTCTCCTGAACGGCCAAATGGGTATTGCCGTCGGTATGGCCACTAATATCCCACCACATAATCTAGGCGAATTAGTTGACGCTACCGTAGCCCTAATTGATGATCCAGAAATTACCCTAGATGGGCTCATGAAATATGTCAAAGGTCCAGATTTCCCAACGGGCGCTGAAGTCTATGGTGGCGCACCAATGAAGCAAGCCTATGCCACTGGCAAAGGTTCTGTTACGATTCGTGGCGTAGCAAATATTGAGGAGCGCAAGAATGGCCGCTATAATATTGTTATTACCGAAATGCCGTATGGCGTAAGTAAAGAAGGTCTGATTGATAAAATCGTCCACCTTGCACAAGATAAGAAAATCACCCACATCGCTGATGCTCGTAACGAGTCAGCACGAGGCAAAACCCGCGTTGTTATCGAGCTCAAAAAAGACGCATTCCCAAAGAAGATTTTAAATCAGCTTTACAAATTAACCGATCTTCAAACCACTTTCCATTACAATGTTCTTGCCCTCGTTGATGGCATTCAACCTCGCGTTCTAGGTCTTAAAGAAATTTTAACCGAATTTATTAAGCATCGCCAAATCGTTATTCGTCGCCGAACGGAGTTTGACTTAAAGAAAGCCAAAGAACGGGCGCACATCTTGGAAGGTTTGAAAATTGCGCTAGACAATATCGATGAAGTAATCAAGGTCATCCGATCCTCTTACGATGATGCCGATAAGCAGCTCATGAGTAGATTCGGCCTTTCTGAAATCCAAGCAAACGCCATTCTCCAAATGCAACTCCGTCGTCTCCAAGGTTTGGAACGTGACAAAATTGAAGAAGAACTAAAGCAACTCCATGAGCTAATTCAGAAACTTGAGGCAATTCTCGCCAGCGAACAAGAAATCCTTCGTGTCGTTAAGGAGGAACTCATTGCTATCAAGGAAAAATACGACGATCCTCGTCGTTCAAGAATCATCAACCATGAAGTCGGTAAGTTTTCAGAGGAAGAACTCATCCCAGAAGAGGAAAGCGTAATTTTGCTTACTTCCGAAAACTACATGAAACGTGTCCCACAAGCAGATTTCCGCAAGCAGAATCGTGGCGGCAAAGGCAAGCGTGGTATGACCACCAAAGAAGAAGATGTTATTGCTCAGATTCTCACCGCTAATTCGCACGACTACCTCCTGTTCTTCACTAGCCAAGGTCGCCTCTTCCGTATGAAGGCCTACGAAGTGCCGCAGGCATCACTATCTGCCAAAGGTACTGCGGCAGTCAATATGCTAAATATGCATCCAGAAGAGAAGATTACCGCTATTATTAAACAAGGAGAAGGCGTCGAAGATGGCTATCTCTTTATGGCAACCAAGAAGGGAACCATCAAGAAATCTGCCATCAAAGAGTTCTTTAACGTGCGTAGCAACGGTCTAATTGCCATTAAACTTGACGCAGGTGATGAGCTCCGTTGGGTCAAGGAAACTACTGGCGAAAACGACATTGTTATTTCCACTTCTGCTGGCCAAGCTACCAGATTTAACGAAAAAGAAGTCCGCGCCATGGGGCGTGCGGCTATGGGCGTTCGTGGTATGCGTCTTCGTCCAAAGGATGAAATTGTTGGCATGGATGTTATTACAGATCCTAAACAGAAACTTATCGCCGTCTCCGCTAATGGCTACGGTAAAGCAACTCTCGTTTCTAACTTCCCACCACATAAACGCGGTGGTGTTGGAATTAAGGTGGCAGCCGTAACTGAAAAAACTGGCCCCATCGTTGCTGTTCATACTCTTGATCCACTCGCCAAAGAAGTCATTATGATGTCCACCAAGGGGCAAGCTATTCGTGTTGCCATGAAGGAGATCCCGACCCTGGGTCGTGCTACTCAGGGTGTTCGCATTATGCGGATGGGCGAAGGCGATACTGTTGCATCTATTGGTATTGTACTTCCAGAACCAGAAGACACCACGAACCAAACGGAATCTCTCAAAGATAAATAGTAACCATATATAACATATTATAAACCCCTAGCCAAAGTGCTCGGGGTTATTTTTCAGTTGCTTATGCTAAGAATAGCCTGGGTGGGGGGGTTGTAATTCCATTCATGATATGCATCATATTCTCTAAAATTAATAATCAAAAGGAGAATATGAATATAAGAATACCTTTAATTACGTCAATATTAACTTTAATTTTGAGCATCGTTGGCACAACCACGGTTAGCGCAATGGAATCGGGTCCCTGGGATTTTCGCGAAATGACAATTTTTAATCATAAGGTAGAAAGTCTGAAAGATGCGTACTGCGAAGAGCACCCCAATCCGTATATGCCAGAAATGTGCTATTATGAGTTTACTTGGGATGGGGAAGAAAAGAACAAATATAACGCCTTGTCTGGTTATAATATGTACGGGCTCATCCTAACGGCAGTCAACCCCAGTAAAAAAACTTTTCGTATTTACTTCAACGGTACCGAGTTAGAATACAAACGAATGGGCTTTGCTCCTGAAAACTATCTGCACGATTTGTCGGAACTTTATATTGCTCAATTTGATAATGGCTACCCAATTGGTGCTTACTGGGACGACATCAAAAATGGCGTAGACAATTCCCATCGCTATACTATTTACGATAGCAACACGATGAAAGGCGAAGAGAATTGGGTCCCATCCGATCAAGAAGTGGAATTGCCCATGAAAGAGTTTTCTCTAAATCCAGAAACCAGTCGCCATCTCCGAATTTATTATAAAACCACAATCGGTGTTAGCTACGAACTCTATTATGATCTTTCTAGCTGCATAGACTCATCAGATTATCAAGATGGTATGGAATGCCAAATCCGTTACAGCAATACAGGTAACACAGTTTTCTTTGTCCCGACCGAGCCGATAGACATTACTAGCGACCCATTTAATGGCAATGAGATGATTGCCGCCTCACAAAAAGAAGACGATACTCTTTTGCCTACCGATCCACAAGATGAAGCTACTACACTAGCTATAGATGAGGATGGCGAGAATAATAAAATGGGGTTTGGTGGCGGAGACACTGGCGTAACGAGCGCAGCTCAAATTAGGGCTCCAGAAACTGGAACCAATACCGTTGAGACATGCAGCAAAAATGTCATTTTCCCATGGTGGTTTATCGCGTTACTGATAGCTGGCGATGCAGTTCTTGTTTGGTGGTTCATGCCAAAACGCAAAAACAAATAATTTACTCAAAAAAAGGTGGGTTTTCAAAGAAAAATAAAGATTTTTTGAAAAAAGTATTGACAAACTTATTCAAACGCGATAAGATGGTAACAGTTCAAAGCTGCGAGAAGTTATTTTAAGAGTCTTTGAAGAAAGTTTAACAATTTAGTTGTGCAATTAATCATCGTCAGTTTATTTATTTAATTTGAGTTTTTCAAACTTGAAACTTTAATGGAGAGTTTGATCCTGGCTCAGGATGAATGCTGGCGGCGTGCCTAATACATGCAAGTCGAGCGGTAGCAGGGGGTTCCACCGTTTCCTTGACACTCCGGGCTATCATGCGGGAGGTTGAATTCGAGGGAACAGTGGAACCCTGCTGACGAGCGGCGGACGGCTGAGTAACGCGTGGGAACGGACCCCAAACTGAGGGATAACGCACCGAAAGGTGTGCTAATACCGCATATGATCTTCGGATTAAAG